>DATJXO010000084.1:0-4909 GCA_035500055.1 Burkholderiales bacterium | reverse complement strand
GCTGTAGGGGGGACACATGATCGGGCTGCTTGCCTCGCTGCTGGACGGCGTGCTCATCGGCGCGGTCTACGGGCTCGCGGCGATGGGGATCACGCTGATCTGGGGCGTGATGGACGTCGTCAACCTCACGCACGGCTCGCTGATCGTCGCCGGGATGTTCGCCGTCTACGCGCTCGCCGGCGCCGCCGGCCTGCCGGTCTACGCGACGCTGCCGATCGTGCTGGTGGGCGCGTTCCTCGCCGGGCTGGCGCTGTACTGGATCTCGGTGCACCGCGTGATCGGGCAGCCGCCGCTGATGAGCCTGCTCTCCACCTTCTCGGTCAACCTGGTGCTGGTGGGCCTCGGCACCGCGATCTGGAGCACGGACCTGTTCAACGTGCCGGCGTCGCTGCCGGGCTTCAGCCTCGGCCGCTACACCTTCCCCGGCACGCACCTGATGGCGGCGGCGCTCACCGCGGTGATCGCGGGCGTGCTGTACCTGTTCCTCTACCGCACGCGCATCGGCAAGGCGGTGCGCGCGGTCTCGGGCAACCGCGAGGCGGCCGAGCTGGTCGGCATCCCGACCTCGCAGGTGCTGGCGCTCGCCTTCGGCCTGGGGGCCGCGCTCGCCGGCGTCGCCGGCATGCTGATCGCGACCATGTTCCCGTTCACCGTGCTCTCGGGCGACGCCTACCAGCTGAAGAGCTTCGTCGTCACGGTGCTGGGCGGGCTCGGCAACCCGACCGGCGCGCTGCTCGCCGGCGTCGCGCTCGGCCTGGTCGAGGGGCTCACCACCCCGTTCGTGCCGGTGAGCTGGACGCTGGTGATCGAGTTCGTGCTGTTCGTGCTGGTGCTGATCGCGCTGCCCGGCGGCCTGGTGCAGCTCTGGCCGCGGCGCAGGGACTGAGCGATGGCGCGGCGCCCGTTCTTCTGGATCATCGCCGCGGTGGTGGCGCTGTTCGCGGCGCTGCCCGCGCTCGGCAACGACATCGAGCTGCGCGAGAGCCTGCTGCTGGCGGCGATCTACGTCACGCTGGCGAGCAACATCAACATGATGCTCGGCTACGCCGGCTACGTGAACTTCGGCAGCATCGTGTTCTTCGGCCTCGGCGGCTACCTCTGCGTCTGGCTGATGGGCTCGCACGGCTGGCCGCTCGCCGCCGCGCTCGCCGCCGGCGGCGTCGCGGTGAGCGCGCTGGCGCTGGTCTTCGGCCTCGGCATCCTGCGGCTGCGCGGCGTGTACTTCGCGCTCGCCACCATCGGCGTCAACGAAGGCGTGATGGCGTTCGTCTCGACCTTCCAGCCGTGGGGCGGCTCGAGCGGCATCTACCTCTCGCCCGCGCTGTTCCAGCCGCTCGGCGGGCCGGCGCGGGCGCTGTGGATCATCTACTACCTGCTGGTCGCCGTCATGGCGGCCTCGCTCTACCTGAGCTACGCGGTCAAGCGCTCCAAGTTCGGCCTCGGCCTGCTCGCCATCGGCCAGAACGAGGACGCCGCGGCGGTGCTCGGCGTGCCGGCGCCGCGCTACAAGGCGATGGTCTACAGCCTGTCGGCGTTCCTGCCGGCGATCGCCGGCGGCCTGTACTTCTTCAAGAGCGCTTTCATCCAGCCGCCCGACGCGTTCGACCTGCAGCTTTCCACCGAGACCATCGTGATCGCGATGCTCGGCGGCCAGGGCACCGTGGTCGGGCCGGCGATCGGCGCCTTCCTCTACGAGCAGCTGCGCGGCTGGCTGCTCACCTCGGAGAGCTTCTCGCACTTCCAGCTGGTCATCTCCGGCGTGCTGCTGCTCGCCATCGTGCTGTTCGCGCCCGGCGGCCTGATGGGGTGGCTCTACCGGCGCTGGCCGCGGCTCAGGGGGATCCTCGAATGAGCGCGCTGCTCGAAGTCGCCGGCCTGGGCAAGCATTTCGGCGGCCTGCAGGCGGTGCAGGACCTGAGCTTCACGGTCGAGGAGGGCGCGATCCTCGGCCTGATCGGCCCGAACGGCGCCGGCAAGTCCACGGTGTTCAACCTCATCAACGGCGTGTTCGCGCCGGACGAGGGCCGCGTGGTGTTCGCCGGCCGCGACATCACCGGGCTGCGGCCCTACCGGGTGGCGCGCAGCGGCCTCGCGCGCACGCACCAGATCGTGCAGCCGTTCGCAAACATGAGCGTGCTGGAGAACTGCGTCGTCGGCGCCTGCTTCGGCCGCGAGAACCTGCCGCTCGCCGAGGCGCGCGACGCGGCGCGCCAGGCCGCCCAGCGCGTCGGCCTGGAGGACCGCCTCGAGACGCCCGCCGCGCAGCTCACCATCGCCGGCAAGAAGCGCCTCGAGCTGGCGCGCGCGCTCTCGGCGCGCCCGCGCCTGCTGCTGCTCGACGAGGTCCTCGCCGGGCTCAACCCCACCGAGGTGGAGCGCATGATCGGGATCCTGCGCGCGATCCGCGCCAGCGGCGTGTCGATCCTGATGATCGAGCACCTGATGCAGGCCATCATGAGCCTGTCGGACCGCATCGTGGTGCTCAACTCGGGCGCCAAGCTGGCCGAGGGGCCGCCGACCGCGGTCGCCAACGACCCGGCGGTGATCGAGGCCTACCTCGGCGACCCCGACCTCGCGGCGAAGCTGCGCGCGGCATGAGCGATCCGATCCTGCGCGTCGAGCAGCTGGAGGCCGGCTATGGCGAGCAGCAGGTCGTCTGGGGCCTGTCGCTCGACGCCGAGCGGGGGCGGCTGACCACCATCGTCGGCGCCAACGGCGTCGGCAAGACCACGACGCTGCGCGCGGTCGCCGGCAGCATCCGGCCGTGGGGCGGGCGCGTGCTGTTCAAGGGCGAGGACGTGACGCGCCTGGCGCCGCACCAGAAGACGGTGCGCGGCCTCGCGCTGGTGCCCGAGGGGCGGCAGCTGTTCAGCGCCATGACGGTCGAGGAGAACCTCGAGATGGGCGCCTACGCGCGGCGCGGCGCGCGCAGCTACGCCAGCCGGCTGGAGCACGCCTACACGCTTTTCCCGCGCCTCAAGGAGCGCCGGCGCCAGGCCGCCGGCACCTTCTCCGGCGGCGAGCAGCAGATGCTCGCGATCGCGCGCGGCCTGATGTCGGACCCGGACCTGCTGGTGATCGACGAGCTCTCGCTCGGCCTCGCGCCGGTGGTGGTGCACCAGATCTTCGCCACGCTGAAGACGCTGAAGGAGGAGGGCCTCTCGATCCTGCTGGTCGAGCAGAACGTGCACCTCGCCTTCGCGCTCTGCGACTACGCCTACGTGGTGGCCGAGGGACGCCTGTTCTGCGAGGGCACGTCGGCGAAGCTCGAGGAGATGCCCGAGATCCGCCAGGCCTACCTCGGCCTGTAGGCGGGCTCAGCGCTCCATGTACGGCGCGGCGAGGACCAGCCACTCCTTGCCGGAGCCGCAGTAGTAGTCGCCGACGCGGCAGCGGGCCGGCAGCGCCGGCGGCGAGCCCTCGGTCGCCGGGCCGAGGTATTCGCCGAGCAGCTCGCCCTCGCCGACGTCGATCAGCATCCGCACCACGGTGGGCGCGGGCGCGGGCTCGGCGCGGCCGGGCCCGCGCGCCGCGCGCTGCACCGTCACCAGCACGAAGCACTTGTCGAGCCTGCGGTTGTAGTGGTTGACGTAGTCCGCGGACTTGCCGCGTTCCTTCGGGTCGGTGGCGGCGCTCTTCCAGCCGCTGTGGAACGACTGGGCCGAGGCGCGGCCGCACTGCTCGGCCGGCGTGTAGGCGCTCAGCCGCGCGATCTGCTCGGCGGCGGCCCGCGTCAGCGCCGGGGGCGGCGGCTCGGGCTCCGCCGGCGGCGCGTTGTCGCAGGCGGCCAGCGCGGCGACGAGCGTCAGGGGCGCGAGGCGCACCCGGAAATCATCCGCCTATCGAACCCGTCCCGCCAGATGGGGCGGATTCGGGTGTATCTTCGCGACGCCATGGCTTTATCGACGCGTCCGCTTCGGGCGGGCAGGCGCAGGTTCCTCGGCGCGGCCGCCGCGCTCGCCTTCGCGCCGGCGGCGCGCGCCGGCGCCGAGCCGCCGATCGCCGACGCCCATTCCCACATCGGCATGTTCTCCTCGCGGCTGCGCTCGCTGCGCGCGGAGATGGAGCAGGCGGGCGTGACGCTGCTCGCCTGGAGCATCGTCGGCGACACGCCCTGGACCCACCGCACGCCGCGCGGCATCGAGCAGCGCGCCGAGCCGAAGCCGGGCGAGCAGGCGGCGCATTTCCGCCGCCGCCTGGCGCAGGTGCGCGCCTACCTCTCGCGCGACGGGCTGGCGCACATCGAGGCGCCCGCCGACCTCGAGGCTGCGCGCGGCGGCGCGCCGCGCGTGGTCATCGCGCTCGAGGGCGCCGGGCTGGCCGCCGACGGCCTCGAATTGCTCGACGAGGCCTACGCCGGCGGGCTGCGGCACCTGCAGCTGGTGCACTACATCCGCAACGCGCTCGGCGACTTCCAGACCGAGCGGCCCGAGCACGGCGGCCTCACCGACCTCGGCGCCGACGTGATCCGCGCCTGCAACCGGCTCGGCATGCTGGTCGACCTCGCGCACGCGACCGGCCCGGCCATCGACCGCGCGCTGGAGGTGTCGGCGGTGCCGCCGATCTGGTCGCACAGCTCGATCTCCGCGACGCAGTATTCTTGGCAGCAGTCGAGCAGCCTCTCGCGCCTGCTGTACATCGACTACGCGAGGAAGATCGCGCAGCGCGGCGGGGCGATCGGGCTGTGGTCGCTCAAGCGCACGGTCGGCTCGGTGCCGTCGGGCTACGCCGACGAGCTGCTGCGCATGGCCGACGCGGTCGGGCCGGAGCACGTCATGTTCGGCACCGACCTCGACGGCGTCGGCGCCTTCGGCACCATGGACAAGCTCGCGGACCTGCGCGCGGTGGCCGACGAGCTGCTGCGGCGCGGCGTCGACGCGAAGACCCTGCGCGCGCTGTGCTTCGGGAA
>DATJXO010000083.1:0-25858 GCA_035500055.1 Burkholderiales bacterium | reverse complement strand
CGGCTGCTCCGGGAGCCTCAACCGCCTGCCGCGCGCATATCACTCGGGCGACAGCGAGGAAGTCGCCTGGATCCTGCGTCGCCTCGGCGCCGACTACGCAGTCGGCATTTCGCTGGGCGGCAACGCGCTGCTGAAGTACCTCGGCGAGGCCGGAGCCGCTGCGGTGCCGCGCCGCGCGGTCGCGGTGTCGGCGCCGCTCGACGTCGCGGCCTGCGGCCGCGCTCTCGACCGCGGCCTGAACCGCAGGCTCTACACGCGGCTGTTCCTGTTCACGCTGAAGGCAAAGGCGCTGGCGAAGATCTCGCTCGGCTGGCTCGCGGCCGACCGCGGCCGCGTGGCACGCGTGGCGACCCTGCACGAGTTCGACGATCTCGTGACCGCGCCGCTGCACGGCTTCCGGGACGCCGACGACTACTGGAGGCGCGCCTCGAGCGTGCCGCTGCTGCGCCGCATCGCGGCGCCCACGCTGCTGCTGAATGCGCGCAACGACCCGTTCATGCCGCCGCAAGTGCTCGATGCCGTCGACGATCGGCTACCGGCGGTGATGCTAGAATTTCCTCGCGCGGGCGGCCACGCGGGTTTCCCTGGCCGCGGCGACTGGCTCGCACGGCGCGTCATCGAATTCCTCGCAAGCGCGTGAAAATCCCCGCCGAAATCTTCCGTACCTACGACATACGCGGCCTCACCGCAGGCGCGCTGACGCCCGCGGCGATGCGCGAGATCGGCCGCGCGCTCGGCAGCCTCGGGCGCGAGCGCGGCGCGCCGGGCTTCGCCGTCGGGCGCGACGGCCGCCTTTCCGGCCCGGCGCTCGTCGCCGCGCTGATCGACGGCCTGAACGCCGCCGGGGCGGACGTGATCGAGCTCGGCGTGGTGCCGACCCCTGCGGCGTACTTCGCGGCGCACCATTTCGGCTGCGGCAGCGCCGCGACGGTGACCGGCAGCCACAACCCGCCCGAGTACAACGGCCTCAAGATGGTGGTCGCCGGCGAAACGCTGTCGGGTGACGCGATCCAGGCGCTGCGCCGGCGCATCGAGGCCGGGGAATTCGCCGCCGGCAGCGGCAAGCGGTCGCGGCAGCCGGTCCTCGAGGCCTACGTCGAGCGCATCGCGGGCGACGCCAGGCTCGCGCGCCCCATGCGCATCGCGATCGATTGCGGCAACGGGGTCGCGGGCGCGGTGGCGCCGCAGCTGTACCGGCGCCTCGGCTGCGAGGTTGCCGAGCTCTACTGCGACGTGGACGGGCGCTTCCCGAACCATCATCCCGACCCGTCGCGCCCGGAAAACCTGAAGGACCTGATCGCGAAGGTCAGGCAGGAAAAGCTCGAGCTCGGACTGGCGTTCGACGGCGACGGCGACCGGCTCGGCGTGGTCACGCCCGGGGGCGCGATCATCTTCCCCGATCGCCAGTTGATGCTCTACGCGAAGGACGTGCTGTCGCGCAATCCGGGCGCCGAGATCGTCTACGACGTCAAATGCACGCGGCTGCTGGCGCCGTGGATCGAGCGCCACGGCGGCCGGCCGGTGATCTGGAAGACCGGCCATTCCCTTATCAAGGCGAAGCTGAAGGAGTCCGGCGCCCCGCTCGCCGGCGAGATGTCGGGCCACATCTTCTTCAAGGAGCGCTGGTACGGATTCGACGATGCGCTCTACGCCGGGGCGCGGCTGCTGGAGATTCTGTCGAAGGAGGCCGACGCCGCGGCCGTGCTTGAAAGCCTGCCCGACGCGCCCTCGACGCCCGAGCTCAATTGGAAGCTTGCCGAGGGCGAGCCGCACGCGCTCGTGCACCGGCTGCAGCAGGCCGTCTCGC
The DNA here is from genome assembly GCA_035500055.1 of Burkholderiales bacterium. Lineage (GTDB taxonomy): Bacteria > Pseudomonadota > Gammaproteobacteria > Burkholderiales > SG8-39 > RBG-16-66-20. The sequence goes on along the minus strand of DATJXO010000083.1, from coordinate 24,051 downwards.
GCGACCGCGCCGCGGTGTTTCCGGGGTCCGAGCGGGTGTTGACCATCGACGGCGTGCGCGCGGAGTACGCCGACGGCTTCGGGCTGGCGCGGGCGTCGAACACCTCGCCGGTCGTGGTGCTGCGCTTCGAGGGCGACTCGGGCGAAGCGCTGGCGCGCATCGAGGCGGAATTCCGCGCCGCGCTGCAGCCGCTCAAGCCGGGCGCGCCCCTGCCGTTCTAGGGGCCGCGCGCTCTAGCGCTTTAAGCCGCCGAGCAACGCGGCGACGGGGCGCTCGCGCCGGCGCTGCGAGGTCGGCTGCTGCTGCTGGGGCTTGGAAGCCGGCGCGTTGCCGGGCTCGTAGGGCTTGGAAAAGATCGGATCGGCGTTCGCCGCCGGCTTGGGCTCCGGCCGCGCCGCGTGCGGCTGCGGATGCCTGGCGCGCTCCGGCGGCTGGCCGCGCGGTGCGCGACCTCCGCGCCTCGGCTCGCCCCCCATCAGCGTCGCGACCGTGCCGGTGCTCGGCTCGAAGCTCGGGATCAGGACGCGCTCGATCTTCTTGCGGATCAGTTTCTCGATCGCGGCCAGCGCATCCATGTCCTCGGACGCGACCAGCGAGATGGCCTCGCCCGTGAGCCCGGCGCGCCCGGTGCGGCCGATGCGGTGAACGTAGTCTTCGGGCGAGTGCGGCACATCGAAGTTGATCACCTGCGGCAGGCCTTCGATGTCGAGGCCGCGCGAGGCGACGTCGGTCGCCACCAGTACCGCAGTCTTACCCGCCTTGAAGGCCTCGAGCGCCGCCTCGCGCTCGGCCTGGGATTTGTCGCCGTGGATTGCATCCGCGTGGATATGATCCCGGCGCAGCTGGTGCGCGAGGCGATTGGCGCCGATGCGCGTGCCGCAGAACACCAGCACCTGCTTCAGGCCGCGAGTCTGGATGAGGTAGGAGAGCAGCTCGCGCTTTTTTTCGCGCGCCACCGGATGCACGACGTGGGTGACGAGCTCGGCGGCCGCGTTGCGCGCCGCGATCTGGATTTCGGCCGGGTTGCGCAGCAGCGTCTTGGCAAGGTTACGGATCTCGTCCGGAAACGTGGCGGAAAACAATAGGTTCTGCCGCACCGGCGGCAGCAGCGCGATGATGCGCTTGATGTCCGGCAGGAAGCCCATGTCGAGCATGCGGTCCGCCTCGTCCAGGATCAAGACCGACACCTGGTTGAACATGACGGTCTTGTTCTGCACGTGATCGAGCAGCCGTCCGGGCGTGGCCACCAGCACTTCGACGCCGCGCCGCAGCTGCTCGATCTGCGCGTTCATGTCGGCGCCGCCGTAGACGATCGCGCACTTCAGGGGCAGATGCTTCGCGTAGTCGCGGAAGCTGCTCTCGACCTGGATCGCGAGCTCGCGCGTCGGCGCCAGCACCAGCACGCGCACCGGGTGGCGAGCGGGTGATGCTGAGGTGCTGGCGAGCGGCGCCAGGCGCTGCAGCGTCGGCAGCGCAAATGCCGCAGTCTTGCCGGTGCCGGTCTGCGCACCCGCCATGAGATCGCGGCCCTGCAGCACCACCGGGATGGCCTGTTCCTGCACCGGGGTCGGCTGGTCATAGCCGAGATCCTTGACCGCCTGCAACAGAGGCGGGATCAGGCCGAGTTTTTCGAAGCCGGAACTGATAAGCGTAACACCTTGATCCAAAAAGAACTCCTATTATACCCGCAGTTCGCGACTATTTCGCGGCGATCACAAGCTGGGTCTGCGTCACCAGCGCGACGAGCTTGCCGGCCTCGCTGCGGATCGTCGTCTGGCATACGACCGTGGTGCGGCCCTTGTGCACCGGCACCGACTCGCCGACGATCCGCGTGCCGAGCGCGGCGCCGCCGATGAAATTGGTCTTCGATTCGATGGTGGTGGTGCGCGCGCCCTGCGGCATGTTGAGGATCGCCGCCACCGCGCCGAGGGTATCGGCGAACGCCATGATCGCGCCGCCGTGGAGGTTGTCCCCGACCGTGCACAGGTCCCTGCGCACCTCGAGGCGGGCGACGACCTTGTCGGGCGCGGCCTCGACCAGCTCCATTCCCAGCAAGTCCGGGAGCCGGCCCCGGAACTGTTCCCGCATCGCCGCCGTGAGATCCATCGTCCTCCGCTCCCCGCTAGTTGATCGTGCGCCGGGCGCGCTCGGGCGCCTCTTCCGGCGCCACGCCGGGAAGCTGCAGCTCCATGTCCCAGTCGCTCTTCTTCACCGCCGCCTGCAGCAGCCGGCACACCGAATGCAGCAGTACCGGGTCGAGCGTCAGGGTGAGGCCCTGGCCCTCGGCCGGGTGCAGCGCCACCACCGGATGGCCGCTCGGGTCGTGGCCCGTCTGGATGCGCGCGAGCAGCAGCGGCTCGGCGCCGAGCGGCGTCGCGCGCGTGCTGTCGTCGTAGGGCTTCGAGAAATTCGCCCTCTGCACCGCCTGCTCGTGCTCGATGCCGAGCAGCGCCTTGCGCACCTCGGGATTGGCCTGCGTGCGGATGCGCGGGCTGACCTCCTCTGCGAGCTTCACCAGCAGCGGCCACAGCAGCTTGACGAAGCGGCGCGTGAGCCACATGCGAACTTCGACCTTCTCGCTCGCCGCGATCAGCATCAGCAGCCGGTCCTGCTCGGCGACGTAGTCGATCTTGACCTGATGCAGCCGCATGGGATGGCGATTGTAGAATGCATTGTGCCCGTCATCGCGCCCGCCACGCCCCAGGACATCGAGGAGGTGCAGGTGCTGTTCCGGGAGTACGCGGCGCTGGTCGAGGAGGCGCTCTGCTTCGGCGATTTCGACGGCGAGCTCGCTGCGCTGCCGGGGGAGTACGCGCCGCCCGCGGGCGCCCTGCTGCTCGCGCGCAGCGCCGGGGCCGCGGCCGGATGCGTCGCGCTCCGGCGCCTGGACGGAGCGACCGGGGAAATGAAGCGCATGTACGTGCGCGCGGCGTACCGCGGGACCGGCCTCGGCCGGCGCCTTGCCCTCGCGGTCATCGACGAGGCGAGGCGGCGCGGGTTTCGGCGGCTGGTCCTCGACACGCTGCCGAAGCTTGCGCCGGCGATCGCCCTTTATCGCGGCCTCGGGTTTCGCGAGGTCGACCCCTACCTTGCGCGCCCGACGCCGGGCGCACTCTGCTTCGCGCTCAGGCTTTCCTGATCGCCTCGACCAGAGCGGTCGTCGAGCGCTGGTGCTCGAACGGTATCGCAACCACCCGCCCACCGCGGGCGAGAACGCCGGGCGCGCCCACGATGCGATCTACCGGCCAGTCGCCGCCCTTCACCAGCACCTCGGGCCGCACCGCCTCGATCAGCGCCTGGGGCGTGTCCTCGTCGAACGAGGTAACCGCATCCACCGATTCGAGCGCGGCGATCACCGCGAGGCGGTCCGCGAGCGCGTTAAGCGGCCGGTTCGCGCCCTTGCCGAGCCTGCGCGCCGACGCATCGCTATTCAGCGCTACCAGCATCGCCGCGCCGAGCGCGCGCGCCTGCGCGAGATACGTCACATGGCCCCGGTGCAACAGGTCGAACACGCCGTTGGTGAACACGAGCGGGCGCGGCAGTCTCGCGGCGAGGCGCCCCGCGTCCCGCGGCGCGAAGATCTTGCGCTCGAAAGCGGGGGCCGGCACGGCCGGAGCCCCGGCTCAGCCGCTCTTGCCCTTGGAGGCGTCGCCCTTGCCCTTCTCGGGCGGCCGGCAGGCCGGGTCGGTCGGCTTGCAGTATTCGAAGATCTTGACCACCTTGCGCACGCCGCCGGTGGTGCGCGCGATCTCCACGGCATCCGCCGCTTCCTGCTCGGTGACGATGCCGAGCAGGTACACCACCGAAGCCTCGGTCACGACCTTGACGCTCAGCGGGCTGAATTTGCCCGCATCGAGAAAGCGCGCCTTCACCTTGCCGGTGATCGTGGCGTCGCTGGCGCGCGAGGTGAGCGAGGAATTGCCGGCGACCTGGAGCTCGTTGGTGATGCCGCGCACGTTCGGTACCGCTGCCGCGATCTTCTCGATGGCGGCGCGCGTGTTCGCGTCCGGCACCTCGCCGGTCAGCAGGACGTTGCGGTCGTACGAGGTGACGTTGACGTGCACCTTGTCACCGTAGGTCTGGCTGATATGGTTGCCCGCGCGCAGCTCGATGCCCTCGTCTTCGATCTGGGCGCCGGTGGTGCGGCGGTCCTGCGCCGAGAGCACCGCCGTGCCGGCGCCAACGGCGGCCATCTCGATGCACCCCTGCAGGGCGAACGCGAGCAGCAACGGGGCGAGCAGGGCCAGGGTGCGGAGAGGTGTCATTTCTTGGCTCCGAATAGCAGCAGGTCGATGCCGTCGCACAGGCAGTGCAGCGCCAGGAGGTGGACCTCCTGGATCCGCACGGTGCGCTCGTGCGGCACGCAGATGTGAACGTCGTCGGGCGTAAGCTGCGCCGAGATCCGGCCGCCGCCGCGCCCGGTGAGCGCCACCGTGGTCACGCCGAGCTGCCGTGCCGCGGCCACCGCGGCCACCACGCTCGCCGAGTTGCCGCTCGTCGAGATCGCGAGCAGCACGTCGCCCCTGCGGCCGAGCGCGCGCAGCTGCTTCTCGAACACCTGGTCGTAGCTGTAGTCGTTCGCGATCGAGGTGAGCGCGGAGCTGTCCGTAGTGAGCGCGATCGCGGCGAGGGGCGGCCGTTCCACCTCGAAGCGGTTGACCAGCTCGGCGGCGAAATGCTGCGCGTCGCCCGCCGAGCCGCCGTTGCCGCAGGCCAGGACCTTGCCGCCGGCGGCGAGCGCGCCCGCCATCAGCGCCGCCGCGCGCGCAATCGGCGCCGCGAGCAGCGGGGCCGCCGACTGCTTGAGGCTCGCACTGTCGCCGAAATGCGACGCGATGCGCGCCTCGAGCGCAGCGCCCTGCTCCGCGTGTCCCATGGCGCCGATTCTACACCGCGGCCGCGATGCGGCCGGCAGCACTGCTCAGGCCGCGAAGGCGTCGCGGATCCACTCGACGCGATCCGGGTCGAGCGCATCGAGCAGCAGGACGTCGAAGCGGCAATCGGCCTCGGGCCGCCGCGACAGGTAAAGCCGCGCCGCCGCGATCAGCCGCGCGCGCTTGGCCGCGGTGACGCTCTCTGCGGCGCCGCCGAAGCCCGCGCCGCTGCGCAAGCGCACCTCGGCGAATACCAGCGTGCCCGCCTCCTCCGCCACCAAGTCGATCTCGCCGTGGCGGCAGCGCCAGTTGCGCGCCAGCACCCTCAGCCCCGCGCGGCGCAGCAGCGCCGCGCACAGATCCTCAGCTCGCGCGCCGGCCCGGTTCATGGCAGGCTTAACGCCCCCGGGCGCCCCGGGGTTGACCCATGGCCGGAACGCTCTACATCGTCGCCACGCCGATCGGCAACCTCGCCGACGCGAGCCCGCGCTCGGTCGACGTCCTGCGCGCCGCAGACTTGATCGCCTGCGAGGACACGCGCACCACGCGCGCGCTGCTGGCGCGGCACGGTATCGCCGGCCGCACGGTGGCGCTGCACGCGCACAACGAGCGACGCGCCGGCGCACAGCTTCTGGCGGCGCTGCGCGAAGGCCGCAGCGTCGCCCTGGTCAGCGATGCCGGCACTCCGGCGATCTCGGATCCAGGCGCACTGCTCGTCGAGGCCGCCCACCGCGAAGGCCTTCGCGTGGTCCCGCTGCCGGGCCCGAGCGCCGCCGTTGCCGCGTTCTCGGCGTCGGGCTTCGCCTCGGACCGGTTCCTGTTCGCCGGCTTCCCGCCGGCCGAGGGCGCCAGGGCGCGCGCCGCGTTCCTCGAGTCACTCGATGTCTCCTGCCCCGTCATCCTGTACGAGGCGCCGCACCGCGTGCTGGAAACCGTCGAGGCGCTGCTCGTGCGCTTCGGCCCGCGGCGCGAGATCGTGATCGCGCGCGAGCTGAGCAAGATGTTCGAGGAGATCGCCCGGATGCCGCTCGGCGAGGCGCCGCGCTGGCTCGCCTCCGGCACGCACCGCAGGCAGGGCGAATTCGTGCTGGTGCTCGGCGCGGCGGAGGCGAAGGCAGCCGATCTCGCCGCCGGCGAGAAGATCCTCGCGGTGCTGCTCGAGTCGCTGCCCGCGAGCGAGGCGGCAAGGCTCGCGGCGCGCATCACCGGCGCGCCGCGCCGCGCGCTTTATGCGGCAGCCGCCAGGGAGAGGCGCCGCGACAAGTAGAATCGGCCCATGGATAGGCTGACGCTCGCGCGCCCGGACGACTGGCATCTGCATCTGCGCGACGGTCCGTCCCTCGCTGCGGTGCTCGGGCATACGGCCCGACGCTTCGCACGCGCCATCGTGATGCCGAATCTGCAGCCGCCGATCCGGACCACGCAGCAGGCGGTCGAATACCGGGAGCGCATCCTCGCCGCGCTGCCGGCGGGCGCCGCGTTCGAGCCGCTGATGACGCTGTACCTGACCGACGACACGCCGCCGGAAGAGATCACGCGCGCCAAGATTTCGGGGCGCATTCACGGCGTCAAGCTCTATCCGGCGGGTGCGACGACCCACTCCGACGCCGGCGTGACCCGGCTGTCGCGCTGTTTCGCGGCGCTCGAGCGCATGGAGGAGGTTGGGTTGCCGCTGCTGATCCACGGCGAGGTCACCGATCCGGAGGTCGACGTGTTCGACCGCGAGAAGGCGTTCATCGACGAAATTCTGGGACCGCTGGTCGAACGCTTCCAGGGAATGAAGGTGGTGCTCGAGCACGTGACGACGCGCGACGCCGTGCAATACGTCGAGGTAACGGGCGCGAACGTCGCGGCGACGATCACCGCGCATCACCTGCTGCTCAACCGCAACGCCCTGTTCCTCGGCGGGCTGCGGCCCCACCACTACTGCCTGCCAGTGCTGAAGCGCGAGCCGCACCGCGAGGCGCTGGTCGAGGCCGCGATCTCGGGGAACCCGAAGTTCTTTCTTGGCACCGACAGCGCGCCTCACGCTCGCACCGCGAAGGAGGCGGCCTGCGGCTGCGCCGGGATCTACACGGCGCACGCCGCGATGGAGCTCTACGCAACCGCGTTCGAAGAGGCCGGGGCGCTGGATCGCCTGGAGGGCTTCGCCAGCCGCTTCGGCGCTGCGTTCTACGGGCTGCCGGAAAATCGCGGCACGATCACGCTGGTGCGCGAGTCCTGGGAAGTGCCGTCGTCCTACGGCTTCGGCGCGGAGACGCTCGTGCCGCTGCGGGCCGGCGAGACCGTGCCGTGGAAGCTGGCCTGAAGCACCCGATCTTCGATCCGGTCAGGCAGTGGCTCGACAGGACCGGCGGTTCGCCCCCGCTGGGACTTCTGAACTCGCTGTCCGAGGAGGCCGGCCTGAGGAGCGAGAGCGGCAAGCCGATCCGTTTCGTGCCGCCCGCGGCGGCCGACCCGTACTACGAACTGCAGGTGTACGAGACGGGCCGCGTGCAGACGCGTGCGGGAAGCCGCCACGATCTGTTCAACGCCCTCGCCTGGCTCGCCTTTCCGAAGACCAAGGCGCGCGTCAACGCGATGCACGCCTCCGAGATACCGCGGGAGCGGGAGCTTGGCCGCGGCCGGCGCGGCCGCCTGCGGGACATGCTCACGATCTTCGACGAAGGCGGAGCGATCGTCGCCTGCGCGGACGCGGCGCTGATGGATCTGCTGCTTGCGGGTCGCTGGCGCGAGCTCTTCTGGGAGCAGCGTGCGCGGGTCGTCGACGCCCTGCGCATCGTCGTGGTCGGTCACGCGGTGCTGGAGCAGGCGCTCGCGCCCTACGCGGGAATTACGTGCAAGGTGGTGCTCGCGAGGCCCGGCGAGGATCTCGACGCGCAGGCAGCCGCGCGGATTTCGAGCCTGACCTCCCCGAAGGAGCTGCCCCCGCTGCCGGTCTTCGGCTATCCGGGGTGGCTCGCCGCAAACGGCTCTCCGGCGTTCTACGCCGATCTGCGCCATTTCCGGCCTCGGGCGGCCGCTGCGGCACGGTAAAATGACTGCGGGAGCCGGCCAGGCAGCCGCCGTGCCGCGAGGCGCGGAGGAAAGTCCGGGCTCCATAGAGCGGGATGCGGGGTAACACCCCGGCGCGGATGAGCGCCGCGCAAGCGGCGCGAAGGCGACGAACAGGGCCACAGAGACGAGTCCCCGGGGGTCGACCCCGGGGGGTGAAACGGGCAACCTCCATCCGGAGCAACACCAAATAGGCAGGCGTGGTGCGCAAGCACCGGAGGCCGGCTCGGCCAAGCCTGCGGGTAGGTGGCTAGAACCGGGGGGTGACCCCCGGTCCAGAGGAATGGCTGCCGGGGGGTCCCTCCGGGGGTCCTCGCACAGAACCCGGCTTATCGGCCGGCTCCCGCTTTCTTGCTTGTTTTTGCCTTGCTTGACGCGAATTTACCGTTGGAACGCGACAATCGGATAAATTTTCTTGCGGCCGGCGTAATCCTGCGGAGATAATTTCGTGATATCCGGACCCGTCCCCGCCGCAGCGCCTCCATGATCGACCGCCTCAACCAGAACGACGTCACCAACCGGGTCAACGTCGAGGACGCAGACGAGGTGCGGGATACGGTGCTGGCGCTGTTTGCCGCGCGCTACCCGGGGGCGGAATTTGCCGCGCTCGCGCGCGCCTTCGACGACGTCAAGGCGCTGTTCGAAGGGAACTTCCCCGGATACCTGCCGTGCGACACGCTCTACCATGACGCGCGTCACACCCTCGACATGACGCTTGCCATGGCGCGCCTGATCGAGGGCCACGACCGCGTGCGCGCTGCCTCCGAGCGCCTCGGCGCACGGCGCGCGATCCTCGGCGTGGTGATCGCGCTGCTGCACGATTCGGGGTACATGCGGCGCGCGTCGGAGTCGGACGTCGAGAACGGCGCAGTGTTCACGAAGATACATGTCAGCCGTAGCGCCGACTTCCTGCTGCGCTACCTGCCGAAGATCGGCTTCCACACCGAGGCCGAGACCGCGTCGCGGCTGGTGCATTTCACCGGTTACGAGATGGACGTGGACGACATCAAGGTAGACGACCCGAAGGACAGGCTGCTTGGCCACATGGTCGGCACGGCCGATCTCATCGGGCAGATGTCGGATCGCATGTACCTCGAGAAATGCCGCGAGTTTCTGTACAAGGAGTTCGTCCTCGGCTCGATCGCGCGCGAAACCCTGGCCGACGGCCGCGAGATCGTGCGCTACGCCTCGCCGGAGGACTTGATCTACAAGACGCCCGGCTTCTATGAGTACGTGGCGCGGGATCGCATCAACCGCAAGCTCGGCAGCGCGGACTGCTGGGCCGAGGCGCACTTCAACGGGCCGAATCTGTACCAGTCCGAGATCGACAGCAACATGAGCTATCTGCGCGAGGCGATCGAGAACGGCGATCTCAACCGCCTGCGCCGGACCTGCTACTCCCTCTCCTTGCGGCCCAAACGCGCCGCCTGAGGCGGGCGGCCGCCGTAGGGCGGCGACTGTGGGGTTTGTCACACGCGACGGAATTTCCCCGGCGGGAACCGGCGTACGCACTTGCCCGGAGAACCGCGCCGTGGCAAAAGCGGGGCATGACACTTTCTGACAGAGCCCCCAACGGCAAGGCTCACGCGCCGGCGCCGGCGCTTGCCCGCCTCCTCGCGGACAGCGCGCTCAGCCGCGCCGCGCTCGCGGCCTGCGGCTTTCCGGTGGCGCTGGCCGATGCGGCCGCGAAGGGGCGCCCGCTCACCTACGTAAACCCGGCGTTCGAGGCGTTCTTCGGCTACCGAGGCGAGGAGGCGATCGGCCGGCCCTCGATCACGCTGCTGTTCCCAGAGGACGAGGGCGCGGCCAGCATGTTCGACGAGGCTCCGCTTCGGGCGCAGATGCGCGCCCGGCGCAGGGATGGCTCGGCGGCGGAGGTAGACCTCTCGATCGGCATGGTGCACGGCGCCGACGGCCGCCTGACGCATTGGGTTCTCGCATTCGCCGACCGCAGCGAGCTAGAGCAACTGCGGGAAGAACTGCGGGTGCTGCGCTCGATCGCCGCCGCGCCCTAGGCCGCGGCGTCACTTCCTGCGCGACCGGTTCGCTCCGCCGCGCAGGTCGATCAGGAACTCGCGGATCGCCAGGACGAAGGTCCCTAGCGCGATGCGTATACGCCCGCCGCCGACTGTGCGCCGGTCTTCGTCGGCCCGTGTTGCGCCTTGTGGGGCGCGTTCGGATGCCAGCCGTTGATCGCGAGCATAAAGAAGAATCCGACGACGTAGGCCAGCGTGACGTGCCAGCCATGCTTCAGCCACAGCCCGACCGATTTCGCCTGCGGATAGAGGTTCGATAGCGCAACGCCGGCGCTGGAACCGAACCAGATCATCGAGCCGCCGAAACCCACCGCGAACGCGAGGTAGCCCCAGTCGTAGCCGCCCTGCTTCAGCGCCAGTGCGGTCAACGGGATGTTGTCGAATACCGAGGAGACGAAACCCAGGCCGAGCGCGGTCCGCCAGGCGGCGGCCGGAAGCTTTTCCACCGGCATCATCGACGCGCAAAGGATCAGCGAGAGCAGGAAAACACTCCCTTTGAAGGCCGCCGGGAGCACCTTCCAGTCAGGCTGCCGCCACGCCGCGGTCAGCAGTAGCGCTGCCCAAACCGCGGCGCCGATGAACGGGAAGCGGTCGGAGACTTCCGGCAGGCGCAGATTGACGAATACATTGGTCGCGATCGCCACGACTAGGATGATCGCGACGATCGTGACGCGCGGCCAGTCGACGCGATGCCTCACCGCCGCGTCCTTGATGATCGGCGAGTAGCGCTGCTGCTGCAGCGACGCCGGGATGCCGAAGATCACCAGCGCGAGGATGCCAGCGACATACGCCTCGAGTACGTCGAGCGGGCTGACGCCGTCGATCCACATCATGGTGGTGGTGGTGTCCCCGACCACGCTGCCCGCGCCTCCGGCGTTGGAGGCGGCGACGATCGCCGCCAGGTAGCCGATGTGCACCTTGTGCCGGAAGACGGTCGCCGCGACGGTCCCCCCGATGATGGCCGCGGCGATGTTATCGAGGAAAGACGAGAGCACGAAAATCATCGCCAGCAGCACGAAGCCGCCCTTCCAGTCGTCGGGCAGCCAGTGCGGCAGCACCGCCGGGAGCCTGCTCTCCTCGAAATGGTTGGAAAGCAGCGCAAAGCCGAGCAGCAGTCCGAACAGGTTCGAGAGGATTACCCATTCGTGGCCGAGGTGCGCCACGAAACCGTCCAGCCCGGCGCCCTCCTTGAATCCGGTGAAGCCGAGCTTGTAGAGCGTGACCACGGCGAGGCCGGCCAGCGCCACATACATCGTGTGGTGGTGGAACAGCGCCACGCCGGCGAGGGCCAAGCCGAAGAGCACGAAGTCGAGCGGCACGCCCATCCCGGCCAGAGCCGCGCCGACCACCAGCGCGCCCAGAAACAATCCGCGCTCCCGGCTGATCAGGCGAACGAGCAGCTTAGCGTCCAGAGCAAGCCCCCAGAAAAGACCGGCAATTATATCGGCGGCGGAGCGCGCGCCGCCGCGGCCCCAGACGTCAGTGCCCGGCGTAGAACTTACCCGGCAGATACAGGACGATTTGCGGAAAGACGATGCACAGCGCGTTGCCGATCGCCTGCAGACAGATGAACGGCACCGCGGCCCGGAAGATGGTGGCCATGGAGACTTCCGGCGGCGCCACGCTCTTCAGGTAAAAGAGCGAGTAGCCGAACGGCGGCGACAGAAACGCCATCTGCATGTTGACGATGAAGATCACACCGTACCAGAGCGTGATGTCTTCTGGCCTTACGCCCGAGAAGCCGAGCAAGCCGCCGAAGCTGAGCTTGATCAGAATCGGAACGAAGATCGGCACGGTGAGCAGGAGGATGCCGACCCAGTCTAGAAACATGCCGAGCACGAACAAGATCACCATCATGAGCGCCAGAATGCCGTAGGGCGGCAGCCCGGTGCCGATGATCGACGTAGCAACGAACTCCTGGCCGCCCTTGACGATGAAGAATCCGACGAACATGGTGGCGCCGAAAAAGATCCACATCACCATCGATGTCGCCTTCAGCGTTGCGATCGCCGCCCCGTGGACGTTGATCCAGTTCAGCCGGCGGTTGAGCGCGCACACCACCAGCGCGCCGAAGGTACCGATGCCCGCGGCCTCGACCGGCGTCGCGATACCGAAAAAGATCACGCCGAGCACGAGCAGGATGAGCAGGATCGGCGCGATGGTATTGCGCAGTAGGCGCAGCTTCTCCGCCAGGCTCACCCGCTCCTCAGGCGCGAGCGCCGGACCTAGGACGGGATTGATGTAACAGCGCACGGTGATATAGATGATGTACATGCCCGAGAGCAGCAGGCCGGGGAACACTGAGCCGACCAGCAGTTCGCCGAGCGATTGCTGCGCCACCACTGCGTAGACGATCGCCATCACCGAGGGCGGAATCAGGATGCCGAGCGTGCCGCCCGCGAGGAGCGATCCGCAAGCGAGCTTGGCGTCGTAATTGCGCCGCAGCATCGCCGGCAGCGCGATCATGCCCATCGTCACTTCGGTAGCGCCGACCACTCCGACCATCGCCGCCAGCACAGTGCAGGCGAGCACCGTCGCCGACGCGAGTCCGCCCCGGAGCGCTCCGAGCCACTTGTAGATGACGTCGAACAGCTCCTCGATGATGCCGGCCTTCTCCAGGATCGCCGCCATGAAGATGAACAACGGCACTGCGGAGAGCTGATAGTCGGTCATGAACGGGAAGATGCGTGCCGGCATCATATTGAGAATCGCCGGGTTGCCGAAGACGAACAGGAAGATTGTCGCCAGGCTGCCGGTGCAGAATGCCATCGGCAGGCCGAGCATGAGCAGCAGCCCGAGCGAGCCGAACAGCAGCAGGGTCAGCCATTCGATCGGAATTTCGAGTCCCACGGCTCACGCCTCCTTACGCATGACGAACAGGATGTCCTTGATTAGCTTGGACACGCCCTGCAGGACGATCAGTGCCGCGCCGATCGGGATGGTCAGCTTTACCGGCCAGTATTGGATACCCCACTCGGTGAACGAGGTCTCGCCGTTGTGCACGGCGTCGAGGGCGAAGCGGCCACCCGTCCAGAGCATGGTGAGCGTGAAGATGAAGAAGAACACCGAGGAGATGATGTCTGCGATCGCTTTGCCGCGAGGCGAGAGCTTCGCGTAGACGACGTCCACCCGCACGTGCTGGTCCTCGCGGTAGGCGTACGCCCCGGAGATCATGTACTGCATGCCGTACATCAGGAACATGCTCTCGTGCACCCAGTTGGTGGGCGAGTTGAAGAGGAATCTCGCTATCACTTCGTAGTAGTAGACAAAGACCGAGATCACCGCCCAGTAGGCGACGTACGTCCCGGCCTTGACGTTGATCCATTCGATCGCGTCGGTGAAGCGGGTATGCAGCGCCCTGGTGGGGTCCTCGCCGGTCCCCTGCTCGTGGACCTCGGGGAGGCGGAGCTCGGCGTGCGCGACGGCCGGCTCCTGCTCGAGCCGCCGGCGGGCCAGCCCCGGGATCAGGAGTGCGTCGATGAGCATCAGCACCGCGATGACCAGCGCGAAGTCGCGTGCCAGGCCGTACCAGCGGTCGCTCACCGCCTTCGCGGCCTGGTAGTCGGCCTCCCGTGACCTGACCTCGGCGCGCGCCCTTACTACTTCGGGCGTGTCGGCGGCCGCGCCCCGTGTCCCCCGTTCGGCGAGGTCGCCCAGCCCCGATTTCAGGTCCGCCCGGGCGCGCTCAAGCGCGGCAAAGGTCTTGGACACCGCATCGTGGACGTCGCGCACCTCGGCGTTGCAGTAGATGACGCCGATCAGGAGCGGCACGAATGCGAGCCCCCACCAGCTCTTCAGATACATGCGATGGATACCCGCGAAGCCGGCGGTAAGCCAGAACAGGTAGGCGGTGAACACGATCGGCTCGCGCGGCACCCCGCGGCGCTGCTGCTGCGACACCAGATACATCGCCAACAGGGGAAAGAGCGCTAGTCCCCCCCAATACATCCAGTGCGGAAGGACGAAATTCAGATTGGGCATGCCTGCGCCTCTGCTTTGATCCGTGACGATGAAGCGGGGAAGGCACGCGATGGCGCCTCCCCCGCAGCGCACCGGAGCCGCCCGCCACGGGCCGGGCGGCGCTCTCCGTCAGGTCTTGATCGACAGCCCCTTGTACATGTCGGGGGTGACGTAGCCTACGGTAGGCGACTCCATCACCTCGAGCTGCAGCTTGAAGATCCGCGCCGCGTCGGCATCCTTGTTCGCCCACTTGAACCAGATGGGCACCGCGAGACGCTGGAACTTCGGCAGGTCCTCTGCGGGCAGGCGGTTGATCGTGGTGCCGGCCTTCTCGAACTTGGGCCAAGTCTCCATGTCTGCCTTCTGGACCGCCGAAAAATGGATGTTCGAGTACACCTGGATCTCGTCGTCGAGCCACTGCTTCATCTTCGGCGAAAGTTTGTTCCAGACGTCCATGCGCACGCAGAAGTCCATCACGTCGACCGGCTGATAGATCGACTCCAGTCCCGGCGGGCCGGCCCAGATGTACTTGGTAACCTGCTGGAAGCCCAGATCCCAGTTCACCGCCGGCCCGGTGTAGTCGGCCGCGTCCACCGTGCCCTTCTCAAGCGCGGAGAACACCTCCCCTCCCGGCAGCAGCGTGGTGCGCGCGCCGGCCGCCGCGAAGCCTTCCGCGATCATGCCTCCCGGCACCCGCAGCTTCAGGCCCTTGAAGTCCTCGATGGTGCGGATCGGCTTCTTGGAATGGATGATGTTGGGGCCGTGGTGGATCCGGTTGACGTAGTACAGCCCTTGCTTGGCAAAGACGTCACGCGCCGCTTGCAGCCCGCCCTTGCTGTACATGAAGATGTCCCACTCGTGCGGGTAGCGCAGTCCCATGAGGTAGGAGCTCAGGAACGCGGTCGCGGGAATCTTGCCCGCCCAGTAGAGCGTGAAGGAGTTCATCGCCTCAAGCACGCCGTTCTTGACTCCGTCTAGCAGCTCGAAGTCACCGACGATCTCCTTGGCGGCGTAAGGCTTGAACTCGAGCTCGCCTCCCGTCTTCTCCTTGACCGTGCTGCACCAGGCCTTGAAGGTCGCGAGCCCGACGCCCGCGGGCCAGGATGTCTGCACCTTCCAGGTCGTGGCCGCCGCCGCCGCCGTGCGGATGAACGGCGCGCTGACGACGGCAGTTCCTGCAGCCGCAGCCGTGCGCGAGAGGAATTTCCGCCGCGAAGACTGCGGCGCTTTCGGCAGGTTGCTCATCAGGGTCTCCTCCGATAATGAGTTGGTTTGCGTCGCACGGCTTCGCTGCACGCCGGAGGTCCTAGGGATTACCCAAGGGCGCGCCGTACGTGCATAGCCGCAGGGGCGCAGTCTACTACCAAGTCTTCGTAGCGAGAACCCGAATTCGCGGTCGCCGCGTGCGGCTGGCGCGTGCTACTGGGAGCGGATTCGAAGCGGCGGCGCGCTGCCGTCCTTCAGCTCGCCGGGGTAGATGGTGAGATGCGGGAAGGGAATTTCGATGTCGTGCGCGTCGAACGCCTTCTTCAGGCGGCGCAGGAACTCGCGGCGCACGTTCCATTGCTGGATCGCGACGACCTTGAACCGGCACACCAGCATCACTGCCGAGTCCGCCCAGTCGTCGACGCCGATGACCTCGAGGTCGTCGAGGATGCGCCCGGCCCATTCCGGATCGCGGCGCATCGCCGCCGCCACCTCGCGCATTACCTGGAAGGCCTCATCGGTATCCTCGCGGTAGGCCACGCCGACCCGGATCAGTGATTGGGCGAAGTCGCGCGTGCGGTTGCTGACGATCTTGATCTCGCTGTTCGGCACGAAGTGCACCTGGGCCTCGAAGTCGCGCATCCGCACGTAGCGCAGCGTGACCTCCTCGATCGGCAAATTCGTGGATTAAACATTTCGATCAGACGCCTGCGGCGCGAGTTCCCCCGCAGGAGTGGTGCAAGGGCGAATCGAGGTCAGCGGCTCGGTGCCCCGTCGCGGCCGTCGAAAGCGCGTTCACGTGCGGGCCGGTCCTACGCTGAAGACCGGCCCGCCAACGCGCGCGTACGGGCTCCTCCCCTCCTCCGCCTCCGGGATGTAATCTAATCGCCCGAATATTCTTGGAAAAGCGCGATACCCGTACGTATCCCTACGTACTTCCCCCTTGAGCGGGTGCATCGGACCCATCGCGCGCCGACATAACGAGCCGGATCAGGTCGGGCAGCCGCCGTACCTGGAGCTTCTCCATCATGCGCGCCTTGTAGACCTCGACGGTCCGGGGGCTGATCCCGAGCGCAGCTGCAACCTCGCGGTTGTGGCGGCCCGCCACCACCATGTCGAGCACCTCGCGCTCCCGCCCGGTGAGGCGCTCGAGCCTGATCGCGAGCTCCTCGGCCTGTTTCAGCTGCGTGCGTCGCTCTGCCTCCAGGTCGAGCGCGGCGCGCACCGCCGTCAGCAGCTGTTCGTCGTCCACCGGCTTCTCGATGAAATCCACCGCGCCGGTTTTGAGCGTCTTGCGCGCCGTGGCGATGTCTCCGTGCGCGGTGACGATTACCGCCGGCAACGGTACGCCCCGGCGCACCAGCTCTTCCTGCAGGCGGATGCCGTCCATGCCAGGCATGCGCAGGTCCATCACGACACAGCCGCTCCAGGCGGGATCGAGGGCCTCGAGGAATGACTCTGCCGAGTCGAACGCGCGCGCACGAAAGCCCTTCAGCTCCAGCAGCAGCGCGAGCGAATCGCGCACCGCGGCGTCATCGTCCACGATGTATACGGTTTGCGGCTCCTGTCTCATCGTTCGGTCACCTCTCCGTCGGCGACCGGCAGCGTGAGGCTGAAGCTGGCCCCCCGCGACGCCGGCTCGGTCCACAGCCTCCCGCCGTGGCTCTCGATGATCGTGCGGCTGAGGGCCAAGCCCAGGCCCATGCCCTGCGGCTTGGTGGTCCAGAACGGCTGGAAAATCTTGCCCGCTGCCTCCGAATCCAGCCCCGGACCGGTATCGCGCACCGTGAGGCGCACCGCTTGCCGGCCGTCCCGCGCCGCCTCGATACGCAGCCTGCGTACCCCCTCTCCAGCGGACACCATAGCGTCAATTGCGTTGCTCGCCAAGTTTTGCAGCACGGTCTCCACCTGCATGCGGTCGACATAGACTTCCGGCAGGTCCGCACTGCAATCCACCTGCAGCTCGACCTTCTCCCGCGCCAGGCGGCTCATCTGCACCCCCAGCGCGTGCTGGATAAGGGACTCGGGGGCCACCGGCTCCAGCTTCCCGGTGCCGGTGCGGAAGAATTCCCGCAGGCCCTTCAGTACGGCGCCGGCGCGGCGCACCTCGGCGCTTGCGCGCGACAGCGTATCGGCGAGGCGCGCACGGTCCGGCGCCGCGGCTTCGAACATCAGCTCGCAGGAGCGCAGGTAGCTCGCCACCGCGGACAGCGGCTGGCTCAACTCGTGCACCAGGGCCGACGCCATCTCGGCCGCTTCGGCGTGCCGCAGCGCGCGGTCGAGCTCGCGCTGCTTCTCGCGCAGCACGATTTCGTGCTCGAGCAGCTGGTCCTGGGCGCGCTGGCGCTCCGTGATCGCCATCCCGAGGTATTGCGTGCCAAGAGCGAGCACCAGCATGAAGAACTGCAGCTCTACGATCGTCGTGGTCCGGTAGCCGGCCAGCGTCGCGGCGAAGATCAGCCCGATCTGAGCAGCCAGCGCGCCGAGCGCCGCGCCGGCGAACCCCGAGCGCAGGCTGATCCAGGCGAGCGGCAGGAACAGCAGGTAGAAATGCCGCTCGCCGCCGCCCTCCTTGAAGCCGAGCAGCACGCCGAAGACGGCAGCCAGCAGCGCGGCCTGCAGGATGGGCTCGAGCCGCAGCCTCGGCGCGCGCCGGCCGGGGCCGCGCGCGTGCGCGAAGCCGATCAGGAGCGCCGGCGTCAACACCACGATGCCGACGATGTCGCCCAGCCAATAGAGCTGGAACACCGCCAGGAAATCCTCCCACGGCACGCCGCCCAGGGCGCACTGGACGGCAACGTAGGCCGCTTCCACCACGGTGGTGCCGATGACGACGCAGACGGAGAACGCGGTCAGGTCGCGCTGGGTCGAGAGCAGCGGATCGATGCGCAGCCAGCGCAGCAGCACCGCCGCCACCCCGGTGTAGCCCAGGGCCAGCACCGCGGCCTGCGCGGCGATGGCCGACGGCGCATCGACCATCTGGCGCACCAGCAGCGCCGAGACCAGCTCGGCGACGAACAGCAGCGGCGCATAGCCGAGTCCGAACGCGAGCAGGACCGCGAGGCTGAGCGCGGGAGAAGGATTCCACGGCGTCACGCCGAACAGGCCGAGCGGAAACACTTCGCTCGCCCAGTCGAGCAGCACGTAGGTCGCCACGTAGGCGGCGGCGACCGGCAGCTTGATCGGCCCGAGGCTCCGCATATCAGGCAGGATACCGCGCGCCCGGCGCGCGGCTAGGTCTTCAGCGCAGCCAGCACCTCGTCGAGCGTTTTCTTCGCGTCGCCGAACAGCATGCGGTTGTTGTCCTTGTAGAAGAGCGGATTGTCCACGCCGGCGTAGCCCGAGGCCATGCTGCGCTTCATGACGATCGAGGTCTTGGCCTTCCATACCTCGAGCACCGGCATCCCGGCGATCGGGCTGGACGGGTCGTCCTGCGCCGCCGGATTCACGATGTCGTTGGCGCCGATGACCATGGCGACGTCCGTGTCGGGGAAATCGGCGTTGATCTCGTCCATCTCGAGCACGATGTCGTAGGGCACCTTAGCCTCGGCCAGCAGCACGTTCATGTGCCCCGGCATGCGGCCGGCGACCGGATGGATGCCGAAGCGCACGTTCACCCCCTTCTCGCGCAGCAACTTAGTGATCTCGTAGACCGCGTGCTGCGCCTGCGCCACCGCCATGCCGTAGCCCGGCACGATGATCACGTTCTTCGCCTCCCGCAGCAGCGCCGCGGTCTCGGCCGCCGCCACCGGGATAACCTCTCCCGCCGGCTGCGCCCCTGCGGCCGCCGGCGCGCCGCCGCCGGTGCCGAACCCGCCGGCGATCACGCTGACGAAGTGCCGGTTCATGGCGCGGCACATGATGTAGGAGAGGATCGCGCCGGAGGATCCGACCAGCGCGCCGGTCACGATGAGGAGGTCGTTCGACAGCATGAAACCGGTCGCCGCCGCGGCCCATCCGGAGTAGCTGTTGAGCATCGACACCACCACCGGCATGTCGGCGCCGCCGATCGCCATCACCATGTGGATGCCGAACAGCAGCGAGACCGCGGTCATCACGGCGAGCGGCATCATTCCCGCCTCGACGCCGTGCACGCCGATAAAGACGCCGCCGAAATAGATCACCGCCAGCAGGCCGGTCAGGTTGATCCAGTGGCGCGCCGGCAGCAGCACCGGCTTGCCGCCGATCTTCCCGGAAAGCTTGCCGAAGGCGATGATCGACCCGGAGAAGGTCACCGCGCCGATCAGGATGCCGATGTAGATCTCGATCTCGTGGATCGTCCTCTCGGCGCCGGTGAACTGGCTCGCCGCCGCGGGGTCGATGTAATTCGCGTAGCCGACCAGCACCGCTGCGAGGCCGACCAAGCTGTGCATCAGCGCGACCAGCTCCGGCATCTGCGTCATCTTGACCACGCGCGCGGCGTACAGGCCGATCGTCGCGCCGACCAGCATCGCGCCGACGATCCACGGATAGCCCGCCGCGGTCACGTGGGGCCCCGACACGGTCGCGAGCACCGCGATCGTCATGCCGATCACGCCGTACAGGTTGCCGCGGCGTGAGGTCTCGGGATTCGACAGGCCGCCGAGGCTCAGGATGAACAGGATGGTTGCGCCGACGTAGGAGACGGTCGCGAGGGTCGCGGACACGGCGGCCCCTACTTGCGGAACATCTGGAGCATGCGTTGCGTCACGGCGAAGCCGCCGAACATGTTGATCGCGACGAGCGCGATGCTGACCACCGCGAGGCCGACGATCCAGGCGGCCGGCCGCTCCACCGCCGCCTCGAGCGGCGGCGCCACCTGCACCAAGGCGCCGATGGCGATGATGCTGGAGATCGCATTGGTGACGCTCATCAGCGGCGTGTGCAGCGCGGGCGTCACGTTCCAGATCACCATGTAGCCGACAAAGCAGGCCAGCACGAACACGGTGAAGTGCGCGAGGAAGGCGGCCGGCGCGTGCGCACCGATGAACCAGAACAGGGCCGCAGCGACGAAGAAGGCGATCGCGGTCGCTCGCGCAGACGCCGGTGCGCCGGTTTGTCCGTGACCCGCGGCCTTCGGCGGCGACGCCGGCTTGGCCACCACAAGCGGCGGCGCCGGCAGCTTGAGGGGCGGCGGCGGCCACGTGATCGTCCCATCCTTGACGACCGTGAGGCCGCGGATGGCATCGTCGCCCATGTCGACGTTGATGACGCCGTTCTTGCCCTTGCACAGCTCCTCGGCGAGCCGGAACAGGTTGGTCGCGTACAGGGTCGAAGACTGCCTCGCCAGCCGGCTCGGCAGGTCGGTGTAGCCGATGAGGGTCACGCCGTGCTTCACCACGACCTTGCCCGGCTCCGTCAGCTCGCAGTTGCCGCCCTGCTCCGCGGCAAGGTCGACGATCACGCTGCCCGGCCTCATCGACCGCACCATGTCTGCCGTGATCAGCCGCGGCGCGGGCTTGCCGGGGATCAGCGCCGTGGTGATGATGATGTCCGCTTCCCTCGCCTGCCTGGCATACATCTCGCGCTGCGCCCGCTGGAAGCCCTCGCTCATCACCCTGGCGTAGCCGCCGCCGCCGGAGCCCTCCTCCTCGTAGTCGACCTTGACGAATTCGCCGCCCATCGACGCCACCTGGTCCGCGACCTCGGCGCGCGTATCGTTGGCGCGCACGATCGCGCCGAGGCCGACGGCGGTGCCGATCGCAGCCAGGCCCGCGACGCCGGCGCCGGCGATGAACACCTTGGCCGGCGGAATCTTGCCGGCGGCGGTGACCTGGCCGGTGAGGAAGCGGCCGAAGTGGTGCGCCGCCTCTATCACGGCGCGATAGCCGGTGATTCCCGCCATGGACGTCAGGGCGTCCATCTTCTGGGCACGGCTCAGCATGCGCGGCAGCGCGTCGATCGCCAGCACTGTGACCTTGCGCGAGGCGAGCTGCTGCATCAGCTCGGGGTTCTGCGCCGGCCAGATGAAGCTGATCAGGGTCTGGCCCTGGCGCATCAAGCCGACCTCCTGGACGCTCGGCGCGCGCACCTTGAAGACGACGTCGCTGCCGGCCCACAGCGCGGCCGCGTCGGCGACCACCTCGGCGCCCGCGGCGCGGTAGGCATCGTCCGCGAAATTGGCCGCGTCGCCGGCGCCGGACTGCACCCGGACCCCGAAGCCGAGCTTGATCAGCCGCTCGACGACCTCGGGAACCGTGGCGACGCGGCGCTCGCCCGCGAAAGTCTCGCGCGGTACTCCGATGACCTGGGTCATGACGCTCCTGGCAATGAAATGCGCCCCGAATGATACGACAGCGGCGGCGCCTGCCGCGGCGCCGCCGGGTTATCGCGGATCAATTCGCGCGCGCCGGGGCGCGCCAGATCCCGACGGTGCGCCGCTCGAGCAGGTCGAACGCGCCCTGCACCAGCAGCGCCAGCGCCGCTGCCGGAATCGCGCCCGCGAGCAGCACGACGTGGTCGTTCAGCGCCAGGCCCGAGACGATGCGCTCGCCATAGCCGCCCGCGCCGACGAACGCGGCGAGGGTCGCGGTCCCGACGTTGATCACGGCCGAGGTCTTGACGCCGGCCAGGATCGCCGGCGCCGCCAGCGGCAGCTCGATGCGCCAGAGGCGGTCGCGCGCCGTGAGGCCGAGCGCGAGCGCCGCGAGGCGCATCCCCGGACCCACGCCTTCGAGGCCGGCGTGCGTATTGCGCACGATCGGCAGCAGCGCGTAGAGGAACAGCGCCACCAGGGCGGGCGCGGTGCCGATCGTGCCCATCGCGGCGATCAGGAACGCGAGCAGCGCCAGCGATGGAATGGTCTGCACGACGCCGACCGCGCCGAGCACCACCTGGGCCGTCGCCCGCACCCTCGAGGCGAGCACCCCGAGCGGCACGCCGACGGCAACGCTCGCCGCAAGGGAGGCGAACACCAGCAGCAGGTGCTCGCCGGTGAGGCGCCAGAAGTCCGGGCCGAACAGGGTCGGAAGGAGCCTCCGCTCTGCGCGCGCCTCCCGGCGAGTGGCGTCGTCCCCGGCCGAGAAGAACAGGCCCGCGGCCTGCGCAAAGCTCTTGCCCTCGAGCTCGGCCGCTGCATTCAGCCGGATCATGGTCTGCTCGCTGATGCGCCCCTTCAGCCGCCGCAGCCGTGCCCACGCCTGCGGGAAGCGCTCCGGCGCGTCGCGCCGGTAGAGCAGCACCGCGTCGTAGCGCGGGAAGAACCCCCGCTCGTCGCGCAGCACGCGCAGGCGGTAGCGCGCGATCTTGGCGTCGGTGGTGTAGATGTCCATGACGTCGATGCGGCCCGCCGCGAGCGCCTCGTAAGCGAGGCCGTGATCGAGGCCGGTCGGCTCGAACGGCAGCCCGTAGGCCGTCTTGAGGCCGCGCCAGCCGTCGTCCCGCCCGATGAACTCCTGCGACAGTCCGAGCGCGAGGCCGGGGTGCCTCGACAGGTCGCCGATCGTGCGCACCTTCAGCGCCGCGGCGCGCGCCTCGGTCATCGCGAGCGCGTAGCCGTCGTTGAAGCCCAGCGGCACTCCGGCGGCGAGGCCGCGCGGCGCCAGCGCCCGGTTGAGCTGCGCCAGGTCCGGACTGCCCGCAAGCCCGAGGATTTCGCGCGCGATGGTGCCGGTGTACTCCGGATAGAGGTCGATCGCGCCGGAGGTAAGGGCCGCATACACGATGCCGGTGTTGCCGAGGCCGGCGCGCAGCTCGGCGCCGCCGCCGGCGGCGCGCACCAGGATCTCGCCGAGGATATAGGACTCGGTGAAGCGCTTGGTGCCTATCCTGATTGCCTCCGCCTCGGCCGGGAGAGAGAGAACCGCGAGCAGGAGCAGCAGCCACCTCATGCTGCGCGTTCGAGCCTCCCCGCCCCGGCGTCGAGGAACTGCAGCGCGGCGAGGCTCGCGTAGAGCCCGCCCTGGCGCATCAGCTCGCCGTGCGTGCCCTCGGCGACGCCGCGCCCGCGCTCCATCACCACGATGCGGTCGGCGTGCTGCACGGTGGCGAGGCGGTGCGCGATCACCAGCGTGGTGCGCCCGCGCTCCAGCGCCTCCAGCGCCTGCTGCACCATGCGCTCGCCGGCGGCGTCCAGCGCGCTGGTCGCCTCATCGAGCAGCAGGATCGGCCGGTCGGCGAGCAGCGCACGCGCGATCGAGAGGCGCTGGCGCTGCCCGCCGGAAAGCGTGACGCCGCGCTCGCCGAGCAGCGTGTCCAGCCCCTGCGGCAGGCGATGGATGAACTCGAGCGCGAAGGCCTGCTCGCAGGCCCGCTCGGCCTGCTCGCGGCTAGCGTCCGGCCGCCCGTAGCGCACGTTCTCGAGCACGCTGGCGGCGAAGATCACCGGATCCTGCGGCACGACCGCGACCATGCGCCTCAGCTGCTGCGGATCGTAGTCGCGCACGTCGGCGCCGCCGACGCGCACCGCACCCGAGCGCACGTCGTAGAACCGCAGCAGCAGCGCGAGCACGGTAGTCTTGCCGGCGCCCGAGGGCCCGACCAGCGCCACGCGCTCGCCCTGCGAGACGCGCAGCGAGAAGCCCTCGAGCGCGGGCGTGCCGGGGCGCGCCGGATAGGCGAACGTGACGTGCTCGAACGCGACCTCGAAGTGCGGCGGCCGCGGCGCGGAAAGCGCGGGAGCCGCGATCGAAGGCCGCATCTCGAGGATCTCCATCAGGCGCTCGGTGGCGCCGGCGGCGCGTTGCAGCTCGCCCCACACCTCGGAGACGGTGCCCGCGCCGGTGGCCACCACAAAGGCGTAGAACACGAAGGCCGAGAGCTGGCCCGCCGACAGCCGGCCGGCGAGCACGTCGTAGCCGCCGGCCCAGAGGATCAGTCCCACCGCGCAGAATGCGATCAGCATGACCGAGGCGATCAGCGCCGCCTTCTGCCGGATGCGCTCCACGCCGCTCGCGTAGGCGGCCTCGGCGTGGCGCGCAAACTCGGCGCGATCAACCGCTTCG
>DATJXO010000082.1:0-6130 GCA_035500055.1 Burkholderiales bacterium | reverse complement strand
CACCTTGGGGAAGCGCTTCTTGACCTTCTTCACCCGGTCCAGCACACCCTGTGCATGGCCGTGCGCCGTATCCACCACGAGCACGTCGACTCCCGCAGCCACCAGCAGTTCGACGCGCTCGTCCTCGCTCGAATTCACGCCCACCGCCGCGCCGACGCGCAGCTTGCCGTGCGCGTCCTTGCTCGCGTTGGGGTGCTCGGTTTCCTTGAGGATGTCCTTGACCGTGACCAGCCCCTTCAGGTGCCATTTCGCGTCGACCACCAGCACGCGCTCGAGGCGGTTCTCGTGGATCAGCCGCGTGGCCTGCTCGCGGCTGGCGCCGTCGCGCACCGTCACCAGACGCTTCTGCGGGGTCATGACGCGGCCGACCGGAAGGTCGAGGCGCTTCTCGAAGCGCAGGTCGCGGTTGGTGACGATGCCGACGACCTTGCCGCCCTTCACCACGGGGAAGCCGGAAATGCGGTGCTGCTTCTGCAGCGCGAGCACCTGCCGCACGGTCATCTCGGGCGATACCGTCATCGGGTCGCGCAGCACGCCCGACTCGAAGCGCTTCACCTTCGCCACTTCGGCCGCCTGCTCCTTCGGCCGCATGTTCTTGTGCACGATCCCGACGCCGCCTTCCTGCGCGATCGCGATCGCCAGCCGAGCCTCGGTCACCGTGTCCATCGCCGCCGACACGAGCGGCACGTTGAGCTCGAGCTTCCGGGTGAGTCGGGTCTTCAGCGAGACTTCGCGCGGCAGAACGCGCGAGTGGGCGGGAAGGAGGAGGACGTCGTCGAAGGTCAGCGCCTTCTGGATGACCCGCATGGCGATCCTGTCTTTCAAAAACGCATTATACTTGAGCGCATGAAGAGGACGGAAATCGCGGGCGATATCACGGTGCGCGCCGCGCTGCTTGCCGTGGCGCTCGCCTTCGTCGGCGCGGCGCAGGCGCAGATCAAGTGCTGGAAGGACGCCGCCGGCAATCGCATGTGCGGCGATACGCCGCCGCCCGGCGCCGCGGTAAGCACGGTCAAGGTCCAGCCGGCGCCGCCGCCTGCCGCGGCAGGCAAGGACGCGAAGAAAGGCCCCCTGACGCCGGCGGAGAAGGAGCAGGCGTTCCGCCAGCGCCAGCAGGAGGCCGCGAAGGCCGCCGAGAAGACCGAGAAGGCGGACGAGCAGGCCGCGAAGAAGCAGCAGAACTGCGCCAACGCCAGGCAGAACATCCAGATGCTCGAGAGCGGCCAGCGCATCGCCCGCTTCAACTCGGCCGGCGAGCGCTACTTCATAGACG
Organism: Burkholderiales bacterium; assembly: GCA_035500055.1. Taxonomy (GTDB): domain Bacteria; phylum Pseudomonadota; class Gammaproteobacteria; order Burkholderiales; family SG8-39; genus RBG-16-66-20. Next base: position 4,857 of record DATJXO010000082.1, on the reverse strand, counting down.
ACGCGCAGCGCGCCACCGAGCTCACCGAGGCTCGCAAGATAGAGCAGGAATCGTGCGGTAACTAGCGCCGCCGGGCACGGCGCGCGCGCAGCCTCCTCGCCTGCTTCGGGTCCGCCGCCAGCGGGCGCAGGATTTCGATCCGGTCGCCCTCGCAGAGGCGGTGCTGCGGCGGGATTGCGCGCCCGCCGAGCCCGAGCCGCAGCTCCGCCGGCCCCGCATGCCGCGGCGCCAGGCCGCTTCGCTCGACGGCATCGGCCGCGGTCGCCCCTGGCGCGAGCTGCAGCGTGACGCGCTCCTGGCGGCTCGCGGTCGCGTAGACCACCTCGACCTTCACCCTACCCCCCGGGGACCGACTGCGCACGCCGGCAGAACGCGTCCACCGTGCTGTCGGCGATGCGTGCGAAGATCGGCTCGAGCAGCGCCGCCGCGACGCGGCTGGAGAACTCGTACTGCACGGCGAACTCGACCCGCGCCGCCCGCTCGCCGAGCGGCGTGAAGCGCCACTGGGCCTCGAACTTCCGGAACGGGCCCTCGACCAGGCGCATGTCGATCGAGCGCCCGGGAACGAGGGTGTTCTCCGTGGTGAGCGACCGGCGCAGCCCCTTCGCGCCGAGCACCAGCGTCGCCACGCTGCGGCCCGGCGAGTGCTCGCGCACCTGCGCCGCCGCGCACCAGGGCAGGAACCCGGGGTAGGCCTCGACGTCCACGACGAGGTCGTACATCGCTTCCGCGCCGCGCTCGACGATCGCGGAGCGCGCCACTCGCTTCATGGGAGAATCCGTCCCGGCGCATGTCGATCGTCCAGAACCGCAAGGCCTTTCACGACTACTTCGTAGAGGAGCGATACGAGGCGGGGCTGGTGCTGGAGGGCTGGGAGGTCAAGGCGGTGCGCGCCGGGCGCGCGCAGATCTCGGAGGCCTACGTCGTCGTGCAGCGCGGCGCGCTCTGGCTGATCGGCGCGCACATCGCGCCGCTCGGCAGCGCCTCGACGCACGTCACCCCGGACCCGACGCGCACCCGCAAGCTGCTGATGCGGGCCGAGGAGATCCGGCGCCTCGTCGGCAAGGTGGAGCAGCGCGGCTACGCGCTGGTGCCGCTCGACCTGCACTTCTCCAAGGGGCGCATCAAGCTGCAGCTCGCGCTCGCGCGCGGCAAGCTCAAGCACGATAAGCGTGCGTCGGAGCGCGAGAAGGAGTGGCAGCGTGAGCGGGGCCGCCTGCTGCGCGCTCGCTGAGCGCGAGCCAGGTCGACACCACGGTGTCCGGGTTGAGCGACAGGCTCTCGATGCCCTGCTCCATCAGCCACGCCGCCAGGTCGGGATGGTCCGAGGGGCCCTGGCCGCAGATGCCGACGTACTTGCCCTGCGCGCGGCAGGCGCGGATCGCCATCTCGAGCAGCGCCTTGACCGCGGCGTCGCGCTCGTCGAACGCGCCCGCGACCAGCCCGGAGTCGCGGTCAAGCCCGAGCGTGAGCTGGGTGAGGTCGTTCGAGCCGATCGAGAAGCCGTCGAAGTGCTCGAGGAACTCCTTCGCCAGCAGGCAGTTGGAAGGCAGCTCGCACATCATTACGACGCGCAGGCCGTTCCGGCCCCGCTCCAGGCCGCTCTTCTTCAGGAGCTCGAGGGTGCCTTCCGCCTCGGCGACCGTGCGCACGAACGGCACCATCAGCTCGACGTTGGTCAGCCCGAGCTCCTCGCGCACGCGCCGCATCGCGGCGCATTCGAGCTCGAAGCAGTCGCGGAACTCGGCCGACACGTAGCGCGAGGCGCCGCGGAAGCCGAGCATGGGGTTTTCCTCCTCGGGCTCGTAGCGCTCGCCGCCGAGCAGCTTGCGGTACTCGTTGGACTTGAAGTCCGACAGCCGCACGATCACCGGCTTGGGCCAGAACGCCGCCGCGATGGTCGCCACGCCCTCGACCATCTTCTCGCGGAAGAACGTCTTCGGGTCGGCGTAGCCGCGCGCCGCCCGCTCCACCTTCGCCTTCAGCTCCGCGGGCAGGCGCGGCCACTCCAGGCATGCCCTGGGATGCACGCCGATCTCGTTGTTGATGACGAACTCGAGCCGCGCCAGGCCGACCCCGGCGTTCGGGATCTGGGCGAAGCCGAAGGCGAGCTGCGGGTTGCCGATGTTCATCGCGATCTTCACCGGGAGGCGCGGCAGCTCGCCGAGGTCGGTGGTTGCGACCTCGAACGGCAGCGCGCCGGCGTAGACGTTGCCGGTGTCGCCCTCGGCGCAGGACACGGTGACGACGCCCGCGCCCGCCAGGCTGTCGGTCGCGTCGCCGCAGCCGACCACCGCCGGGATGCCGAGCTCGCGCGCGATGATCGCGGCGTGGCAGGTCCGGCCGCCGCGGTTGGTGACGATCGCCGCGGCGAGCTTCATCACCGGCTCCCAGTTGGGATCGGTCATGTCCGTCACCAGCACGTCGCCCTTGGCCACGCGCTTCATCTGCGAGGCATCGGCGACCACGCGCACCGGGCCGGCGCCGATCTTGTGGCCGATCGCGCGCCCGCTCGCGAGCAGCTTGCCGCGCTCCTTGAGCCGGTAGCGTTCCTCGACACCGGCGCGCCGCGCCGAGCGCACAGTCTCCGGCCGCGCCTGCAGGATGTGCAGCGTGCCGTCGGCGCCGTCGCGGCCCCACTCGATGTCCATCGGCCGCCCGTAGTGCTTTTCGATCAGCAGCGCCATGCGCGCGAGCTCCAGCACGTCGGCGTCCGAGAGCGAGAAGCGGTCGCGCTCCGCCTCAGGCACCTCGACGGTGCGCACCGCCCGCCCGTCCGCGGCGCGCTCGGCAAAGACCATCTTCTGCTGCTTCGAGCCGAGCTGGCGGCGCAGGATCGCCGGCTTGCCGGCCTCGAGCATCGGCTTGTGCACGTAGAACTCGTCCGGATTGACCGCGCCCTGCACCACCATCTCGCCCAGCCCCCACGACGCGGTGATGAAGACCACGTCGCGGAAGCCCGACTCGGTGTCGAGCGTGAACATGACGCCGCTCGAGCCCAGGTCGCTGCGCACCATGCGCTGCACGGCCGCCGAAATCGCGACCTTGCCGTGCGCGAAGCCGCGGTGCGCGCGGTAGGAGATGGCGCGGTCGTTGTAGAGCGATGCGAACACCCGCCGGATCGCCGTCAGCACGGCCTCGACGCCGTGCACGTTGAGGTACGTCTCCTGCTGGCCCGCGAACGAGGCGTCGGGCAGGTCCTCGGCCGTCGCGGAAGAGCGTACGGCAAACGAGAGTTCGCTAGAGGAAGAGGCTACAAGCTCTTGATAATAAGAACGTACATCCCGATCGACCTCGTTCGGGAAGGGCTGCTGCTCGATCCAGCCCCGGATCTCGGCCCCGCAGCGCGCCAGCGCCGAGACATCCTGCGGGTCGAGCGACGCGATCCGCGCCTCGATGCGCTTGTCCAGGCCATCCCGCGCCAGGAAGGCCTCGAACGCCTGCGCCGTGGTGGCGAAGCCCCCCGGCACCCGCAGGCCGGCGCGCGACAGCTCCCCGATCATCTCGCCGAGCGACGCGTTCTTGCCCCCGACACGGCTCAGATCGGCCATGCGCAGGTCCTTGAGCCACGCGACGTGCATACCCTGCTATTTTATCGCCATGGGTCAGCGCCGGACCGTGTTCTTCGTCTCCGACGGCACCGGCATCACGGCGCAGATGCTCGGCCACAGCCTGCTGACGCAGTTCGAGGGCCTGGAGTTCGACCAGATCACCCTGCCCTTCATCGACGGCCCCGACAAGGCGCAGGAATGCCTGGAGCGCATCGAGCGAGAGTCGCTGAGAGGCAACGGCCAGCCGGTCGTCTTCTCGACGCTGGTCAACGGCGAGCTGCGCGAGGTGGTGCGGCGCGCCAACGCCCTGTTCATCGACTTCTTCGAGACCTTCATCGACCCGCTGGAGGCGGCGCTGGGCGTGAAGTCGAGCCATTCCGTGGGCCGCTCGCACAGCGCGCGCGACCAGCGCGGCTACCAGACGCGGATCGAGGCGGTCAACTTCGCCATGGCGCACGACGACGGCGCCTCGCACCGCGAGCTCGGCGAGGCCGACGTGATCCTGGTCGGCGTGTCGCGCAGCGGCAAGACCCCGACCAGCCTGTACCTGGCGCTGCAGTTCGGCGTCAAGACCGCGAACTACCCGCTGATCCCGGAGGACTTTGCGCGCATGGAGCTGCCGCAGGTGCTGCGGCCGTACCGCGCCAAGCTGTTCGGCCTGACGATTGCGCCGGAGCGCCTGCAGCGCATCCGGCACGAGCGCCGCCCCGGCAGCCACTACGCCGACCTGGAGAACTGCCGCTACGAGGTCGAGCACGCCGAGCGCCTGATGCGCGCCGCCGGCGTGCGCTGGATCAATTCCACCGCCAAGTCGATCGAGGAGCTCGCCACCACGATCCTGCGCGAGCTAAGGATCGAGCGCCCCGTCTACTGAGCGCGTCAGCCCTGAATGACCCGCTTTCGACCCATAGCGCACTCGGCAGGCTGAGCGGGCAGAATTGGGTTGCCATGAGTCTTTCCCAGAGCGACTTCCGTGGAAACGTCGACCGCTTCAGCGGATTTGCCGACGCGTATGACAAGTACCGCCCTAAACCGCCGGCCATTCTCGCGTCAGTTCTTGTGCGATTGGCTCAAGTTGTTTTTCCGAATCGAGTCGTCGATTTGGGTAGCGGCACAGGGCTTTCGACACGCTATTGGGCCGACAAGGCGCACGAAGTAATCGGAATCGAACCTACCACTGATATGCGACGTGAGGCCGAACGGCAAACTCAGGCCCGGAATGTCTCATATCGGGAGGGTCTTTCGCATCAAACAGGCTTGCCGGACCGCTGTGCACAAATTGTCACCTGCGGGCAAGCGCTGCACT
>DATJXO010000081.1:0-29619 GCA_035500055.1 Burkholderiales bacterium | reverse complement strand
GGGGCTCGAGGCCTCGATCGACGGCGTCGGCAACGTGCTCGGGTGCTCGCGCAATCCGGGCAGGGCGCTGCTGCTCGGCTCGCATTCCGACACGCAGCCCACGGGCGGCTGGCTGGACGGGGCGCTCGGCGTGATCTACGCGCTCGAGGTGGCGCGCGCGCTGGCCGCGGAAGAGGCCACGCGCGCCCTGCCCGTGGACGTGGTCTCCTTCCAGGACGAGGAGGCGCGCTTCGTGGGCTGCCTTGGCAGCCGCTCGCTCACCGGCGCGCTCGCGCCCGAGCTGGAGCAGGGTGCGCGCGACAAGGACGGCGTCGCGCTCGCCGAGGCCTTGTCGAAGGCCGGCCTTGCCGGCGTGCCGCGCGCGCGGCTCGATCCGGCTCGCCATTGCGGCTTCCTGGAAGCGCACATCGAGCAGGGGCCGTCGCTCGAGGACGCCGGGCGGCGCATCGGCGTGGTGACCGGGATCGTCGGCTTGCGCGGCATCCGCTTCGTCTTCCGCGGCCAGCAGAACCACGCCGGCACCACGATGATGGCGCGGCGGCGCGACGCCGCGAGCGCGCTCTACGAGCTCGCGCACCGCATCAATGCCGAGTTCCCGCGGGTCGCGGCCGAGCGCAGCGTCTGGACGATGGGGCGGCTCAGGGTCGAGCCGAACGCGGCCTCGATCGTGCCGGGCTACGCCGAGCTCGACCTGCAGTTCCGCGACGCAGCCGAGGCGCCGCTCGAGGCGTTCGAGCGGGTCGCCGCGGGCATCGTCGCCGAGATGAACGCGCGCGGCGGCGTCCGGATCGAGGCCGAGCCGGCGCGCGCGCCGATCCCGCCCACTCGCATGGATCCGGCGCTGCGCGCGCACCTCGAGCGCGCCGCCGAGCGGCACGCGCCGGGCAAGTGGCAGCCCATGCCGAGCGGCGCCTTCCACGACGCCGGGATCGTCTCGGCGTGCCTGCCCGCGGCGATGCTGTTCATCCCCTCGATCGGCGGCATCAGCCACGACTTCGCCGAGGACAGCCGGGACGAGGACATCGTGCTCGGCTGCCGGGCGCTCGCCGACGCCGCAGCCTCGATCCTCGCCGAGGCCAACGCCCGCCGCTGACGGCACCCTGTCGCCGGGGCCGCCGTAGCAATTTGTTGCACTTTTTCGCGGTTTTGCGGTTGCTTGCGCGGGCCGGCGAAGCAACCATAGCGGCGTTTCGAACAACGGAGATGACCATGAAACGGGCTATTGGAATCGGGTTGCTGTCCCTGGCGCTGGGCGTCGCCGGCGCCGCCTCGGCCGAGCAGCGCGGGCACGAGCGCGCGTTCAAGCCGAGCGACCGGGTCGAGGCGCGCCTCGCCTACATCCGCACCGCGCTGAAGATCACCGACGCGCAGCAGGCGCAGTGGAGCGCGTTCGCCGACACCATGCGCCGGATGGCGGCCGAGCGCGACAAGCGCATGCAGGAAATGCGCGCCAAGTGGCACGAGCGCAAGGAAGCCATGAAGGACGGCAAGCACGAGCATCACCGGCCGTCCGTGATCGAGCGCATGCAGCGCGCGCAGCAGATGCACGCCGACGCGGTGGCGCGGATCAACGAGGTGCTGGCGGTGGAGAAGCCCCTCTACGACTCGCTCAGCCCCGAGCAGAAGCAGGTTGCCGACGAGGTGCTGATGCCGCACGGCCGCCGCGGCGGCTTCGGGCACCGCGGGTTCGGCCGCGGCTAGCGGAGCTTCTCGAGGATCGCGAGCGCGCGGTCCATCGAGAAGTCGTACGTCTTGCGGTCGAAGATGGGCCGGCTCTGCATCATGTAGCCGTGCTCGACGCCGGGGAAGACGTGGACTTCCACGTTCTTCATCCGGGCGGGCAGCGCGCGGTAGGCCTCGAGCACCGGCGGCGGCGCCATGATGTCCTTGTCCCCCCAGATGATGCACACCGGCTGCGTCACGCCCTCGAGCTCCCCGATGTAGTCGAGCAGCTGCGTGCCGTGGCAGGCGATGCCGGCGGCATAGCCCAGCCGCTTCGGCCCGAGGATCGCGAACGGGCCGCCGTAGCAGAAGCCGATCACCGCCGCGCGGCCGTTGAACCGCGGCTCCTTCTTCAGCATCGCGAGCGTATCGACGAGATCCTGCTCGCCCGCCTTGATCTTTTCCAGGCGCGGCTGGCCGCGCGGGCGCGAGCGCGGGTCGTCGTGCTCGAGCGGGCCCGGCAGCCAGCGCCAGAACAGGTCCGGCGCCGCCGCCAGGCAGCCCTTCGCGGCGAACGCGTCGGCGATGCCGCGCAGGTCGGCGTCGACGCCGTGGATCGCCGAGGCGAGCACCATCGCCGGAACCTTCCGGTCGCCGTCCGGCGCGACCATGTAGCAATCGAAGTCCTTGCCTTCCGACGATCTGACCTTCAAGTCGATTTGCTTCATCAGTACCCCGCTGCGAAGTCCACCAGATTGTCCGGCATTTCTCCCTTGCGCACCCGCTCCAGGTTCTCGGCGATCTTGCCGACCGACGTGCGTGGCTCGGTGAACGCGGCCATGTGGGGCGTCAAGGTAATGCCCGGGTGCGCCCACAGCGGACTCTCGGGCGGCAGCGGCTCGGGCTCGAACACGTCGAGGTAGGCGTGCGCGAGGTGCCCCGAGTCGAGCAGCCCGAGGATGTCGGGCGCCACCTGGTGGCCGCCGCGGGCGACGTTGATGACGCAGCCGTCCTTGCGCAGCAGGCTCAGGTTGTCCTTGTTGAGGATTCCCCGCGTTTGCGGGGTGAGGGGAAGCAGGCATACGAGCGCGTCGCTGCGCCGAAGGATCTCGGAAAGGCTCGTAGAGCAGAAGATCCCCTGCAGATCCCTCGGCCTGCGGCTCCAGCCGCAGACGTTGAAGCCCATCGCCGCGAGCTTCGCGGCGACCGTTCGGCCGAGCTCGCCCAGGCCGAGGATGCCGACGGTGCGGTCCGAGGCGAGATATTGCCGCCGCCGCTTCCACAGGTGCTGCCTCTGGAACTCCCGGTAGCAGTAGAAATGCCGGTGCCAGTCGAGCAGGTGCGCGATGACCGTCTCGCCCATCGCCGCGACCATGCCGGGGTCGATCAGGCGCGCGAGCGGCACGCCGCGCGGCAGCTCCGGGTCCTCGATGATGTTTTCCACGCCCATCCACATCGACTGGATGAGCTTGAGATGGCGCAGCCGCGCGAAAGTGCCCTTCGGGTGCGTCGCCACCAGCGCGACGTCGATGTCGCCGCCGTTCACCTCCGGCCACGCGAAGAAGCGGTCCCGCGGCAGCCGCTTCTCGAGCAGCGGGAACCAGAACTCGGGTTTCTCCTTGGCCGAGGCGAAAAGGACGTTCACGCCGCGCCGGTCAGTTCCCGGGCTTGAAGCCCGACGCCTTGATCACCGGGCCCCACTTGTCGTAGTCGCTGCGCAGCACCTTGGCCAGCACCTCGGGCCCGAGGCCGGTCGGCTCGAGCCCCATGTCCTGGAGCTTCTTCTTCATGTCGGGCGACTGCACCGCCTCGATCGCCGCCCTGGCGTAGCGGTCGATCAGCTCCTTCGGCGTGCCGGCGGGCGCGAACAGCGCGTACCAGGCGCTCGCCTCGATGTCGTAGCCGAGCTCCTTGAAGGTCGGCGTGTCGGGCGCCATGGGCGAGCGGGCCGCGCCCGCCACCGCGAGCAGTCTCCCCTTGCCGTTGCGCACCAGCGTCAGCGCATCGGCCAGCACGAACATCGCCGCCTTCACCTCGCCCGAGGCGAGCGCCTGCTCGCCGGGCGCGGTGCCGCGGTAGGGGACGTGCGTCATCGTCAGCCCGGAGGCGCGCGCGAACATCACGCCGACATAGTGCGGCAGGCTGCCGGCGGCAGCGGAGGCGTAGTTGCCCGCGCCCGGGTCCTTCTTCACCAGAGCGACGTAATCGGCCACGGTCTTCACCGGAAGCTCCGCGTTCACCACCATCGCGATCTGGAAGTTGGCGAGATGTGCGACCGGCGCGAAATCTTTGAACGGGTCGTAGCGGATCAGCTTGCCGTGCGAGTGCGGGAACGCGACCATCGGCGCGAGCGGCGACATGAGCAGCGTCGAGCCGTCGGGCGGCGCGTTCTTCACCGCCTCGGTGCCGATGATGCCGTTCGCGCCGGTCTTGTTCTCGACGATGGTGGTCGCGCCGAGCGACGCGCCCATCTTCTGCGCCAGCAGCCGCGTCAGCACGTCGCTGGAGGCGCCTGCCGGGTAGCCGAGCACGAACTTGAGCGTCCGGTCCTGCGCCGTCGCCGTCGCCGCGAAGGCTGCGAGCGCAAGCGCGGCGACTACGGTCGAGATCCTTTTCATCGGTGATTCCTCCCTGCGCGCGATGGTAGCATCCGCCGCAGGAGGCCCGGCATGGCGATTCGAAGGTTCAGCGAGAGGCAGCTCACGGCGGAAGTTCTGCGGCGCATCGGAAAGACGCGCGATCCGCGGCTGAAGCAGGTGATGACGAGCCTCATCCGCCACTTGCACGCGTTCACGCGCGAGGTGAGGCCGACGCAGGAGGAGTGGATGCAAGGCATCCAGTTCCTCACCGAGACCGGCAAGTGGTGCGACGGCAAGCGCCAGGAATGGATCCTGATGTCGGACACGCTCGGCGTGTCGATGCTGGTGGACGCGCTCAACTACAAGGCGGTCGCGGGCGCCACCGAGTCCACGGTGCTCGGGCCCTTCCACCGCGAGGCCGCGCCAGAGTACCCGCTCGGCGCGAACATCTCGAAGAACGCGGGCGACGGGCTGGCGTGCGAAGTCGCCGGCACGGTGCGCGACGCCGCCGGCAGGCCGGTCGCCGGCGCGAAGCTCGACGTCTGGGAAGCGGGCGCCGACGGCTTCTACGACTCGCAGAAGGGCGACGCCATGAACCTGCGCGGCGTCTTCCGCGTCGACGCGCAGGGGCGCTTCCGTTTCCGCTGCGTGCGTCCCGAGTTCTATCCCGTGCCGCACGATGGCCCGGTAGGGCGCATGCTCACCGCCACCGGACGCCACCCGATGCGCCCGCCGCACCTGCACTTCTGGATCACCGCGCGGGGCTACAAGCCGCTCATCACGCACCTGTTCGTGAAGGGCGGGCGCTACCTCGACTCGGACGCGGTTTTCGGCGTCAAGCCCGAGCTGATCATCGACTTCAAGAAGGGCAAGGACGGCGTCTCGCGCGCGAGCTATGACTTCGTCCTCATGCCGCAGAAGGCAGCCGGCAATTCCGGCATTAGCAGCATTACCAGAAGCGCCGCATCTGCAGATAGCTGAAGGATACCGTCCAACCCACCATCACCATTCCAGTCAGCGCCTCCACGCCGATGAGCAGGCGCACATAGCCGATAGGGCGAATGTCGCCGAAGCCGGTCGTGGTGTAGGTCTCGGTCGAGAAGTAGAGGAAGCTGGAGAACGCGTCCCTGAAATGGCCGGCGAAGGTGCCGAGCCGGAGGTAGTCGCGAAGGAGATAGTAGGCGAACGCGAACATCAGCACCTGGAAGACGTGGCTCGCCACGGCGCCGCCGATTGCCACGAGGATCCTGGCGCGCTCCGGAACCCGCGTAACTCGCGGCACCACGTCGTTCACCGCTCGCAGTACTTCGTAGTGGCACAGGATGCAGGCCAGTACGAGCGCAATGCTGATCGCCAGCACTATTAGCATTTGGCACCTCGCCGCCGCTCGGCTCTTCGACACCGGTTCCCGAGCAACCTCCGGGCCAGCCCGGACACTCCGCAGGCGGACGTCGCGATTGGACGACAGATCGGCTTCGAACTTTCGGGCGTCCCTCGAACTCAAAGGTTGAGATGCGCGATGGTTCGCGCGCGCAGGCTGTTCCTAAACCAATCAAGCGGCGGGGATACCCATGAACCGAGTTCGTCGATATGTCGGTTGGCTTGTCGTGGCAGCAGCTTTGGGCTCCATGAATTACGCAGCGCCGGCGGTCGCAGGCTTGGTGACGACCGATGAGGCCGCGGCGTCATCGCCGGCCAAGGCCGAGCGCGACCGGGTCAAGGCCCTGCTGGCGCGTCCCGCGCTCGCGAGGGCTCTGCAGGCCCGTGGCTTGTCGCCGCAGCAGGCTGGCGCCCGCGTCGACGCGCTCACCGATCAGGAAGTGCACGCATTGGCGGGCAATCTGGACCAGCTGCCGGCCGGGGGCAACTTCACTGAATTCCAATGGATAACGATCGTGATCGGAGCGGTGATCATCGCTCTGCTCCTCTGATTCGCGCGGTTGCGCTGTCCAGGCGAGGTTTGCGTGCCGCCGTGCCGCCTCACATCAGCGGCCGAGCCAACGAATTGAGGCGAAGGCGGGTTCGAGCGCCCAGCCGACGCCCAAGCCGGGGACACGAGGCGCTTCGGCCGCGGGTGCTTCCGGATTTGCTCTCTGGATGACCTTCACGTTGCCGGGAAACGTCGCCGCGAGGGCGGCGGCGTAGGCGACCTCCCAAGGGTGGGCGTTCGGCGCGAGCAGCGCCACGGGGGTGTCGAGCGCGGCGGCCGCGGCGCCGATCGAGAGCACCAGTTCGACCGAGCCCCAGGCAAACGGGTCGACGCGCAGCAGCTTGTAGCGGCGCTCGAACATCGCGCGGCGCGCCTCGTCCCAGTCGGGCTTCAGCGCCGGCTGCTCGTCGAGCTCGACCGGGACGCGCTCGCGCCTGCGGCCGCCGAGCGCCTCGGCGAAGGGCAGGCCGCGGCGGCGCGCGAAGGCGTCCCAGGCCGCCATGTCGCGCGCCGGCGCAGGGTCGAGCGCGAGGTTGAAGCCGTAGCCCTCGCCGCCGCCTTCGAGCGCGACGCGCGCCACCAGCGCCTCCGGGCCGGAAGCGAGCCGGATCGAGTGCACGTGCGTGAAGCCGACCCGGACGGGCGCGGCCACGTCAGGACCGCGTCACTTCCAGACTTCGCGCGCCACCTCGACCACGCGCTCGAGCTTGCGCCACTGCTCGTCCTGCGACAGCGCGTTGCCGTGGTGCGTGCTGGAGAAGCCGCACTGCGGCGACAGGCAGAGGTTTTCGAGGGGGATGAATTTCTCCGCCTCTTTTATCCTTTTATATAGAAACTCCTTTTCCTCAAGGCGGCCGACCTTTGTCGTTACCAATCCCAGAACCACCTTCTTCCCCTTCGGCAGGAAGCGCAGCGGCTCGAAGCCGCCGGCGCGCTCGGAGTCGAACTCCATGAAGAAGCCGTCGACCGGGCAGGAGAACATCGCCTCGGCGACCGGCTCGTAGCCGCCGCTCGCCACCCAGCTGCTCTTGAAGTTGCCGCGGCAGGTGTGCATCGTCACCGCCATGTCCGCCGGACGGTCCGAGAGCGCTGCGGCTACCGCGTCGGCGTAGGCGCGGGGCAGGGCGGCCGGGTCGTCGCCGTTCTTGCGGCAGTTCTCCTGGATCTTCGGATCGCACAGGTAAGAGAAGCTCACGTCGTCGAGCTGCAGGTAGGCGCAGCCCGCGTCGGCCAGGTGGCGGATCGCCTTGCGGTACGCGGCGCCGACGTCGCTCCAGAACTGCGCCATGTCGGGGTATGCGTCGCGCGAGATCGAGCTGCGCCCGCCCCGCAGGTGCAGCATCGAGGGGGAGGGGATCGTGAATTTGGCGGTTCCCCTGGTGTTGGCCCTCAGGAAATCGAAATCCTCGACCATGATGGGACGCGAGCATGCCACCTTGCCGGTCACGGAAGGGATCGGCGGCTGCTCCTCGGTGCCGCCGAACCTGGGCCCCGGGTTGGCGGTCATCGTGACGCCGTCGAGCTGCGAGAGGAAATCGAGGTGCCACCAGTCGCGCCGCATCTCGCCGTCGGTGATCGCCCGCAGGCCGATCGCCTCCTGCTTTTGAATCGCATCCCGAATGCAGCGGTTTTCTATTTCCAGAAGCTCGTCCCGGCAAAGGCTTCCGGACTTGAAACCCCTTCTGGCTTCGGCGAGTTCCCCGGGACGGAGCAGGCTGCCGACCTGGTCGGCGCGGAAAGGGGGCTTCATATCAGGGGATTCAGTCCGCTGCGGGTCACGCGGCCGTGCAGCTCACGGCCAAGCGCCTGCTCGCATACCCCGGCCGCGGCGAGCAGGCCGTCCAAGTCTATCCCGGTATCGACGCCCATCGCCTCGAAGAGGTCGACGAGGTCCTCGGTGCACACGTTGCCCGTATGGCCGCCGCCGTACTGCACCTTCGCCGGGTGGCCGCCGACGCCGCCGAAGGAGGAATCGAAGTGCGTCACGCCGGCCTCCAGTGCCGCGACGTAGTTGACCAGCCCGGTGCCGCGCGTGTCGTGGAAGTGGGCGATCGGAACGAGGCCTTCGATCGCCTTCATGCGGAAAAAGAGCGCCTTCACCGTGACGGGTGTCGCGAGTCCGGTCGTATCCCCGATGGCGACGTGCTTCACGCCCAGGGCGACGAACCGCGAGACGTCCTGGAGCACCGCCTCCGGATTCACTTTTCCCTCGAACGGGCAGCCGAAGGCGACCGACACCGTGCCGACGAGGCGGAAGCGCCCGCCCGCGAGCCGCACCATCTCCGCCACGTTGTCCCATTGCTCGGCGCGCGTGCGGTTGAGGTTCTTCCGCGTGTGCGACTCGGTCGCCGAGACGAGCAGGCTGATCTCGTCGGCGCCGAAGCCCGCGTCCGAGTCGGCGAGCGCGCGCTCCACCGCCCTGGGGTTCGCGCAGGTCGCCTTGTAGCGCGTCCGCCCGTTCCTGCGGACGGTCCTCAGCAGCTCGCTGGCATCGGAGAACTGGGGCACCACCTTCGGGCTGGAGTAGGAGGTCGCCTCGACGCGCGGGAAGCCGAGCGCCGCGAAGCGCTCGACCAGCGCGCGCTTGGCCGCGGTCGGCACGAAGGCCGGCTCGTGCTGCAGGCCGTCGCGCGCGAAGCACTCGCACAGGGTCACCGCGGACATAGTTGACATCATCAACTATGGCGCGCTAGCCTGTCAACGCATGGACTACCTCACGCCGCCGCGCGACGAGCGCACGCAGCCGCAGCGCGTCATCGCGGGCTACCCGCAGACCGCGCGGCGCACCCCGGCGCAGCCGCTCGTGCGGCGCGAGCCCACGCTCTCGGAGCTGACCGGGCCGCTGGCGCCCGCCGGCCGGCTTGCGCTGCTCGGCGGCGACATCGCCGGGCACCGGGAGAAGCGGGCCATCGGCCAGCTCATGCATCTGTGCGTGCGCGTGCTCGACGAGGACGGCGCGCCGGTCGGCGGCGCCGTGGTCGAGATGTGGCAGGCGAACGCCGCCGGCCGCTACATCCATCCCAACGACGACGACCACGCCCCGGTCGACGCGAACTTCTACGGCGCGGCGCGCCTCGTGACCGACGAGACGGGCGCGTTCACGCTGCGCACCGTCAAGCCCGGCGGCTACCCGGTCCCGGGCAGCGGCGGCTGGTGGCGCCCGCCGCACGTGCACTTCTCGATCTTCGGCCGGGTGTGGCTCTCGCGCCTGGTCACGCAGATGTATTTCCCGGGCGAGCCGCTGAACGGGCAGGACAGGATCCTGAACGCCGTGCCGGACGCCGCGGCGCGCGAGCGGCTCGTGGCGCGTCTCGAGCCGCCGCGCGGCGAGCCGTACGACGCGCTCGTCTACGAGCACCAGATCGTGCTGCGCGGGCGCGCCGCGACGCCGGGGCAGGCGTGAAGCGCGCGGCGGCGCTCGTCCCGACCGGCGAGGCCACAGTGGGGCCGTTCTTCCCGCCGCGCTACGTGGACGCGGGGGCGAACGACCTCACCGCGCTCGAGGGGCGGCGCGCGCGCGGCGAGACGATAGAGATCCACGGCGCGGTGCGGGAGGAGGACGGCGCGCCGCTCGAGAACCTGATCGTCGAGATCTGGCAGGCCGATGCGCGCGGCATCTATCGCCATCCGGCCGACCCGCGCCACGCCGAGGCGGACCCGGACTTCCTCGGCTGGGGCCGGAGCGCGACCGGCGCCGCCGGCGAGTACCGCTTCCGGACCATCCGGCCGGGCGCGCCCGCGGGCCGCGCGCCGCACGTCAACGTCATGCTGATGTTCTCCGGCCTCATGCGGATCCTCAAGACCACGCTCTTCTTCGAGGGCGATCCGCGCAACGATTCCGACCCAGTCTATTGCTGTGTTCCCGCTTCCCGCCGTGAGATTCTCGTGGCGAGGAGCAAAGGCGAAGACAACTTCGAATTCAGCATCCAGCTGCGCGGCGGGCGCGAGACGCCCTTCTTCGACGACTGATGCTCGCGCGAGCCGCCCCGACGATCCGCGAGCTGCTGTCGTACCGCCTGCACCAGGTGGCGAACCTGCTGTCGCGCGGCGCCGAGCTGCGCTACCGGCGCGAGTTCGGCGTCAGCCTCTGGGAATGGCGCAGCGTGGCGCTGCTCGGCGGCGAAGCCGGGCCGCAGTCGCTCAACGCGCTGGCGCGCGCCGCGGGCATCGACAAGGGCCAGATGAGCCGGGTGGTGTCGGGCCTCGGCCGCCGCGGCCTGGTGCGGCGCGAGCAGGACGCCGCGGACGCGCGCGGCATCCGCCTGTCGCTGACGCGCGCCGGGCAGAAGCTCTACGACCGCCTGATCGGCGCCGCCGCCGAGCGCAACGCCGCCTTCCTCGGCTGCCTCACCGCGGCGGAGCGCCGCTGCCTCGAGCAGGCCATGACCAAGCTCGCGCACGAAGCGCGCGGCTTCATCCACCGCGAAAAACAGGGTCAGACTACGTTTTCGGCGGCCGAGCGCCGGAAAAACGTGGTCTGACCCCGTTTTCAGGACAATGGGGCAAGTGCTGTTGAGCGAGGACCGCGGACCGGTCAGGGTGCTGACGATGAACCGGCCGGAGAAGCGCAACGCGCTGAATACGGCGCTGACGCAGGCGCTGCTCGATGCGCTGCGCGGCGCCGACGCCGACGATGCGGTGCGCTGCGTGGTGCTGACGGGCGCGGGGCGGGGTTTCTGCGCCGGAGCCGACCTTGCGGAGTTCAAGGACCTGACGCCGGAAAACCGGGACCGGGTGGACGCACGCGCCGAGCTCACCATGCAGCTGCACCTCGCGTTCCCGCAGTTGGCAAAGCCGGTAGTGACCGCGGTCAACGGCGCCGCGATGGGCGGCGGCGCCGGGCTCGCGATCGCGGGAGACCTGGCCGTGATGGCCGAAGGCGCGACGCTCGGCTACCCGGAGGTGCGCCACGGCATCGTCGCCGCGATCGTGATGGCCAACCTCGCGCGCCAATGCGGCCGCAAGGCGGCCTTCGAGCTGGTCGCGCTCGGCCGCCCGATCGGCGCCTCCAGGGCTCTCGCACTGGGCCTGGTGAACGAGGTCGTGCCCGATGGGGAGGTTCTGGAGTTTTCCCTGGAAAAGGCGAAAGAACTGTCGAAGAACGAAACGCAGGCGATGGCCGCGACGAAGCGCCTGTTCCACGCCGCCGCCGACCTGCCGCTCGAGCAGGCGCTGCGGCTCGGGCGCGAGACCAACAAGCAGATGCGCGGCTTCCGCAAGGCATAGGCGCGCATGGGCGTCGCGCTCGCGCTTGCCGCGATGGTGTCGTTCGCCTCGAACATCCTCATCACGCGCTTCGCGGTGACGCGGATGGCGGTCGACGGCGGCTTCTTCGTCGTGCTCCTGAGCAACATCCTGTTTCCGCTGGCGCTGTTCTGCGTCGAGCTGGCGCTGCGCGCCGCGCCGCTCGCCTGGAACTGGAAGGCGGCGGGCCTATTCGCGCTCGCCGGCGTGATCGGCACCTACCTCGGGCGGCGGTTCCTGTTCGACGCCGTCGAGCTGCTCGGGCCCGCGCGCGCCAGCGTGTTCCACTCGACGGCGCCGGCGTTCGCGCTGGTCGGCGCCTGGCTGCTGGCGAACGAGCATCTCGGCGCCTACGAGCTGGCGCTGATGGCGGTCGTCTGGGCCGGGCTGTGGCTGACGCAGCCGCGCGCGGGCAGCGGCGCGGCGGGGCTGCCGCGCGAGACGCTGCGCAAGGGTATGCTCGCCGGCCTCGGCGCGGTCGCGGGCTTCGGCTTCGGCAACGTGCTGCGCGGCCTCGGCATGCGCGACTGGAACGAGGCGCTGCTCGGCGCGGTGCTGTCCTCGCTCGCGGCGCTGGTGCTGCAGGTCGCGACGACGCGCGACTGGGGGCGCATCGCGGCGCAGTTCCGCGCCGGGCGGCGCGGGGCGTTCGCGCTCTACGCCGGCTGCGGCGTCGCCACCTCCCTCGGCTCGGTGTTCGTGGCGATGGCGATGCGCCGCATGGAGATCGCGCTCGCGGTGCTGATCGTGCACACGACCCCGATCGTGATCTTCCCGGTGAGCGTGCTGCTGCTGAAAAACCGCGAGGCGGTGACGCCGCGCACGCTGCTCGGCGCGAGCCTGGTACTGGGCGGCATCGGCTTGCTCGCTTTCCGATGAATGTTCAAGAGAAAGGAGCCAGGTGAAACCTCTGGAAGGCCTCACCGTGCTCGACCTCTCGCGCGTGCTGGCGTGCCCGTTCGCCAGCATGATCCTCGCCGAGCTCGGCGCGCAGGTGATCAAGGTGGAGCAGCCGGGCTCGGGCGACGAGACGCGCGGCTTCGAGCCGCAGCTGGCGAAGGACAGCGCGTACTACTTCGCCTGCAACCGCTCCAAGGCCTCGATCACCGTCAACCTGCGCAGTGCCGCGGGGCAGGGCGTGGTGCGGGACCTCGCGCAGCAGGCCGACGTCCTGGTCGAGAACTTCCCCGTCGGCACGCTCGCGCGCTACGCGCTCGACTTCGCGACGCTTTCCGGCCTGAACCCGCGCCTGGTCTACGTCTCGTGCACCGGCTTCGGCCAGACCGGGCCGTACGCGCCGAGGAAGGGCTACGACACGGTGTTCCAGGCGATGGGCGGGCTGATGAGCCTCACCGGCGAGAAGGGCGGAGGCCCGGTGAAGCCCGGGCTGCCGGTCGCCGACCTGACCTCGGGCCTGTGGGTCGCGGTCGGCATCCTCGCCATGCTCGCCGGGCGCGAGAAGACCAGGCGCGGCGCGTACCTCGACTTCTCGATGCTCGACGGGCAGGTGAGCCTGCTGACGCTCGCCGCCGCGCGCTACTTCGCGCTCGGCGAGGTCCCGCCGCGCCTCGGCACCGAGCACCCCGGGCGCGTGCCCTCGGCCACGTTCCGCTGCAAGGACGGCCGCTTCGCGCACATCACCGCGAGCGACCAGCACTGGAAGCCGCTCTGCGACGCCCTGGGCCTCAGCTTCGATCTCGATCTCTCGACCAACGAGAAGCGCGTCGAGCATCGGGACCGGATCATGGATTCTCTTTCCAGGAGAATTCTGGCAATGCAAAGACATGAGCTGCTTTCGCGCCTGGACGCGGCCGGCGTTCCGGTCGGGCCGGTGAACGACGTCGCCGAGGTGCTCGCCGACCCGCACGTCAGGGCGCGCGGCCTGGTGGGCAGCTTCGACTACCCGGGGGTGGGGGAATTCCGCGCCCTCGGTCTGCCGTACCGGTTCCTCGGCTGGGACGACCCTCAGATCGGCGCGCCGCCGCCGCTCGGCGCGGACACCGACCGCATCCTCGCCGAGAAGCTCGGCTATCCGGAGGAGCGGATCCGGAAGCTGAGGAGCGAGAAGGCGATATGAGCGCCGTGCTGTGCTCGGTCGGCGCGGGCGTGGCGACGCTGACGCTCAACCGGCCGGAGAGCCGCAACGCGCTGAACCTGGAGATGTGCGAGCTGCTGCTCGGGTTCTGCCGCGACATTGCCGCGGGCGAGGACGTCCGCCTCGCGCTGGTCCGCGGCAACGGCCCCGTCTTCTGCGCCGGAGCCGACCTGAAGGAGCGCCAGGGCATGAGCGCGGAGCAGGTGCGCGAGCGGCGCATGAAGGCGTTCGCGGCGTACGCGGCGCTGGAGGCGCTGCCGATGCCGGCGGTGGCGGTGGTCGAGGGCCCGGCAGTCGGCTCAGGCTGCGAGATCGCCGCGGCCTGCGATTTCATCGTCGCCACGCCCGCGGCGAGCTTCCGCACGCCGGAAGCGACCCGCGGCACCGTGGGCGCGACGCAGCGCCTGCCGCGCATCCTCGGCAAGCGCCTCGCCAAGGACCTGATGCTGACCGGACGCAGCTTGAGCGCCGGGGAGGCCCTCGCGGCGGGGCTGGTGTCGCGATTGGTCGCGGAAGCGAAGCTGGACGAGACCCTTGAAGAGATAAAGGACGGGATCCTGAAGGCCCCTCAACAGTCGCTGCGGCTCGCCAAGCGCTGCATCGACAAGGGCGTGGAGCTCGACCCGCAGGGCGCGCTGCAGGCCGAGATTGCGGCGATCGACGAGCAGCTCGCGAGCGGGCAATGGATGGGGCGCAAGTGAGCTGGACCCCGAGGACCCTGGGCGAGGTCCTTCTGTCGAGGGACGGCGCAGCGCAAGCGCTCGTGACGCCCACGGCCCGCCTGAGCTACGACGCATTGAAGCAAAGGGCGAGAGGCGCCGCGGGCGCGATGCAGGCGCTCGGCATCGGCAAGGGCGATCGCGTCGCGATCCTGCTGCCGAACGGCGAGGACTGGCTGGCGCTGTTCTACGGCGCCGCGCTGATCGGCGCCGTGACGGTGCCGGTGAATACCCGCTTCAAGGCCGCCGAGATCGCCTTCTGCCTGGAGCGCTCGGGGGCGAAGGCGCTTTTCTACGTCGGCCGGTTCCTGAGCAACGACTACGGCGCGATGGTGAAGGAGATCGGGTTTGATCTTGCGGTCGACATCTCGATCCGGGAAATGAATGGCGGCTTCGAGCCCGTCGAGGCGAGTCCCGACGACCTGCTGCTGATCCAGTTCACCTCCGGCACCACGGCGTACCCGAAGGGCGCGATGCTGACGCACGACAACATGCTGCGCAACGCGTGGGCGGCGGGAGCGCGCATCGGCATCCGCGCCGAGGACCGCTATTTCAACTGCCGGCCGTTCTTCCACGTCGGCGGCTCCACGCTCTCGGCGCTGATGTCGCTGGTCTACGGCGCCTGCCTGGTGACGCTGCCGACCTTCGAGGCCGGCGCCGCGCTCGAGGCGATGGAGCGCGAGCGCTGCACGCTCACCAGCGGCAACGACACGATTTTCCAGATGCTGATGGGGCACGCCGATTTCGCCGCCCGGCGGCTGTCGCTGCGTGGCGGCTGGGCGGCGGCGGGCCCGCAGACCATGCGCGCGATCATCGACCGGCTTGGCATGAGGTCGGTGTGCGCGGCCTACGGACTGTCGGAGGCCTCGCCCAACGTGGCGATGAGCGACTGGCGCGAGCCGGAGGAGGTGCGCGTCGCCGGGCTCGCGCTGCCGCTTCCCGGGCTGGAAGTCCGGATCTCGGAGGAAGGCGAGATCCAGGTCCGCGGCTGGAGCCTGATGCGCGGCTACGTCGGCGACCCGGGAGCGACCGCGAAGGCGTTCACCGCCGACGGCTGGCTGCGCACCGGCGACCTCGGCGAGCTGACCGCCGACGGCCGGCTGCGCATGTCGGGACGCCTGAAGGACGTGTTCCGCGTCGGCGGCGAGAACGTGGCGCCGGCCGAGGTCGAGGAGGTGCTGCTGGCGCACCCCGCGGTGGAAACCGCGCAGGTGGTCGGGGTGCCGGATGCGCGGCTGGGCGAGGTGGGCTTCGCCTTCGTCTCGCTTCGTTCGGGGAAGAAGGCCTCCGAGCGCGACCTGCTGGAATGGGCCCGCCAGCGCTGCGCCAACTTCCGGGTGCCTCGCTACCTGCGAATCGTGGACGGATTCGAGGCGATCGGCATGACGGCGAGCGGCAAGGTGCAGAAGGCGAAGCTGCGCGCGCACGCGCTGCAGGAGCTGGGACTTTGATCGGGCACGCGCGGGCGTAGTGGAGCCGGCCGTCCTCGTCCTGTCGCTCGCCGCCTTCGCCAGCGCCGGGGCGCTGCGCGCGGTGGACCCGCTGTTGCCGCTGCTCGCGGCGCACTTCGGCACCACCGCGGGCGGGGCGTCGGCGGCGATCACCGCTTTCGCCGTCGCCTACGGCGCGCTGCAGGTGGTGAACGGGCCGCTCGGCGACCGCGTCGGCAAGTACCGGATGGTGTTCATCGTCACCGCGATCTCCGCGGCCGGCAACCTGGCGTGCGCGCTCGCGCCGCCGGCGCGTGCGAGCCGCTCGCGAGCTCGGTCGCGCGCATGGCGGGCCTGGTGCGCCGCCCGTGGGTGCGCGTCTTGCTCGTCACCGTGTTCGCGGAGGGTGCGCTGTTCTACGGCGCGCTCGCCTTCACCGCGCTGCACGGGCACCGCGACCTCGGCATGAGCCTCGCGGCGAGCGGGGCGCTGGTGGCCGCGCTCGCCGCGGGAGGGCTGGTCTACGCGGCGGTCTCGGGCGGCTCGTGCCGCGCATCGGCGAGCGCGGCCTGGTGCTCGCCGGCGGCGCCTGCCTCGGGCTCGGGTACCTGGGCCTCGCGCTCGCGCCCGGCGCCGGGCTCGCCGCGCTTTCGGTGGCGGTGCTCGGCATGGGGCTGTACATGCCGCACAACACGCTGCAGGTGCACGCCACGCAGATGGCGCCGGAGGCGCGCGGCGCGGCGGTGGCGCTGTTCGCGTTCTGCCTGTTCACCGGGCAGTCGGCGGGCGTGTGGCTGGGCGCGCGTGTGGTGGACGCCGCCGGCACTCTGCCGGTGTTCGGCGCCGCCGCCGCCGGATCGCCGCTGAGCGCGGCGCGCGTCAGGCGATGATCGCGATTACCGTGCCCTCGCTCACCATGTCGCCTTCGGCCACGCGCAGCTCGACGAGCTGACCGGCCCGCGGCGCGGCCACCGGGATCTCCATCTTCATGGACTCGAGGACCAGGATCACCTCCTCGGAGGCGAGCGCCGCGCCGGCTCGCGCCTCGATCTTCCACACCTTGCCCGCGACTTCGGCCACCACCTCGATTCGCTTCACGCCGGCTTCCTCCCGAACTCGCGCTCCTGCAGCGCGCGCCACATCAGCTTGCCCGAGGGCGTGCGCGGCAGGGCGTCGGTGAACTCGATCTTGCGCGGCACCTTGTACGCCGCCATCTGCGCGCGCGACCAGGCCTCGATGTCCTGCGCGGCCACCTTCCCGAGAAAATCATCCTTCAGGACGACGACGGCCTTCACCGTTTCGCCGCGGCGCGCGTCGGGCGAGGCGATGATGCAGCATTCCTTGATCGCGGGATGCCGGTACATCGCCGCCTCCACCTCGGCCGGCCAGACCTTGAAGCCGGCGGCGTTGATCATGCGCTTGAGGCGGTCCGAGATGTAGAAGTAGCCGTCCGGGTCGGCACGCCCGAGGTCGCCGGTGCGGAAGAACCTTCCCGTCTCGCCTTCGACCTCGCACCAGGAGTCGCGGTACGCCTTCTCGTTCTTCCAGTAGCCGGCGAGGAGCTGCGGCCCGCGCACCACGATCTCTCCCTGCTCCCCGGCATCCATCGCCGTGAAGCGGTCCGGATCGACGACCAGGGCGTCGGTATCGAAGGTCGGGATGCCGAGGCACTGCTTCTTCGGATTCTGCGGCGGGTTGATGTGCGTCTGCGAGATGGTCTCGGTCATGCCGTAGCCCTCGATGTAGCGCACGCCGCACACCTCGTAGAGCTTCTGCGCGATCGCCTCGGGCATCGCCGCGCCGCCGCCGAAGATCCATTTCATCGAGCCGAGGTCGTGCTCCAGCGCTCCGGGGTGCGAGAGCAGGTCCACCACCATCGTCGGCACGTTGTCCCAGTGCGTGCAGCGGTGGCGCTCGACCAGTCCCGCCGCCGCCAGCGGGTCCCAGCGGCGCTGGATCACCATCGTGCCGCCCGCCCAGACCGTGGCGAGGAAGCTGTGGATCATGCCGGTGACGTGGAAGAAGGGCGCCGTCGCGAGCGCAACGGCCTTGTCGTCGATGTGCTTCCAGGCGGCGGCGCCCACGACGCTGTGCAGCACCGTCGCATGCGTGTGCATGCAGCCCTTCGGGTTCCCGGTGCTGCCCGAGGTGTAGGGCATGACGCAGAGCGCGTCGGGATCGGGCTCGGGCTTGAGATTGTCGTGAGCTGGCTGCCGTTGCCCGACCTGCCTGAGAAGAAGCAATTCGTCCAGAGGCAGGCCCGAGAACCTCGAAACCAGGTCTTCCTCGGTAAGCGCGACCCGGGCGTCGCTGTCGGCAGCGTAGTGGCGCAGCTCGGCCGCCACGTTCATCGGGCTCACCGGCACCACCACCGCGCCCGCGCGCAGGATGCCGAGGAAGGCGATCACGAAGTCGAGCCCGTTCTGCATGCAGAGCAGCACGCGCTCGCCCGGCGCGACCCCGCAGGCGAGCTGCAGATGCGCGGCCAGGCTTTCGACTTTGCCCCTCAATTCCCCGTATGAAATCGAAGTGCCCTCGAACACCGCGGCGACCTTCTCGGGATTCCTCGCGGCCGAGTCCTCGAACATCTTCGAAAGGGTGGTGCGCGGCGCGCGCAGCGAGCGCGGCATGCCGGGCGGCCAGTGGCCGAAGTGGCGGGGCTCCATTCCGCCCGAGAGTATAGTGGCGCCGGGAGGCCGGCCTGGAACATACATTCCTGCTCCGCGAAGGCTTGTGGCGCTGCGAGGGCGAGTTCCACGACGGCGTTGGCGGCCTCACCGCGGTGCAGGGCGAGGCGCACATCCGGCACTACCCCGACAAGTGGGTCTACGAGGGCGTGCTGCGCATGCAGACCTCGTCGCCGGCCGAGCATCGCACGCTGTACGAGATCCAGCCTTTCGCGCCCGGCAACATCGCGACGCCGTGGACCTCGAAGAGCGCCTCGTTCGGCACGCTGCACGGGCGCTTCATCCTGCTCGGCGACGCGATCCTGTCGGTCTACGAATCCGCGACCGGGCGCTACCGCGGCCAGGACACGATCCTGCGCCGTGACGAGCGCCGCTACGGCGCGCGCGGCGCGCTGTTCGACGGCGGCAAGCTGGTCTCGGCCTGGTCCTTCGAGCTCACCCGCACCTGACGAAAAACGCCGAAAAACGGGGTCTGACCCCATTTTTCGCCATTTTTCGCTTTCAGAGCCGGGAGAGGTCGGGCATGGCGATGGGATGCGCGGACTCGAAGGCGCGCGCGGCGCGCAGCACCAGCGCATCGGCGTAGCGCGGCCCTACGATGTGCAGGCCCACGGGGAGTCCCTTCTTCGTCAAGCCGCAAGGAACCGTCGCGGCGGGTTGCTGGGTCAGGTTGAAGGGGTAGGTGAACGGCGTCCAGTCGGTCCAGCGCTTCTCCTTCAGCAGGTTCGAGACCTCGCGGCCGGCGGCGAAGGCGGGCAGGGGCAGCGTCGGCGTGAGCAGCAGGTCGTACTTCTCGTGGAACGCGTTCATGCGCAGCCCGAGCGCGCCGCGCTGCTGGATCGCATCCATGTACTGGCGCAGCGAGACTTTCTCGCCCTGGCGCGCGGTCTCGAGCAGCCCGGGGTCCATCAGCCGGCGCTTCGCCGGCGCGATGCCGCGCACGATGGCCGCGGCGCCCGGAAACCAGTGGCGCGCGAACAGCGCCAGCTGGTCGTCGAATCCGGGGTCCTGCGCCTCCACGCGGGCGCCGAGATCTGAGAACGTCCTGACCGCGGCCTTCACCAGCCGCAGAACTTCGGCGTCCACCTTCGCGTAGCCGAGGTCCTCGGAGAAGGCGACTCGCAATCCGCGCACGCCGTCCTCGAGCCCGATGCGGTAGTCGCGCCCGTCGGCCGGCAGCTGGTGCCAGTCACGCGCGTCGGGCAGCGTCAGC
Source organism: Burkholderiales bacterium (assembly GCA_035500055.1). GTDB lineage: Bacteria > Pseudomonadota > Gammaproteobacteria > Burkholderiales > SG8-39 > RBG-16-66-20. The sequence goes on along the minus strand of DATJXO010000081.1, from coordinate 10,060 downwards.
ACGTTCATCATCAGCGCCGCGTCCGCCACCGAGCGCGTCATCGGCCCGACGTGCGCGACCGTTCCCATCGGCGACAGCGGCCACGCCGGCACGCGCCCGAACGAGGGCTTGTGGCCGAACAGCCCGGTGAAGCCGCAGGGGATGCGGATCGAGCCGCCGCCGTCGGTGCCCACGGTGAGCGGGCCCATGCCGGCGGCTACCGCCGCCGCGCCGCCGCCGGAGGAGCCGCCGGGCGTCATCTTCGGGTTCCAAGGATTGCGCGTGACGCCGGTGAGCGGGCTGTCGGTGACGCCCTTCCAGCCGAATTCCGGCGTGGTGGTCTTGCCGAGCAGCACCGCGCCGTGCTCGCGCAGGCGCGCCACGCACGGCGCGTCGTCGCGCCACGGCCCTTTCGGGTCGATGGCGCGCGAGCCGCGCAGCGTCGGCCACCCGCGGGTCAGGAGCAGGTCCTTGATCGATACCGGCACCCCGTCCAGCAGCCCGTTCGGCTCGCCTTTGCGCCAGCGCTGCTCGGACTTGCGCGCTTCGCGGATCGCCGCGTCGGCGTCGACGACGCAGAACGCGTTCAGGAGCGGGTTGAGCTTCTCGATCCGGGAGAGCACCGCGCGCGCCGCCTCCACCGGGGAGAGCTTCCTGCAGCGGTAGAGCGCGAGCAGTTCGGTGGCGCTGAGGGCACAGGGGTCGGTTTTCATGCCGCGATTGTAGCCAGACGGGGGCGCGGCGCCCGGTTGCATACAATCGCCGCATGCAGCTGCTCTCGGACCCGCAGGCCTGGATCGCCTTCGCCACGCTCACGGCGCTCGAGCTGGTGCTCGGCATCGACAACATCGTGTTCGTCTCGATCCTGGTGGACAAGCTGCCGCCGGCGCGGCGCGAGCTGGCACGCCGCATCGGCCTGCTCGGCGCGATGTTCATGCGCATCGGGCTGCTGCTGGTGCTGGCGTGGATCATCCGCCTGACGGCGCCGCTGCTCACGGTGCTGGGGGAGGAGATTTCCGGGCGCGACCTGATCCTGATCGGCGGCGGCCTGTTCCTGCTGTGGAAGAGCGTGAAGGAGATCCACCAGCTGCTCGAGGGCGTAGAGGGCGAGCGCTCGGCCGCGGTGCGCGCCACCTTCGCCGGCGTCATCGCGCAGGTGACGGTGGTCGACATGGTGTTCTCGCTCGACTCTATCATCACGGCGGTCGGCATGGTGGACCGGATCGAGGTGATGGTCGCCGCGGTGGTCGCGTCGGTGGGGCTGATGATGCTGTTCGCGGGGCCGATCGGGCGCTTCATCTCGGCGCACCCAACGGTCAAGATGCTGGCGCTCGCTTTCCTGGTGGTGATCGGCGTGCTGCTGGTTGCGGCGGGGTTCGACCACGAGGTGCCGAAGGGCTACGTTTATTTCGCGATGGCGTTCTCGGTGGCGGTCGAGATCCTGAACTTGCGGCTGCGCCGGCGCGCAGCGCAGCCGGTGCACCTGCACGAGCCGTACGCCCGCGACGAGCGCGGCGACTAGCCCTCCAGCCCCAGTGCGCGCCGCGTGCCGAAGAGCCACGCGCCGCCGAGCGCGGGCGGCAGCTGCACGGCGTAGAGGTCCTTGCGGACGCGCCGCAGCGGCAGGCCGAGCATTTCGCAGCGCGAGACCAGCTCGCCGGTGGCGCGGCATTCGAGCGCGATGCCGGCGAGCGCGGGCGCGGCCGGGGCGTCGCCGAGGAGCTCCGCCCAGCGCTCGCGCGTGCCGATCAGCAAGTCGCCCCGGCTGGCGCGCAGGTGCACGTAGTCGCCCGCCGGGCGCGGCAGCAGCGCCGCGAAATGGGCCCATCGTGCGGCCGTCTCGACCGGATCGTCGGCAACCACGAAGACGCACGCGAGCTTCACCGCTCCGCAGCGATGCGCGAGATGCCGCGGCTGCCAGATGGCCTCGGGGGTCAGGTGCTGGACGTACTGGATGCGTCCTTCCGGCATCTTCTCCGGCGCCGCCCGCACGACCTTGAACTGCACCTTGGTGCCCGCGTCCACGTCCCTGGAAAGCTCCACCAGCGGCAGCGGCTCGAAGCCGTGCTCGGAGAGGCGGCGGTGCTCGCCCTCGGCGTCGGGGGTGCCGAGGCAGCAGAGGTGCACGCCCGGATAGCGCGCCATCGAGGCGCGCAGGCGCTGCGCGTTCGGCGTGTCGGCCGTCGGCGCCAGGATCTCGATATAGCCCTGCTCGAGCATCACGCACACGTTCGAGGTGCCCGCCGGCCCGTCCTGCGTGCGCTGCGCCGATTCCGGCGTCACGGCGAAGCCGAGCGCCCCGAGCACGCGCGCCGCCGCGCCGAGGTCCGGCACGAAATGCGCGACGTGGTCGACGAAGAGCTCGCCGGGCAGCGGAATCTGCGCTTGCGGTGTCATCGGAAGGGCGCCGTTTTTGGCTAATATAGCTGCCGTGATCGAACGCGGCCATCACGACATGGGCGGCCTCCCGGCCGGCAAGGTCGAGCGCACCGAGCACGACTACGCCGAGTGGGAGCGGCGCGTGGACGCGCTGATGGTGCTGCTCTCGCGCCTGCGCGGCGGCCGCCGGCAGATGACCGTGGACGAGCTGCGCAAGAACATCGAGGCGATCCCGCCCGAGGACTACGACCGGCTCGGCTACTACGAGCGCTGGATCACCTCGCTCACCCAGACCATGATCCAGCGAGGCGTCATCACGACCGAGGAGCTGGGCCGCAAGATGGAGGAGGTGGCGAAGCGTGGCTGAAAACGTGGTCTGTCCCTGTTTTTCGGTGGGCGTGCGGGTGCGCGTGCGAAAGGCGTATCCGCTGGGGCATATCCGGACGCCGTACTACATCCGCGGCGCGAGCGGCGTGATCGAGCGGCTGTGCGGCGCCTTCGGCAACCCCGAGGAGCTGGCGCAGCAGAGGAGCGGCGAGCCGAAGCAGCCGCTGTACCGCGTGCGCTTCCGGCAGCAGGACGTCTGGCCCGGCTACCGCGGCGGCGACGGCGACACGCTCGACGTGGAGATCTTCCAGCACTGGCTCGAATGAAGGACAGCGGCAGCTACCAGCCGTACAGCTACTTCCAGCTGATGGAGGTGAGCCTGCGCGAGCTGCTGGTGGAAAAGGGCGTCGTCACCGAGGCCGAGGTCGCCGCGGCGGTGGAGGACATGCGCCGGCGCACGCCCGAGCGCGGCGCCGGGGTCGTGGCCCGGGCCTGGCTGGACCGGGACTTCAAGGCGAAGCTTCTCGAGAACGGGACCGAAGCCTGCGAGCAGGTCGGCCTGGACGTGCCGGCGCTCAAGCTGGTGGTGGTCGAGAACACGCCCGGGGTGCACAACGTGATCGTCTGCACCCTGTGCTCGTGCTATCCGAGGATGCTGCTCGGCATCCCACCCGACTGGTACAAGTCGCACGCCTACCGCTCGCGCGTGGTGCGCGAGCCGAGGACCGTCCTCGCCGAGTTCGGCCTGAGCCTGGACGAAGCGACGACTGTAAGAGTCCACGATTCGACCGCCGACATGCGCTACCTGGTGCTGCCGATGCGGCCGGCCGGCACCGAGGGCTGGAGCGAGGAGCGGCTCGCCGCGCTCGTCACCCGCGACTGCATGATCGGCGTCGCCGTCCCCAGGCTGCCCTGAAGAAGCTGCTCAAGTCGCTGCGCCTCGCGCCTCTCGGCGACGCGGCGGTCTACGCGGAGTTCGGCGACCGGCTCGACCTCGAGCTGAACGCGTCGCTGCAGGCGCTCGCGGCGGCGCTGCGCGCGCGCGCGCTGCCGTGGATCGGCGACGTGGTGCCGTCGCTCTGCGGCATCGCGCTGCACCTGGACGTCGATCATCCCGATGCCCCCGCGGCGCCGCTCGAGCCGGTGCGGGCGCTGCTCGAAGACTGCTTCAAGGCGGCGTCGAAGTTCGAGGACGCCGGCCGCACCGTCGAGGTGCCGGTGTGCTACGACCGCGAGCTGGGTCTGGACTTGCCGGAGATTGCGAAGCGCCTCTCCCTTTCCGAAGCCGAGATTGCCAGAAGGCACTCGAAGAGCGAGCACGTCGTGCTGATGGTGGGCTTCTCGCCCGGGCAGCCCTATATCGGCGGGCTCGACCCGAAGCTGGCGGTGCCGCGCCGCGCGACGCCGCGCACGCGCGTTCCCGCCGGCGCGGTCGCCATCGCCAACGCGCAGACCGCGGTCTATTCCTACGAGACGCCCGGCGGCTGGAACGTGATCGGGCGCACGCCGCTGGCGGTGTTCGACCCGGCGCGCGAGCCGCCGAGCCTGTTTGCGCCCGGCGACCGCGTGCGCTTCGTGCCGATCGGCCTCGCCGAGTACCGCGCCGCCGCGGCGGAGGCCGCGGCGTGAGCCTGCTGGTGCGCCGGCCGGGGCTCCTCACCACGGTGCAGGATCGCGGGCGCTTCGGCCTGCAGCACCTCGGCGTGGTGCCTTCCGGCGCCATGGACCCGGTCGCGCTCGAGCTGGCGAACGGGCTGGTGGGCAACCGGGGCGACGAGGCCGCGCTCGAGCTCACGGTGCTCGGGCCGGAGCTCGAGTTCCGCAGCGAGGCGCTGGTCGCGCTCTGCGGCGCGCCGTTCGAGGCGCGGCTCGACGGCCGGCCGCTGCCGCTCGACCGGCCGGTGCTGGTGCGCAGCGGCTCGGTGCTCGCGGCGCGGCGCGCCACCCGCGGCGCCCGCGCCTACCTCGCGGTGGCAGGCGGCATCGCGGCCGCGCCGGTGCTCGGCAGCCGCAGCACCTTCCTGCCGGCGCGCTTCGGCGGCTTCGAGGGCCGCGCGCTGCGTAGTGGAGATGTATTGGATTTGACAGAGAATTGTTCAGCTATCTCGCTCGAGCGTTTTGAACGGCTGGATCAAAGGAGAAAGATGAGCGGCATTGAAACTGTCCCTTGGAGCGCGCCGGCGCTGACCGCGCCCGAGCACGAGCCGATCGTGATCCACGCCATGGAAGGGCGGCACCGCGACGCGTTCGACACCGCCTCGCAGCGTGCCTTCTTCGAGGCGACCTGGAAGGTGTCGCCCGATTCCAACCGCATGGGATTCCGCCTGGCGGGACCCGTACTGGCGCGCGCCGAATCCGCCGAGATACTATCGGAGCCGACCTGCCTGGGCACGGTGCAGGTGCCGGCGAACGGGCTGCCGATCGCGCTGATGGCCGACCACCAGACCACCGGCGGCTATCCCAAGATCGCGGAGATCGCGAGCGCCGACGTGCCGAGGCTGGCGCAGCTCGCGCCGGGCGGCGCGCTGCGCTTCGCGCGCTGCACGCTGGAGCAGGCGCAGGAGCTGCGCCGGGCGCTGCGCCGGCGAGTGGCGGCGGCTCTGCGAGCGGTGGCCTGGGCGTACGGGCAATGAGACGGGAATGAAGACGATCGACCTCAACTGCGACATGGGCGAGAGCTTCGGCGCCTGGAAGATGGGCGACGATGCGGCCGTGATGCCCTACATCACCTCCGCGAACATCGCCTGCGGCTTCCACGCCGGCGATCCGGCCACGATCCGCCGGACGGTGCGGCTCGCGGCCGACCACGGCGTCGCGATCGGCGCGCACCCGTCGCTGCCCGACCTGATGGGCTTCGGCCGCCGCACGATGCGTATCTCGCCGCAGGAAATGTACGACCTCGTCGTCTACCAGGCCGGCGCGGTGGAAGCCTTCGCGCGCGCCGTCGGCGCGAAGCTGCACCACGTCAAGTGCCACGGCGCGCTCTACAACATGGCGGCGATGGACGAGGGGCTGTCCGAGGCGATGATCCGGGCGGCGCGGGACTTGGGGGAAGGGATTTTTCTCTACGTCTTGTCCAACAGTAAAACCTTTGACATGGGAAAAAAGCAAAACGTCCGCGTCGTCGGCGAAGTGTTCGCCGACCGCGGCTACTCGGACGACGGCACGCTCGCGCCGCGCGACAAGCCGGGCGGCATGATCGAGGACGCCGCCGCCTCGGCGAAGCAGGCGCTGGCGATGGTCGAGGAGGGCTACGTGACCAGCCTCTCCGGCAGGCGCGTGCCGGTCGCCGCCGACACCATGTGCCTGCACGGCGACCAGCCGGGCGCCGTCGCGTTCGCGAAGAATCTGAGGAAAGCATTTGCCGAAAGGGAGATCCACATTGCAGCCCCCTGAGCTTTTCCGTCCCATCCGGCTCGGCGGCGTGACGCTGCCGAACCGCATCTGCGTCTCGCCGATGTGCCAGTACTCGGCCTGCGACGGCACCATGACCGACTGGCACCTGGCGCACCTCGCGAGCATGGCGATCTCGGGCGCGGGCCTGGTCATGGTCGAGGCGACCGGCGTCACGCGCGAGGGCCGCATCTCGCACGGCTGCACCGGCCTCTACAGCGACGAGAACGAGGCGGCGATGAAGCGCGTGGTGGACGCCTGCCGGCGCCTGAGCCGCTCGCCGATCGGCATCCAGCTCGCGCACGCCGGCCGCAAGGGCTCGGCGAGCGTGCCCTGGAAGGGCGGCAAGGCGCTCGGCCCGGGCGAATCGCCCTGGCCCACGCTCGCGCCTTCGGCGATCCCCTACGACGAGGGGTGGCCTACGCCGCAGGAGCTCTCGGTGTCTGGCCTGGCCGAGCTGAAGAACGCCTTCGTAGACGCCGCGAAGCGGGCGCTGCGAGCCGGCTTCGACCTCGTAGAGATGCACTCGGCGCACGGCTACCTGCTGCACGAGTTCGTCTCGCCGCTCTCCAACAAGCGCGCCGACCAGTACGGCGGCAGCGCCGAGAACCGCATGCGCTTCCCGCTCGAGGTGGCACAGGCGCTGCGCGAGGCCTGGCCGCGCGAGCGCGCGCTCGGCGCGCGCATCAGCGCGAGCAGCTGGATCGAGGGGCAGCCCGAGCTCGAGGACGCCGTCGCCTACGCGAAGCGGCTGAAGCAGGTCGGCTTCGACTACGTCTGCGTTTCGTCCGGGGCGCTGCTGCCGCAGCAGCGCATGAAGGTCGAGCCCGGCTACAACGTTTCGTTTGGGGCGCGCATCCGCAGGGATGCCGGCATCGCCACGCGCACCGTGGGCATGATCGTGGACCCGGATTTCGCGCAGCAGATCGTCGCCTCGGGCAAGGCCGACATGATCGCGATCGCGCGGGCGCTGCTCGACAACCCGCGCTGGGTCTGGCATGCGGCCGAGCGCTTCGGCGTCAAGCTCGACTACCCGCCGCAGTACGCCCGGGTGCACGCGTCGCTGTGGCCTGGCGCGGCGCTGGCGCGGCCGAAGGAAACGGCGTGAGCGTCGTCTACTTCGACACCGAGCGGCGCGACCGCGCGCTCTTCCCCCACGACCTGTTCAAGGGACTGGTGGCGCCGCGACCGATCGGCTGGATCTCGACCATGAGCAAGGCCGGCCAGGTGAACCTCGCGCCTACAGCTTCTTCAACGGCGTGCTGAGCCGGCCGCAGATCGTCGGCTTCTGCAGCGAGAGCGAGAAGGACTCGGCCGCGTTCGCCATCGAGTCGGGCGAGTTCTGCTGGAGCATGGCCACCTGGGAGCTGCGCGAGAAGATGAACGCCACCTCGGCGGGCCTCGAGCGCGGCGAAAGCGAGTTCGCCTTCGCCGGCCTTGCCGCGGCGCCGTGCCGCCGGGTGCGCGCGCCGCGCGTCGCCGCCTCGCCCGCGGCGATGGAGTGCAAGGTGACGCAGGTGGTGCGCGTGCTGGACCTGGAAGGACGCGAGACCGGCGGCGTCGTGGTCTACGGCCAGGTCGTGGGCTTCCACATCGACACCCGCTTCATGAAGAACGGGCGCTTCGACCTCGCCGCGGTGAAGCCGATCGCGCGCTGCGGCTACGACGAGTACGCCGTAGTCGAGGGCGTGTTCTCGATGCAGCGCCCCGCCGGCGGCGGCAACGCCTTCGGCGCCGACAAGGCGGCCTGAGGGGAATTCGTTCCTTTAGCTTCCCGGGTGGCGCGAGCGCCACGCCTCAGCGAGCACCGCGAAGTTCTCCGGCTGGGTCTCGAAGCTCCACTCGTCCTTCGGGATCTTCACCCACGGCTGCGCGCTGCGCACCCAGATGTGCCCGACCGGCTCGCTCTGCTTGGTGTCGTCGAGCGTCGATTGCAGCTCCACGCGCGCCGGCTCGCCCTGCGCCACCTCGATCGAGGCGCGCTTTACCCACATCGACAGGTTGAACGCGCTGCCGGAGCGCTTCTGGCAGTCGGTGCAGTGGCAGGCGTAGAACATGATCGGCGGCTCCGTGACGCGGTACTGCACCGCCCCGCATAGGCAGCGGCCGCCGAACGGAAGCTTCACTTGCCGCACCCCGTCATCGCTCCGATATTCATGCCGCCTCCCGTTGCCGGGATTCTAGCCGGGCGGGCTAGGAGGGCAGGTCGTCGAGCAGCGGCGCCCAGGCGGTGTCGACGATCTTGGTGAAGCCTGAGGGGGTGGGGTGGAGCTCGTTGGCCCAGTCGGTCGCCGCGAGGGTGCCGCGCGAGTCCACGAGCAGGACGTGGTCGGGGTAGTCCTTCTGCACGGCGGCGAGGGCGTCGCTGAAGAGGTTGATGAGGTAGTCGACGGCGAGCGGCTGCACCGCGGCGGGCACGTGCACGGCGTCCATCGGGTCCCTGAGCCAGTGGCCGAAGCCGAGGAAGCCCTTGCCGGTGGGGATAGCGAAATCGTAGTTGTGCGCGTACACGAGGGCCGTTGGACAGTACTTCGTGACTTCGGCGAGGAGGGTGCGGTAGGCGTCGCTCACCTGGTGGAACATGAGGCTCTCCACGGCTTGCGTGTTGAAGCAGTCTTCGCCCGTCGCCGCGCCGGAGCACTCGGACTTGAGGATGCGAAGCATGTCGTCCATGCCGGCGAAATCGTTGCCGCCCGCGGAGAGCAGCACGGCCTGCAGCGTGCTCTTGTAGCCGCGCAGCGCGAAGCGGAAGTCCTTCAGCCACTGCCCGGCGGCGAGCTCGCGCGCCTCGGCGCCGACCTTGCCCTGGCAGAGGATGGTCTTGCCGCCCGCCCAGTGGTTCCAGATCGGGTTGAGCAGGTTGTTGAAGGGGTAGCAGAACCAGGAGTCGCCGAGCGCGAGCACCTTTGGCAGCTTCGCGTCCGCGAGCATCGCGTCTTCGTCCCAGTACGGGCCGGTCTCCATGCGCGAAGCCTACGCGCGCCGCGCGGCCCGCGCTTATCGCGGAATCCGGAACTAGGCTAGCCGTGCTTGACGGCGGCGGCGAAGAGCTGCTCCACCGCGGCGCGGTCGAAGCGGTATTCGTGGTTGCACATCTCGTTCTTGACCACGACCTCGCCCTGCTCGGCGAGGATCGACTCGATTTCCGCGCGGCCGAGGCCGCGCAGCACGCGCTTCACGTTCTCGACGTCGTAGGGGCAGTGGTACGTCACCGGCGCGAGGCGGAAGACGCGCAGCAGCTCCTCCGGGAAGAGCCTCACCAGCAGGTCATAGGGCTGCGCATTCACGGTCTCGGCGAGATCGAGCGTGGTGGCGAGCTGGCTGACCCGGTTCCAGCCGTCGGAATCGCGCGTGTCCGCGCCGGGGAGCTTCTCCAGCAGCAGGCCGCAGACCGCGCCCGCGTCGGCGCGCAGCCGCAGGAAGGTGGTGCGCTGCTCCGATTGCGCCAGGTAGTGCTCGAAGGTCGCGGCGAGCGACTCGCCGGCGAGCGGCACGATGCTCTGGTGGAACTGGCCGGTGGCGCCGTCCTCGAGCGTGACCGCCATGCGTCCCGCGCCGAGCAGCGCGCCGCCGCGCGGCTCGTGCATCGCCATGCCGCGGATGCGCAGGCCCGGGCTGCAGTCGGCGACCAGCAGCTTCACCGGCCCCGCGGTCTGCACCTGCAGCGTGACGCGGCCCGCGCCGTCGCCCTCCTTCTGGCTCGCGCCGAGGATCGTGGCGAGGGCGGTCGCCTCTCCCAGCAGCGACGCCACCGCCGGCGCGTAGCCGCGGCCGTCGGTCATGCGGCGCCAGGCGCCGGTCAGGCAGACGAGCCGTCCGCGGACATCGAGGTTCTCGAACAGGAAGCGCTGGACGTAGTCGGTCTGCACTGAGGCGGGGCTTCGTCGTTTCGCGGATAGGTTAGCATCCACCCATCACATGGGAGCCGGTCCGATGAAAAGATTTCTCGCCTGCATGCTGCTCGCGCTGCCGCTCGCCGTGG
>DATJXO010000080.1:0-11276 GCA_035500055.1 Burkholderiales bacterium | reverse complement strand
AAGCTTCCGCCCAACGTCGAACCTATGTCCGGGCCCGACTACAAGTTCATCCCTCCGGCGCGCAAGTCGAAGGTGAAGCCACGGCGTAGCCACTAGGCCGGAGATAACCCCAGCTCGGGACTTTAGGGGAGTCGGGCGGGGACGAAGTCGTTACCGAAGGCTACCGCAACGCCGCATTGATCTTCTCCAACACCCCAGTCCCCGGACAAAGCTCTTTCTCCCCCAGCCTGTTGAATGGCACTTCGTAGGTGTTGAGGTGCCGGTGGAGGTCTTCGGCGGAGGGGTGGACGTAGAGCAGGCCGGTGAGGACTTCGCCCTTTTCGGCGGCGTGGGCGATGTGGGTCATGGCGTTGACGCGGCTGCCCGGGTCGTAGGTGGCGTCGAGCTTGCGCAGTTTCAGGATCGAGCCGTCGTGCTGGGGGACTTCGATGACGCCGCCTTCGCTGTAGTCCACGGTGATGGCTTCGCGGCTGGGCCAGAAGTCGAGCCGGTTGACGGCTTCGTTGTGCTCGCGGATGTACTCGTAGCTCTTGGTGCTGCCGGCGTGGTTGTTGAAGGCGACGCAGGGGCTGATGACGTCGATGAAGGCGGCGCCTTCGTGGGCGATGGCGGCCTTGATGAGCGGGGTGAGCTGCTTCTTGTCGCCGGAGAAGGAGCGCGCGACGAAGGTCGCGCCCATGATGAGGGCGAGGGAGACGGTGTCGACCGCGGCGTCGCGGTTGACGGCGCCGCGCTTGGATTTGGAGCCGGCATCGGCGGTGGCGGAGAACTGGCCCTTGGTGAGGCCGTAGACGCCGTTGTTCTCCAGAATGTAGGTCATGTTCACGCCGCGCCGCATGACGTGCGCGAACTGGCCGATGCCGATCGAGGCGGAGTCGCCGTCGCCGGAGATCCCCAGGTAGATGAGGTCGCGGTTGGCGAGGTTGGCGCCGGTGAGGACCGACGGCATGCGCCCGTGCACGGTGTTGAAGCCGTGCGACTGGCCGAGGAAGTAATCGGGCGTCTTTGAGCTGCAGCCGATGCCGGAGAGCTTGGCGACCTTGTGCGGCTCGATGGCGAGCTCGAAAAAGGCCTCGAGCAGCGCCGCGGAGATGGAGTCGTGCCCGCAGCCGGCGCAGAGGGTGGAGACCTTGCCCTCGTAGTCGCGGCGCGTGAAGCCGAGCTTGTTCTTGGGCAGGCTCGGGTGGTGGAGCTTGGGCTTGGCGAGGTAGGTCACGCTGCTTTGTCCTTCTTGATCGGCCGCACGTTGAGCGCCGAGACGACCTCGGAGATTTCCTTCTCGATGAAGCGCGCGGTGATCGGCGTGCCGTCGTAGTGCAGGATCGAGATCAGCGAGGCCGGGTTGATGCCGGCGTCGTTGACGAGCAGGGTCTTCAACTGCGCGTCGCGGTTCTGCTCGACGACGAAGACCTTGGAGTGCGACTGCACGAAGTCGAGGATCTCGTCCTGGAACGGGAATGACCGCACCCGCAGGGCGTTGACGAAGATGTTTCTCTCGGCAAGCGACTCCAGCGCCTCGTACATCGAGGGGCTGGTGGAGCCGTAGTAGATGACGCCGAAGCGCGCGGGCTGCTTCGAGGGCGTCAGCACCGGCTTCGGCACCAGCGTCTTGGCGAACTCGAACTTCTTCAGCAGCCGCTCCATGTTGTACTGGTAGTCGGCGCCGGCCTCCGAGTACACGGCGTACGGGTTGCGGCTGGTGCCGCGCGTGAAGTAGGCGCCCTTGGAGGGGTGCGTGCCCGGGTAGGTGCGGAACGGGATGCCGTCGCCGTCGACGTCGAGGTAGCGGCCGAACTCCTTGCCGGCCTCCAGCATCTCGGTGGTCATGATCTTGCCGCGATCGTACTTGCGGCTGTCGTCCCACGTGAGGGGCTTGGTCAGGCGGTGGTTCATGCCGATGTCGAGGTCGGTCATGAGGAACACCGGCGTCTGCAGCCGCTCGGCGAGGTCGAGCCCCATCGCCGCGAACTCGAAGCACTCGTGCGGGTCCTCGGGGAAGAGCAGCACGTGCTTGGTGTCGCCGTGGGAGAGGTAGGCAGCCTTCAGCACGTCCGACTGCTGCGTGCGCGTGGGCATGCCGGTGGAGGGCCCGCCGCGCTGCACGTCGATGATGAACGCCGGGATCTCGGCGAAGTACGCGAGGCCCACGAACTCGGACATGAGCGAGATCCCCGGCCCCGAAGTCGCGGTGAAGGCGCGCGCGCCGTTCCACCCCGCCCCGCAGACGATGCCGATGGAAGCCAGCTCGTCTTCGGCCTGGATGATCGCGAATTTGTTCTTTCCGCTCTCTTTATCTACCCGCAATTTGGAACAGTAGTTCGTGAACGCCTCGGCGAGCGACGACGACGGCGTGATCGGGTACCAGGCGCAGACGGTGGCGCCGCCGTAGACGCAGCCGAGCGCCGCCGCGGCGTTGCCTTCCATGAAGATCTTGTCGCCGACGGCATATGCTCGTTTTGCTTTCAGACCTAAAGAGTCTTTTAGAAAATTATTTGAATAATTTAGCCCCAGTTGAAGGGCATTCAGGTTCGGCTTGAGGAGCTTCTCCTTGCCCTTGTACTGCTCGCCGATCAGCTCGGCGATGACGCCCGGCTCGATGCCCATCATGCCGGCGAGCGCGCCGAGGTAGATGATGTTCTTGAACAGCTGCCGCTCGCGCGCGTCGGTGTAGGTGGAGTTGCAGATCTCGGTGAGCGGCATGCCGACGACGTTGATGTCGTCGCGGAACTTCGACGGCGGCAGGGGCTTGGTGTTGTCGTAGAAGAGGTAGCCGCCCGGCTCGACCTCCTTCACGTCCTGCGCCCAGGTCTGCGGGTTCATCGCGACCATCAGGTCGACACCACCGCGGCGCCCGAGCCAGCCGCGCTCGGTGACGCGCACCTCGTACCAGGTCGGCAGCCCCTGGATGTTGGAGGGGAAGATGTTGCGCGGGCTCACCGGGATGCCCATGCGCAGGAACGAGCGCGCGAACAGCTCGTTGGCCGAGGCCGAGCCCGAGCCGTTGACGTTGGCGAACTTGACGACGAAGTCGTTGCTGGCTTCGATTCTTTTCATCGCTTCCTCAGGCCGCGCGCTTGTGCGCGTCTTTCAGCGGGCTGCGCGCCGCCGGGCCCGCCTCCGCCATCTCGAGCAGGAACTTCTGCATGTCCCAGGCGCCGGTCGGGCAGCGCTCGGCGCACAGGCCGCAGTGCAGGCACACGTCCTCGTCCTTCACCATGACCCTGTGGGTCTTCAGTTCGCCCGACACGTAGAGGTCCTGCGCGAGGTTCAGCGCGGGCGCATTGAGGCTCTTCCTGAGGACCTCTTCCTCGCCGTTCGGCGTGAACGTGATGCAGTCCATCGGGCAGATGTCGACGCAGGCGTCGCACTCGATGCACAGCTGCGCCGTGAACACGGTCTGCACGTCGCAGTTGAGGCAGCGCTGCGCCTCGCGCCACGCGGTCGCGGCGTCGAAGCCCAGCTCGACCTCCATCTTCACGTTCTTCAGCGTCGCCTTGACGTCCGCCCAGGGCACCTTGAAACGCGAGTCGTTCGCGATCTCGTTGTCGTAGCTCCACTCGTGGATGCCCATCTTCTGCGACATCAGGTTGACGTGCGGCGCGGGCCTTTCGGCAATGTTTTCCTGGTTCAGGAGCTTGTCGATCGAAATCGCCGCCTCGTGGCCGTGCGCCACGGCCCAGATGATGTTCTTCGGCCCGAACGCCGAGTCGCCGCCGAAGAACACGTTCGGCACGGTGGACTGGAAGGTGGCCTTGTCGAGCGCCGGCAGGCCCCACTTGTCGAACTCGATCCCGGCGTCCTTCTCGATCCACGGGAAGGCGTTCTCCTGCCCCACCGCCACCAGCACGTCGTCGCACTCGAAGCTCTGCTCCGGCTCGCCGGTCGGCACCAGACTGCGCCGTCCCTTGTCGTCGTAGACGGCTTTCACTTTTTCAAAAACCATCCCTTTCAAAACACCGCCCTTGACGACAAATTCCTTCGGCACCAGGTAGTTCAGGATCGGAATGCCTTCGTGCTGGGCGTCTTCCTTCTCCCACGGGCTCGCCTTCATCTCCTCGAACCCGGAGCGCACGATCACCTTTACATCGTCCCCGCCTAGCCGTCTTGACGTACGGCAACAGTCCATCGCGGTGTTGCCGCCGCCGAGCACGATCACCCGCTTGCCGATCTTCGAGGTGTGGCCGAAAGAGACGGAGGACAGCCAGTCGATGCCGATGTGGATGTTCTTCGCGCCCTCCTTCCGGCCCGGGATGTCGAGGTCCCTGCCGCGCGGCGCGCCGGAGCCTACGAAGATCGCGTCGTAGCCCTCCTTGAGGAGGGCCTTCATGCTCTCTATTTTTCTTTGCTTGAACGTCACCCCGAGATCGAGGATGTAGTTCACTTCCTCGTCGATGATCTCCAGGGGCAGCCGGAAGCGCGGGATCTGCGACCAGATCATGCCGCCCGCGCGCGGGTCCTGGTCGAATACCGTGACTTCGTAGCCGAGCGGCGCGAGGTCGCGCGCCACCGTGAGCGACGCCGGCCCGGCCCCTACGCAGGCGACCTTCTTGCCGTTGGACTTGGTTTTCCTGCTGAGACGGATCCTTTCCTCTACCGCGCTGTTTTCCTTGAGGTCGGCCGCGACCCGCTTCAGCCGGCAGATCGCGACCGGCTCGGGCTTGGAGAGGTTCTTGTCCTCGACGCGGCCGCGGCGGCAGGCGGGCTCGCACGGGCGGTCGCAGGTGCGTCCGAGGATTCCCGGGAACACGTTCGAGCGCCAGTTGACCATGTACGCGTCGGCGTACTTGCCGGCGGCGATGAGGCGGATGTACTCGGGAACCGGCGTGTGGGCGGGACACGCCCACTGGCAATCGACGACTTTATGGAAGTATTCGGGACGCTTTATCTCGGTGGGCTGCAACTGCTCGTCTCCTTCGGGGCTTTTCTTTTAGTTTTTAGTAACTTGCCGTAAGCGCTTTGAGTGGGCCGTCAGTTTACGCCCGTGCGAAGCGAAAAGAAAGTGTTCGGCATCAACCCCTTACGCCGACCTTGCGGCTCCCGGCAGGGTGCCGGCGCCGGCGTCGTGGCCGTTCAGCTCGCGGAACAGGCTCACGAAGTGCGTCACGCGCCCTTCCACGTCGCGCACCGCGCTCACGCTCCGCCATTCGCGGTACAGGGTGCCGTCGCGCCGCCGGCACCACGTGATGCCGGTCCAGTGGCCGCTGCGCAGCAGCTCGGCGTAGACGTCGTCGTAGAAGGCCTGCGGCTGCATCGCGGTGCGGAACTCGCGCTCGTTGTGCCCGATGACGTCGGCCGCCCCGTAGCCGGTGATGCGGCTGTAGGAGAGGTTGACGCTGAGGATGCGGCCCGCGGCGTTGGTGATCATCATCGCCTCGGCCATGCGCTCGAACGCGGCGTAGGCGACCTCGAGCTGCTCCTCGCGGTCGCGCAGCTCGGTGACGTCGCGCGCCGCGATCACCGCGCCGGTGATCCCGCCCGCCTCGTCCTTCACCGCGTGCACCAGCGCCTCGAACCGCCGCACCGTGCCGTCCTTGGTGTGCAGGCGGAAGCGCAGCCGCGCCGGCTCGCCGCTGCGCACCACCACCTGCACCGCGCCGCGCACGCGGAACTGGTCATCCTCGTGCACGCCGCGGAAGGCGTCGGCGCCGTGCTCCAGGTCCGAGGGCGCCAGCAGGCGCGCGTACGACGGGCTGTTGTAGAGCCAGCGGCCGTTGCGGTCGACCATCGCCACCAGGTCGCCCGCGTGCTCGGCGATCAGGCGGTAGCGGCGCTCGCCCTCGCGCAGCGCCTCGTGCGCCGCGCGCAGGCGCCGGCGCTGGCCCGCGGTCACCACGCCGATGCCGCAGGCGTAGACGATCGAGCCGAAGAAGCACAGCGCGGTCACCAGCTCGCCGGTCATCGGCCAGTGCTGGTAGCCGCGCAGCACGATCCAGGCGAAGGCGCCGCCCGCGAAGCACGCGGTGGAGATCGCGATGCCGAGCCAGCCGCCGACCACCGCGTTGTTCAGCGTGGTGGCGAACAGCGCCGCGAACGCCGGCCAGGTGGGGAACGCGAGCGCCGCGACCCAGGCGCCGAGCAGGATCGAGTCGAAGCGCAGGTTGCGCAGCTCGGCGGCGCGCTGGTTGCGCGTCTCGATCGTCACCGCGTAGGCGGCGTGCGGATAGGCGAGGAACAGCAGCGCCGCGACGGCCCACGCCAAGAGCGGCGCATGGCGCTCCCACAGGATCAGGCCGACCACGGCGAAGCACCACGCGAACGAGGCGCTGCGGATACCGTAGTTGATCGTCGCGAGGCGGCTGATTTGCATAGGGTATACCCTACGCTGGCGCCCAGGGGCGGCGTGCGCGGCCGAGGAACCGCGCCCGGCGCATGACAGTTTTTAACGCGCCCGTTATCCTTCAGTCCGAAATGGCAAGCCTGCTCGAATCCCTGCGCAAGCACTCGATCGTGGTCGCCGACACCGGCGACATCGACGCCGTGGCGCGCTGGAAGCCGCAGGACGCCACGACGAATCCCTCGCTGCTGCTGGCGGCGGCGCAGGACCCGCGCTACCGCGCGCTGGTGGAGTCGGCGCTCGACCCGGACATCGGGATAACCCTGGAGCGCCTCTTCGTGGCGTTCGGCCACGAGATCCTGAAGCACATCCCCGGCCGCGTCTCGACCGAGGTGGATGCGCGACTTTCCTTCGACACCGAGGCCAGCATCGCGAAGGCCCGACGCTTCATCGCCCTCTATGCCGCCCAGGGCGTAGGCAAGGAAAGGATCCTGATAAAGCTCGCGAGCACGTGGGAGGGCATTCGCGCCGCCGAGCGCCTCGAGCGCGAGGGCATCCACTGCAACCTGACGCTGCTGTTCTCCTTCGCGCAGGCAGCCGCCTGCGCCGACGCCGGCGTGACGCTGATCTCGCCGTTCGTGGGGCGCATCTACGACTGGCACAGGGCGGCGCGCAAGGTGGACGACATCCCGGTGGCGGAAGACCCCGGCGTGGCGTCGGTGGCCCGCATCTACGCCTACTACAAGCGGCACGGCTACGCGACCCAGGTGATGGGCGCGAGCTTCCGCAAGCCGGAGCAGATCCTCGCCCTCGCCGGGTGCGACCTGCTCACCATCGCGCCGGATCTGCTGCAGAAGCTTTCGGAAAGAGAAGGCGAAGCGGAAAGGATCCTTTCCCCGGAAAAAGCGAAGAGCCTCGCGGTCGAACAAATCCGGCTCGACGAAAAGGCGTTCCGCTGGATGCACAACGAGGACGCGATGGCGGTGGAGAAGCTCTCCGACGGCATTCGCAGGTTCGACGCCGACGCGCGCAAGCTCGAGCGCGCGGTCGCCGACCTGCTGGCGCGCTCGCGCGCCGCCGCTTGATCCGCGGCGAGCTCGAGCGGCGCGCCGGCGGCACAATCGCGCGCCTCACGCTCGACAACCCGAAGAAGCTCAACAGCTTCACCCGCGAGGCGCTGCGGCGCCTGGTCGAGACGGTTGCTTCCCTGGAAACCGGGAACGACCTGCGCGCCGTCGTGATCACCGGCGCGGGCGAGAAGGCGTTCTGCGGCGGCGCCGACCTCGAGGTGCTCGGCTCGCTCGACCCGGCGGGCGCGCGCGACTACATCGGGCTGGTGCACGCGGCCTGCGCCGCGATGCGCGAGTGCCCGGTGCCGGTGGTCGCGCGCATCAACGGCTGGTGCCTCGGCGCCGGCCTCGAGCTCGCCGCCGCCTGCGACCTGCGCATCGCCGCCGACCACGCCATGTTCGGCATGCCCGAAGTGCGCCTCGGCATCCCCTCGGTGGTCGAGGCCGCCCTGCTCCCGCGCCTCTGCGGCCCCGGCCGCGCGCGCTGGCTGGTGATGACGGGAGAAACGATCGATGCCAGGGAAGCGCTGAATTGGGGTTTGATTGAAAAATCCGTCTCAGCGAATGACCTGGACAAAAGCATCGACCACACCGTGGATTCCATCCTGGCCGGAGGCTCCGAGGCGATGCGCGCGCAGAAGCGCCTGTGCAAGCTGTGGGAGGAGGCGCCGCTCGAGGCCGCGGTGCGCGCGAGCATCGACGAGTTCGCCGCGAGCTACGAGTCGGACGAGCCGCGCAGGCGCGTCGCCGAGCTCCGTCGGGCGCGCCGCCCGCGCGGGCGCTAGCGCCGGCCGGCGCCGTCCGCGGGGACCGGCGCCCAGCCCGGGCCGGGATCGAACGTCCGCATGGCGCGCGCGGTCCCGGCGGTCGCCGCGCCGAGGTTCCTCTGGTAGACGACGCCCGCCTGGTTGACGATGAAGGTCATGACGCCGGAGTCGCCGTAGCGCGCCGGATAGGCGACCAGCGCGAAGCCGCCGAGCATCCTGCCCTGCACGAGGTAGTCGCGCGCGCCGTTCTGCGCGTGCGGGCCCTGCGCGGTCAGGATGCGGTAGTAGTAGCCGTGGTACGGGACCGGGTGCGGGCCGGCCTTCGGGCCGCGCCTGCCTTCGGCCGCGGCCTGCGCGACCAGCGGGCCGAGCGGACTCTGCGGCTCGCCCGCGGCGGCCGGCCAGTACAGGCCGTTCTTCGTGCCGCGCGCGCTCACCAGCCGGCGCGCGAAGCTGCGGATGCCGCTGCCGTCGCGGTCCACCGACGCGTAGTCGCGCTGCGCGTCCACGATCGCGAGGCAGACCTGGATCGCGTTCAGCTCGTTCCTGCCGATGCGCCGGTCGAGGATCTCGGCGGCGGCCGCGGCGGTGTCGAACGACCAGGCGCCGTGCTTGCGCACCAGCGGGATCGGCAGCGGCCAGTCCTGCTCGCCGACGTGCAGCACCGCCTTCGCGTCGCCCTCGCGCGCGATGCGGTGGCGCGCGGCGTACGCGGCGAGGAATCGCAGCAGCGCGCCGCGGTCCTCCGCCGCGTCGCCCGAGTGCAGCAGCTTCTCGCCCGCCGGTCCGAGCACGGCCTGCGCCGCGGCGTCGTCGCTCCGGCTGAGCGCATCGACGAGCGCGTCCACCGCCGCCTCGGGCGAGGCGAAGCGCCGCGCGCCCGCCGCCGGCGCATCCGCGGCGACGAGCACGAGGAACGCCGCCAGCGCGATCGCGAGCAGCGCCTTGCCGCCGGGGATGCCTGATGCGATCTTCATCGGACCGTCTCCTCGCTCATCGGCGCCCCGGCGCACCGCCGTGCGCGCCGCCGGCGGGAGCGCGGGGCGCACTCGCCGGCGCGCGCATGGCCGGCGCGGCCGCAGGCGCGCGGCTGGGCGCCGCCGTCGAAGGTACCCGGTGCGGTGCCGCGGGCGCTCGGCTCTCCGCGCCGCGCCTCTGGTATTCGCGCGCGGCATCGCCGCGCCCGAAGCTCTCGAACGCCGGCGGCGCAGGCCGTGCCTGCGGCGCCGGACGCGCGACCGCGGACGGTGCCGCGGGCCGCGCGACTGCCGCAGGCGCTGCGGGCGCGGGCCGCAACGCGGGCGCCGGCCGTGCCGCCGGGGCGGGAGGCGCGGCCGCCGGCGCGGGCTGCGCGAAGCCGCGGAACTCGCGGCGCTCCTGCGCGCCCGGCAGCGCGCGCCCGAAGCGCGCGCGGGTCGCATCGTCGCGGTACGGAACGCCGCGCCGGTGCACGATGTCGTGGGTCCATACCGGGCTCGAGGCGGGCCTGCGGGCGAACGCCGCATAGCGCCGCGTGTCGATGAGCACGGTGCGGTGCGGCCAGTCGCAGATGCCCCAGATCGCCGCGCCGACGACGAACGCGACGCCAAAGTAAATTCCCGGCCCGCCCGGGACGTAGCCCGGCGGGTACCAGTAGTACGGCGGCAGCGGCCACCACCACGGCCCGAAGACGATCGCCGGGTCGTACACCGGGACGTAGACGACATCCGGGCTCGCCGGCGCGATGTCGATCGCGCCCGCCTCGCTCGTCACGACCTGCTGCGGCGTGGAGCCGAGGTTTCCGGCGGCCTGGGCGCGCGCGCGCAGCCGCTGCACCGCCGCCATGACGTCCCCCTGCTGCGCGAGGAACGCGTCGCCCAGCTTCTGCGTCCAGTCGAGCCGCTCGTCCATCATGGCGAGCACCTGCGGCACCGCGACCAGCCCCTTGACGCTCGGGTCCCAGGCCTGCTGCGCGAGCTGCGCCTGCAGCGCGTCGCCCTGCAGGCCGGGATGCGCCCTCGCCCAGCGGTCCGCGTCCACGACCTCCAGCGGATACGTGGAGGCCATGAGCACCTGCGCGAGCAGGTCGTCGGGGTAGAGCGCGACCGGCGCGAGCAGCCGGTCGAGGTCCTCTTCGCTGAAAGGGCCCGGCTGCGCCGTCTGCGCGGCCGCAGCCCCGCACAGCGCGAGGCCGAGCAGCAGAGCGAAGATCGCGCGGAGGCCGCGCATGACGTCAGTAGGGCTTGTCGCCCTTGATCGTGACGCGCAGGCCGCGGCGGCGCCGCGGATAGTAGTCCCACAGCGCGTGGTGCTGCGCGCAGCGGTTGTCCCAGAACGCCACCGAGCCGACTTCCCAGCGGAAGCGGCACTGGAACTCGGGCTGCTCGATGTGCGCGTAGAGCATCGCGAGCACCGCGTCGCTCTCCGGCTTGGAGAGCTCCAGGATGCGCGAGGTGAAGATGCGGTTGACGAACAGCGCCTTCTTCCCGGTCACCGGGTGGGTGCGCGCCACCGGATGCACCGAGCGCGGGTAGACCTTGCCCGCCTCCACCGCGCCCTCGTAGCGGCCGCGGTAGGTGGCCTCGCCGTCGTGCAGCGCCGTCATGCCCTCGAGCATGCTGCGCATCGGCGCCGAGAGCGCGTCCCACGCCGCGTACATGCTGGCGAACAGCGTGTCGCCGCCGACTTCCGGCACCTCCACCATGTACAGGATCGTGCCGAGCGGCGGCTCGGGATCGCACGAGACGTCCGAGTGCCAGTCCTCGCCCGCGATGCGCTTGGTGCCGGCGTCGGCGTAGATCTCCATGATCTCGGGATGGCCCTCGACCAGCCGCGGCCACGCCGGGTGCAGGTGCAGCTCGCCGAAGCTGCGCCCGAGCGCCTTCTGCTGCTCGGGCGTCATCTGCTGGCCGCGGAAGAACAGCACGCAGTGCTCGCCGAGCGCCCGCGTCAGCGCCTGCGCCGTCGCCGCCTGGAGCGGCCGCGAGAGGTCGAGGCCGCGCACCTCCGCGCCGCAGTGCGGCGTGAGCCGGGTCAGCTCGAAGGCCTCGGACGGTCGGATGACGGCGGCCATGTCCGCCGAGAATACACCCGGGGGCACACGGCGCCGCGCTGTTTCGCCGCCTAGGCCTGCCGCCCCTGCATCGCCGCGCGCAGGCAGCGCGCGTAATTCCCGAAGCACAGCGC
>DATJXO010000079.1:0-27975 GCA_035500055.1 Burkholderiales bacterium | reverse complement strand
TAGGCGGCGCGCGCGGCGAGGGCGCGCAGGATCTCGGCGCACTCGCGCGCGATCGGCGTCAGCGGCACGTCGGCGCGGCGGAACAGGCTGATCTGCCGCGCCGGCAGCGCGTCGCTCACCGCGAGCTCGACGACGCGCCCGCCCGCGGCCTCGCGGGCCGCCAGCTGCCACGGCACCACCGCCAGCATGTCGCTCTGCGCCACGATCTCGGCGAGGGCGAAGAACGAGCGGCACTCGATGCGGTAGCGCGGCGGCTCGATCCCCGCGGCGCGGAAGGCCGCCGGCAGCATCGAGGTATTGTCGGTGCCTCCCGTGCGCACCCATTCCGCGCCCGCCAGCTCGGCGAGCGAGGTCGCGCCGGCGAGCGGGTGGCCCTTGCGCGCGACGACGCGCGCCGCGTTGCGATACAGCGGCTCGACGAGGCATGCCGGCCCCGGCGCTTCGAGCGGCCCGAGCGGCACGCTGAGCGCGAAGTCGAGCCGCCCCTCGCGCAGCGCCGGCAGGACCTCGGAGGGGGAAACGTCGTGCACCGAGATCACCGCATCGCGCCAGCGCTGCCGCAGGCGCGGCAGCGCCTCGGGCAGCAGGCCGAGCGCCGGCCCCGGCGCGCTGCCGACGGCGAGCCGGCCGGTGCGCCCGCCGCGCAGCTGGTCGACCTCCTCGCGCGCGCGCTGCAGCTCGACGGTGACCGCGCGCGCGCGGGCGAGGAAGGCGCGCCCGATCTCGGTCGGCCGCGCCCCGCGCACGCCGCGCGTCAGCAGCACCGCGCCGAGCTCGGTTTCGAGCTGGCGCAGGCTCTTGGTAAGCGCGGGCTGGGTGAGCGCGAGGCTGCGCGCCGCGGCGCGGATGCTGCCCGTCTCGACCACGGCCATGAAATCGCGGATGTGATTCAGGCGCACCCGATAACTCCCGGTAATCGATATGCCAAATAATACGTCTTTCGGTTTTCGCCGGCGCTACGTATGCTTGCAGCGCCAGGCCTCGGGAGGGGGTCGGGCTCTACCCACTAGAGACCCGAAGGAGGAGACCGTCATGCAGTCCAGGGCAGCCAGCCTTGTCCTCGCCGGCGCGGTGCTTGCCGCCGCCGGCCTCGCGCCGCGCACCGCCGCCGCGCAGACCATCCTGTTCAACTGCTTCTTCCCGCCCCAGCACTACACCTGCCGCGTCATGCTGCACGACTGGTCGCAGGCGATCGCGAAGGCGACCGACGGGCGAGTCAAGTTCAGCATCCCGCCGAAGAGCCTCGCCGCCCCGTCCGACCAGTACGACGGCGTGGTCAACGGCGTCATGGACGGCGCGATCCAGTTCAACCAGTTCATCTCCAACAAGGTGACCGGGATCCAGATCGGCCAGCTGCCGTTCATCGGCACCGAGAGCGCCGAGTCGGGCAGCGTCGCGCTGTGGCGCACCTACCAGAAGTTCTTCGCCGGCAAGAACGAGTACGGCCCGGTGAAGCTGCTGGCCGACTACGCCACCAACGGCGCCGAGTTCTGGTCGATGACCGACCAGCCGATCCGCAGCATCGAGGACCTCAAGGACCGCAAGATGTGGGCGCTGCCGGGGGTGACCGCCAACATCATCAAGGCGACCGGCTCGGCGGTGGTCGCGGGCCCCGCGGTGCAGATGCTGGAGACGATCTCCAAGGGCGTGGTCGACGGCTACGTCGGCGTGCCGTACTCCTCGGTGATCTCCTTCAAGCTGCTCGACTACACCAAGTCGGCGACCATCTTCCCCGACAAGATCTTCACGCCGACGTTCTCGTTCTTCATCGGCCTGAAGAAGTGGAACACCATCTCGGCGGCCGACCGCGCGGCGATCGTCGCGCTGAGCGGCGAGAAGATCTCGCGCCACTTCGGGCAGGTGCAGGACGGCGTGCAGAAGCAGGCCAAGGCCGAGGTCGCGCAGCACGGCATCGAGGCGTACCCCGGCGACCCGGCGATGCTCGCCAAGCTGGAGGCGATCGGCCAGCCGATCACCGACGCCTGGCTGAAGAAGGTGGCGGCGATGGGCGTCGACGGCAAGGCGGCGATCGCGTACTACCGCAAGGTGCTCGCCGAGGAGGATGCCCGGCAGCAGTAGCCCGGCGGACGCGGGGCGGCCATGCTGCGCAAGTTCGAGGCGATCGCGTCGCGCGCGCTCGGCGTCATCGCCGCGGCGGCGCTGTTCGCGATGATGCTGCTCACCTTCGTCGACGTCATCGGGCGCTACGGCTTCCACCACTCGATCTTCGGCGCCGCCGAGATCGTCGAGTGCCTGATGATGGTCTCGGTGTTCGCGGGCCTCGCCTTCATCACCGCGCGCAACGAGCACATCTCGGTGACGCTGCTCGAGCCGCTGGTGATGCGCGTGATGCCCGGCGCGCAGCGCTGGGCCTCGCTCGCGATGTCGGCCGGCTGCACGCTGCTCATCTGCTGGCAGATGTTCAGGCACGCGCAGGACCTGCTGGCAAGCGCCAAGCGCACCGCGGTGCTCGAGCTGCCGCAGTGGCTGCTGCCGATGTCGGCGGCGGTGCTGTCGCTCGCCGGGCTGGCGCTGTTGCTGCTGGCCATCGCGCGCACCCGCGGCCGGCTCGACGCCGCCTCGACGCACTACGACTGACGGCCCGGTGCCATGACGGTCGCGCTCGTCGGCTTCGCCTGCCTGCTCGCGCTGTGCTTCCTCGGCTTCCCGCTCGGCTTCTCGACGCTGCTCACCGGGCTGGCCGGGTTCGCCTACCTGCGCGGCTGGGAGTGGCACGCCGCGGTGACGATGATGTCGCAGCAGATCGTCGACACCGGCGCCAACTACGGCCTCTCGGTGATCCCGCTGTTCCTGCTGATGGGCGTATTCATCCACCGCGCCAACATCTCGGAGGACTTGTTCGAGGCATCGAACGCGCTGCTCGGCCGCTACCCCGGGGGCCTCGCGCAGTCGACGGTGCTCGCCTGCGCCGGCTTCGCCGCGGTGTCGGGCTCCTCGCTCGCCACCGCGGCGACGATGACCAAGGTGGCGATGCCCCACATGCGCCGCTACGGCTACGACGACGCGCTCTCCTCAGGCGTGATCGCGGCGGGCGGCACGCTCGGCATCATGATCCCGCCGTCGGTGCCGCTCGTCATCTACGGCCTCGTCGCCGAGCAGGACATCGGCAAGCTGTTCATCGCCGGCATCTGTCCCGGGATCCTGCTGGTCGCGCTCTACATGGCGGCGGTATTCGTCGTGGTCTGGCGCCATCCCGCGGCGGGCCCGGCGGGCGCGGCGGTGCCGCGCCCCGAGCGCCTGCGCCGCTACCTCAACGTCTGGCCCGTCGTCTCGCTGTTCCTGCTGGTGCTCGGCGGCATCTACTTCGGCATCTTCACGCCGACCGAGGCCTCCGGCATCGGCGCCACCGGCGCGGCGGCATTCGCCTGGTGGCGCGGCCGGCTGCGCACGCTGGGCCAGCTCTACGAAATGCTGCTCGAGGCCTGCCGCACCACCGCGGCGCTGTTCATCGTCATCTTCGGCGCCCAGGTCTTCTCCAACTTCATCGACCTCTCGGGGCTGCCGAACGCGCTCGTCGACATGGTCGTCGGCCTGCGGCTTTCGCCGACCGGCACCGTGTTCGCGATCTGCGTCATCTGCATCCTGCTCGGCATGATCTTCGAGTCGATCGGCATCCTGCTCCTCATCGTGCCGGTGTTCCTGCCGATCCTCGTCTCGGAGGACGTCAACCTGATCTGGTTCGGCATCGTGATGATCGTGGTGGTGGAGCTCGGGCTGGTGACGCCGCCGATCGGGATGAACGTCTTCACGGTGCGCGCGATGATGCCCGACATCCGGCTGTCCCGGATCTTCAGCGGCGTGACGCCGTTCGTGGTTGCCGACCTGGTGGCGCTCGGGCTGCTGTTCGCGTTTCCCGCGATTGCCGTAGGCTTGCTGTCCTTCAAATGGTGAAAGCCCTGCGTCCCAACTTCGTCTTCATCCTGGCCGACGACCTCGGCTATGCCGACCTCGGCTGCTACGGCGGCAGGTCGAAATGCTCGCCGTTCCTCGACCGGATGGCGAGGCAGGGGCTGCGCTTCACGCAGGGCTACGCCAACTCCTCGGTGTGCTCGCCGACGCGCTTCGCGCTGATGACCGGGCGCTGGCAGCACCGCCTGCGCGGCGGCGCCGACGAGCCGATCCGCAGCGGACCGGCGCGCGGCGACCCGCGCCTCGGGCTGCCGCCGGCGCACCCGACGCTGCCCTCGCTGCTGCGCGACGCCGGCTACGCCACGGCGCTGGTCGGCAAGTGGCACCTCGGCTTCCCGCCGCACTTCGGGCCGCTGAAGAGCGGCTACCAGCAGTTCTTCGGCATGCTGTCCGGGGGGATGGACTACTTCAGCCATCGCGACACGGGGGGCTTCCACGACCTCTGGGAGGGCGAGAAGGAAAGCCGCGCCAAGGGCTATCTGACGGACCTGATCTCGGAAAGGGCGGTTGCGTTCATAGAAAAGCGGGATCAGAACCCCTTCCTGCTTTCGGTGCACTACAACGCGCCGCATTGGCCGTGGGAGACGCGCGAGGATGCCGCCGAGTCGCGGCGCATCGCGCCGGACGCGCGCGGCATCTACCACTTCGACGGCGGGTCGCTCCCGACCTACCTCACGATGATCCGCCAGATGGACGAGGGGATCGGCCGGATACTGCAGGCGCTGAAAAGAAGGGGGCTGGAGCAAAATACCCTCGTCGTCTTCACCAGCGACAACGGCGGCGAGCGCTTCTCGGATACCTGGCCGCTGGTCGGCAAGAAGATGGACCTGCTGGAGGGCGGCATCCGCGTGCCCTACATCGTGCGCTGGCCGGCGGTAGTGAAGCCGGGCGGCACCACCGCGCAGCACGCCGTCACCATGGACTGGGTCGCGACCATTCTGGGCATTGCAAAGGTTTCGCCAGACAGGAACTACCCCCTGGACGGCAGGAGCCTGCTTCCGGTCCTGCTGAATCCGAGGAAGACGTTCCGGCGGGAGCTGTACTGGAAGATGCTCTACCGCGACCAGAAGGCGATGCGCGCCGGCGACTGGAAGTACCTCTCGGTCGAGGGCAACGAGTTCCTCTACAACCTCGCCCGGGACGAGCGCGAGCGCGCGAGCTACGCCAGGCGCGCGCCCAAGGTGCTTTCTCTCCTAAGGGAAAAATATTCTGCCTGGGAAGCCCAACTGCCCAAGCACCCCGACGCGGCCTACTCGGTGCCGGCGACGAGGGCCGATCTCGCCACGCCGTCGTCCTGACGACGATGCCGCCGTACCGCGCCGAGCATATCGGCAGCCTGCTGCGCCCGCCCGGGCTGCTCGAAGGCCGCGTCGGCGAGGACGAGGCGATCGAGCAAGTGCTGCGCTGGCAGGAAAGCCTCGGTCTGCGCGTCGTGACCGACGGCGAGTTCCGCCGCGAGTCCTGGCGGCTCGGCTTCATCTCCAGGGTCTCGGGGTTCGCGCTTGCCGAGTCGGTCGGCGAAGTCGACCTGCAGCATGACGACGCCGGCAACACCGCGCGCATCGGGTCCGCGCCGCTGGCGATCGCGCGCGTGCGGCGCACCGGGCCGATCGTCGCCGACGAGGTCGCCTTCTCGCTGCGGCGCACGCACTGCACGGTGAAGGCGACGCTTCCGGCGCCCTCGTACCTGCACTATCCGCGCGGCGCGCGCTGCATCGAGCCTTCGGCCTATGCCTCGCTCGAGGAATTCTTCGCGGACATCGTGCGCATCTACCGCGAGGAGATCGCGGCACTGCATGCCGCCGGCGGCCGCTACCTGCAGATCGACGAGGTGGCGCAGCCGGTGCTGTGCGACCCGCGCCTGCGCGAGGCGGTGCGCGCGCGCGGCGACGACCCGGACCGGCTGGTCGAGCTCTACATCGATCTCATCAACCGGGTCCTCGATGGCCGGCCGCGGGGCATGATCGTGGGCGTGCACATGTGCCGCGGCAACGCGCTCGGCCGCTGGATGGCCTCCGGCGCCTTCGACCCGATCGCCGACAGGGCCTTCAATGGGCTCGAGGTGGACGCGCTGTTCCTGGAGTACGACAGCGAGCGGGCCGGCGGCTTCGAGGCGCTGCGCTTCGTGCCGCCCGGCAGGCACGTGGTGCTCGGCCTGGTCTCGACCAAGACCGCGGCGCTCGAGGACGCCGACGAGCTGAAGCGCCGCATCGACGCGGCGAGCCGCTACGTGCCGCTCGAGCGCCTGTCGATCTCGCCGCAATGCGGCTTCGCCAGCCACCGCAAGGGCACGGGGCTGTCGTTCGCGGACCAGGAGGCGAAGCTGCGCCTCGTGATCGAGGTGGCGCGCGACGTCTGGGGCGAGGGCTGAGCCGGTCAGCGCGCGCTGCGCCGGCGGCGCGCTCACGCGCCCGCCTCCTGCGGGACGACGACCGGCGTGTCGTCGCGGTTGCCCCATTCGGCCCACGCGCCGAGGTAGTTGCGCACTCTCGGGTAGCCGAGCGACTTCAGCGCAATGAACGTATTGGCCGAGCGGTAGCCGCCGTGGCACACGGGAATCACCGTCTTGTCGGGCGTGACGCCGCGCGAGGCGTAGAGCGCGCGGATCTCGTCGGCCGGCCGTAGCCGCCGCCGCCCGGCATCTCGGCGATGAGGCGGTCGCCCGCGGGCACGACGTAGGTTTCCTTGCCCGGCAGCACCTTGCCGCTTGCCAGCGCCACGCGCCCGACGCGGCCGTCGGCGCCGCCGGCGCGGCCGCGCGCCGGGTTGTGCCGCCGGTCGAAGGTGGCGCAGGCGATGCTGAAGGGCTCGCCCTCGGCGCTCTCGATCTCGAGCGCGACGCCCATCCCGCCGCGGCTGCGGCCCCCGCCGCCCGAGCCCTCGGCGAGCTCGCGCCGGCGGAACAGCAGCGGCGACTCCGATTCGGTCACCTCGATCGGGATGGCGCCGACGCCGCTCGGAAACGCGGTAGTCGACAGCCCGTCCTTGCCCGGGCCCGCGCCCATGCCGCCGATGCCGATCGAGATCACGTTGAAGCGCGACGCGGCGGGCGTGGCGCCGGCGAGCTGCGGGCCGCCGGTCATGTTGAGCAGCCAGATGCTGCCCGCGCCCTCGGCCGGAACCCTGCCTTGCAGCGGCTCGGCGAGGCAGCCGAAGACCAGCTCGGGCAGCGTCTGCCCGATCAGGTGGCGCGCGGTGACCGGGCGCGGCCGCAGCGGGTTGACGATCGAGTCCTCCGGCGCCGAGACCGTGACCACCTCGAGCGAGCCGGCGTTGTTCGGAATTCCCGGGGCGACGAGGCACTTGACGCCGAACGAGGTGTAGGCGTCGGTGTAGCACTTGGGCGAGTTGATGCCGAAGCGCGAGGCGGGCGAGGAGCCCGCGTAGTCGACGTGGATGCCTTTCTTCGACACCGCGAGCGCTGCGCACAGTTCCACCGGCGACTCGTAGCCGTCGAGACTCGCCTGCGCGCGCCAGGTGCCGCGCGGCAGCTTCGCGATCGCCGCGAGCATCGAGGCGCGCGAGGTCGAGACGATGTGCTCGCCGAGCGCGTCCAGCTCCTTCAGGCCGAACTCCTCCAGCATCGCGGCGAGGCGCCGCGCCGCGACCTCGTTGCAGGATACCAGGCCCATCAGGTCGCCCTTCAGCTGCTCCGGCTCGCGCGAGTTCGCGGCCAGCATCGCGAAGACGTCCTCGTTCGGCCGGCCGGCCTCTACCAGCTTCAGGTGCGGCACCAGCAATCCTTCCTCGTACACCGAGGTCGCCTCGGCGACGAAGCCGCGCCCGCCGACGTCGATCACGTGGCAGGTGGAGGCGAAGAATCCGATCAGGCGCCGCCCGAGGAACGCCGGCGTCACCGTGACGAAGTCGAACAGATGCCCGGTGCCCATCCAGGGGTCGTTGGTCACCAGCACGTCGCCGGGCCTGAGCGTTTTCGCCGGGTAGCGGCGCAGGAAGTGCTGCACCGCGGTCGCCATGGTGTTGACGTGCCCCGGCGTGCCGGTGACCGCCTGGGCGAGCATGCGGCCCCGGGTATCGTAGACGCCCGCCGAGAGGTCGCCCGCCTCGCGCGTGATCGCGCCGAACGCGGTCTTCAGGAGGACGTTGGCTTGCTCCTCGACCACCGCGATGAGGCGGTTCCAGAGTATCTGCCGGACCAGCTTGCGCTTCTGCGCCTTCATTTCGCGCGCTCCAGAATCAAGTGCCCGGCCGCAGCGACGCGGCAGCGCCAGCCGCGCGGCACCAGCGTCGTGGTCTGCGGCTCGGCGACCAGCGCCGGCCCGGCGAGCCGGGCGCCCGGCGCCAGCGCGCCGCGCGAGTACACGGCAAACGCCTCGACGCTGCCGCGCACCGGGTCGAAGACACGGCGCGTCGCGGCGCGGACCGGCTTCGATTTTACGGTCTTCCCGCCGGGTTGCCGTTCCGCCACGCTCATCGTGCCGACCCTCACGGACCACGTCAGGAATTCCACCGCCACCTCCGCGATGCGCAGGCCGAACTGGGCCTCGTAGCGCCGCTCGAACTCCGCGCGCAGGGCGCGGGCGTCCGGCGAGCGCAGCGCGCGCGCGGGCAGCGGCACGGCGATCTCGTGGCCCTGGCCGCGGTAGCGCATCTCCACCGAGCGATGCGCTTCCAGCCGCGCGCCGAGAGCGCCCGCGGCGACGATCGCCCGCGCATCATTCTGCATCTTTCGAAGCTGCCCGTTTATGCGGGCGATATCCAGGGAGCGCTCATCGAAACGGATGCTCCGGGCCAGTTCAAAGGCGACCGGAGCGGCGAGGAAGCCGAGCGCCGAGCCGACGCTCGCGTCGACCGGCACCAGCACGCGCCTGAGGCCCAGCTTTTCCGCGAGGCGCGCCGCGTGCAGCGGCGCGGCGCCGCCGAAGGCGATCATGGCGCAGCGCTCGATCGCCTTGCCGCGCTCGATGGCGTGCACCCGCGCCGCGCTCGCCATGTTCTCCTCGACAATCTCGCCGACGCCCGCCGCCGCCCAGCGCGCGTCCAGGCCGAGCGGCGTGCCGAGGCCGGCCGCGATCGCTTGCGTCGCCCGGGAAGCGTCGAGCCGCAGGGAGCCGCCGGCGAAGCTCGAGGCATCGATGCGCCCGAGCACCAGGTCGGCGTCGGTGACGGTCGGCGCGGCGCCGCCGCGCGCGTAGCACGCCGGTCCCGGATCGGCGCCGGCGCTTTGCGGCCCGACCTGGATGCGCCGCAGCGCGTCGAGGCGCGCGATCGAGCCGCCGCCGGCGCCGATCTCGACCATCTCTGTGACCGGGATGCGCAGCGGCAGGCCGCTGCCCTTGAGGTTCCTCCAGACGCGCGCCACCTCGAAGCGGCGCGACTGCTCGGGGCGCCCGCCGCCGATGAAGCAGATCTTCGCCGTGGTGCCGCCCATGTCGAAGGAGAGCACCTCGTCGAGGCGGTTCTCGCGCGCGAGGCGCGCCGACAGGATCGCGCCGCCGGCCGGGCCCGACTCGACCAGCCGCACCGGGAAGCGGCGCGCCGCCTCGAGCGTGGTCAGGCCGCCGCCCGAGGTCATGAGATAGAGCGGACAGGCGAAGCCGCGGCGCACCAGCTCCGCCTCGAGCCGCGCCAGGTAGCTCTCGATCAGCGGCTGCACGTAGGCGTTGGCGCAGGCGGTGGAGAAGCGCTCGTACTCGCGCATCTCGGGGCACACGGCCGAGGACAGCGTCACCGCAACGCCGGGCAGGGCGCGCGCGAGGATCCCGCCCGCGCGCCGCTCGTGCGCGTCGTTCACGTAGGAATGCAGGAAGCCGACGGCGATTGCCTCGACGCTCTTTTTCCTTATCTCTTCGCAGGTCTTCTTCAGGGAATCTTCATTCAGTGGAACCCTGACTATGCCTCGCGCGGTGACCCTTTCCTCCACCGTAAACCGCAGCTCCCGTGGCACCAGCGGCGCGGGCAGCTCGAGGTCGAGGTCGTAGTGCTCGTAGCGCTTCTCGTGGCCCATCTCGAGGACGTCGCGGAAGCCCGCGGTGGTGAGGAGCGCGGTGCGCGCGCCCTTCCTTTCGATCAGCGCGTTGGTGGCGAGCGTCGTGCCGTGGATCAGGACGCCGACGTCGCGCGGCCGCAGCCGGGCCCCGGCGAGCACGCGCGCGATTCCCTCCAGCATGCCCTCCTCGGGCGCGCGCGGGGTGGTGAGCACCTTGGCGGAATGGCGCCGGCCGCCGTGCTCGAGCACGACATCGGTGAAGGTGCCGCCGATGTCGGCGGCGAGCCGCGCGCGCCGCATCATCGGCGCGCGGCGCCGAGGAACTCGAGCAGCAGGCGCGCGGTCTCCGCGGGCTGCTCCTGCTGCACCCAGTGCCCGGCGCCCGCGACCCTGTGGCAGCCCCGGCCGTCGGCGAAGGCGCGCTCGAGCATGCGCTTGAGCGCGCCGGGAGACTGCTGCGGCCCCCAGTCTGCCGCGCCGGCGATGAAGCACGCCGGCACCTCGATCGCGCGGCCCGAGTGCGCCGCGAGGTCGGCGTCGAACGCGCCGGAGGTGCGGCAGCGGTACCAGTTGAGGCCGCCCTGAAGCCCGCTGCGCGCGAACTCGCCGCTGTACACGGCGAGCTCCGCCTCGGTGAGCCAGCCGCATCCGGCGACCTCGGCCGGCGAGGGCATCGCCGGCGCGACGGTCTCGGGCATGGTCTTCGCAAGTTCCATCACGTAGTAGTCCGGCAGCTTCGCCAGTTCCGGCGCCGACCAGCTCTTCAGCTCGAAGGGGCGGTTTTGCGGCCAGTCGGCGCTCTTCATGTGGTAGTAGGCACGCAGGAACGCGTGCAATCCCTGCGGGCAGCGGAGCATGTCCGCCTCCGCCTCGCGCGTCGAGTAGTACCACTGGTAGTGCTTGCGCGGGCGCGGCAGCGCCGCCAGCTCGGCGTGCACCGGGTCCGGCGGCGGCGGCGCCGCTTTCGGCGGCCCGGGAAACGGCGCGCTCATCAGCGCGACCGCGCCGAAGGCCTCCGGGTGCAGCAGCGCGCACCAGGCGGCGACCGGCGAGCCGAAATCGTGGCCGATCACGGCCGCCGCCCCGCGGCGGCCGAGCGCCGCGAGCAGGGCGCGGGCATCCGCGACGAGGTTCGTCATGTGGAACGAGGCGAGGTCGCCGTCGTAGCGCGGATCCCACCCGGTGGTGCCGCCGTAGCCGCGCTGGTCGGGGGCGACGACCCAGTAGCCGGCTGCCGCAAGCGGCAGCATCACCTTGCGCCAGCTGAAAGCGAGCTCGGGAAAGCCGTGCAGCAGCAGCAGGCACGGCCGCGAGGCCTCGCCCGCCTCGAGCAGGCGCATCTCGAGGCCGTTGACGCCGGCGACCCGCCGCTCGCGGATGCCCGGCGGCAGCGGCAGCGGGCCCACGGCCTCTAGCGCAGGCGCTTGCGCGCCAGCGCGGCGCCCGCGCCGAGCGCCTTCAGCTTGGCCGCCGCGACGGCGCGGTCCATCGGCGCCATGCCGCAGTTGGTGCAGGGGAAGAAGTGCCGCTTCGGCACGAACTTGAGCGCGCGCTTGATGATGCCGAACACCTCCTGCGGCGTCTCGACGCGGTCGCTCGCCACGTCGATCACGCCGACCAGCACGTCCTTGCCCTTCAGCAGCCCGAGCAGCTCGATCGGCACCCTGGAGTGGATGCACTCGAGCGACACCTGGTCGATGCGGCTCTTCGCCAGCGCCGGGAAGATCTCCTCGTACTGGCGCCACTCCGAGCCGAGCGTGCCCTTCCAGTCGATGTTCGCCTTGATGCCGTAGCCGTAGCAGATGTGGACGCAGGTCTTCGCCCTGCGCAGGCCCCGGATGGCGCGGTGCAGGGCCTCGATGCCCCACTTCTTCACGTCGTCCATGTAGACGTTGAACGCGGGCTCGTCGAACTGGATCACGTCGACGCCGTCGCGCTCCAATGCGCGCGCTTCCTCGTTGAGCAGCGCGGCGAACGCCATCGCCAGCTTCACCTTGTCGCCGTAGTGCCGGTCGGCCAGGGTGTCGACGATGGTCATCGGGCCCGGCATCGTGATCTTGATCTTCTTCTTCGAATGCGCGCGCAGCACCCGCGCTTCGGGCTGGTGCACGCGGCCCTTCAGCTTCAGCGGCCCGACCACCACCGGCACCATGGCGTCGTAGCGGTTGTCGCGGATCCCCATCTTCACCTTGTGCTCGAAGTCGATGCCCTCGACGAACTCTAGGAACCCGTGCACGAAGTGCTGGCGCGACTGCTCGCCGTCGGAAACGATGTCGATGCCGGCGTCCTCCTGCTCCTTCAGCCACAGCAGCGTGGCGTCGCGCTTCGCCTGCTCCAGCGCCTCGCCCTCGGCCTTCCACGCCGGCCACAGCTTCTGCTCCTCCGCCAGCCAGCCCGGCTTCGGCAGGCTGCCGGCGATCGTCGCTTCGAACGTCATCCTCTTCATCCTCCTTCGGCACGCTCCGCGGCCCTATTCGCGCAGGACCAAGTGTACGCGTCTCGCCCGGCTTCCCCCGCGCGTGCCATGATAGGCGCCTGAAGGGAAGGCGCGTGGGCGAATACAGGAAGCAGATGGATCGCATCCGGAGGAACCTCATGATGAAGCGGCGGCTCGTCGGTTCAGGCTCGACCTTCGAGCGCGACATCGGCTACTCGCGGGCCGTGGCGCAGGGAGACTGGGTGTTCGTTTCCGGCACCACGGGCTACGACTACTCGACGATGACCCTCGCGGAGGGCGTCGAGGCGCAGGCCGAGCAGTGCTTGAGGAACATCGCCGCGGCCCTGGGGCAGGCGGGCGCGAGCCTCGCGGACGTGGTGCGCGTGACCTACCTGCTCCCGGACGCGGCGGAATTTCCGAAGACCTGGCCGGTGCTGCGCAAGTACTTCGGCGACATCCGGCCGGCGGCGACGATGATCCAGGCTCACCTGCTCGATCCGAAGATGCGCATCGAGATCGAGGTCACGGCGCTGAAGCGGGGCGGATAGGCGAGCGCTGCCATGGAGATCCGCAGCTACCGGGCCGCGGACGAGGCGTCGGTCGTGCGCTTGTGGACGGAGTGCGGGCTGGTGCGGCCATGGAACGACCCGCACAAGGACATCCTGAGGAAGCTCACGGTCCAGCCCGAGCTCTTTCTGGTCGGCGTGCTCGAGCTCGCGCTGGTCGCGACGGTCATGGCGGGGTTCGACGGGCACCGCGGCTGGGCCAATTATCTCGCCGTGGCGCCCGATTGCCGGCGGCGCGGCTTCGGCCGGCAGCTGATGCATCGCGTCGAGGCGCGACTGAAGGACATGGGCTGCCCCAAGCTCAACATCCAGGTGCGGACCGGGAACGAGGCCGTGCTCGCGTTCTACGAGCGGCTCGGCTACGCGCCCGACCGCACGGTCAGCCTCGGCAAGCGGCTCATTCCCGACGAGTAGCGATGGCGATCCATCTGCGCATCAAGGTGAAGCCGAACGCGCGCGCCTCGTCGCTCGAGCAGGCTCCCGACGGCACGTGGCAGGCGAGGCTCAAGTCGCCGCCGGTGGACGGCAAGGCGAACGCGGAGCTCGTCGCGCTGGTGGCGGAGCGCTTCCATTGCCTCAAGTCGGCGGTGACGATCAGGGCCGGCGCTGCTGGGCGCATGAAGCTGGTGAAGGTGGAAGCCTGACGGCGGAGAGCCGGGCTTAGAATGCGGCAACAGCCTCCGCGGATATCTTTGGGAGATGAAGGAGCGCATGCGATGAATCCCGACGAACCGACGCGGTTCCTGACAAGCTCGCGATCCTGATGCTCAACGTCGTGCCGCTCGCCGCGTTCTGGCTCGCCGGCTAGCCATGGCCGCGAAGCGCCCCGCCGCCGCCTCGAAGCGGCTGCAGGAAACCGGCCGCGTGATCGTCACCGAGTGGCGCTTCGCGCCGGGGGCCGAGACCGGCTGGCACCGGCACGCGCACGACTACGTGGTGGTGGTGCTGACCGCCGGCAAGCTGCTGGCGGAGACGGCGCAGGGCGAAGTCGTCACCGAGCTCGCCGCCGGACAGAGCTACGCGCGCGAGAAGGGCGTCGAGCACAACGTGGTGAACCCGAACTCCCACGAGTTCGTCTTTGTCGAGGTGGAGCTGAAGTGAGGGGGCGCCATGCCCGATGAGAAGGCCGTCCGCTACGCCGGGTTCTGGGTGCGGCTGCTCGCCTCGCTCATCGACATCGTGATCCTGCTGGTGCTGCTGACGCCGCTTTCGCTGGCGCTTTCGGGCCCCGCGCTGACCGCGGCGGTCGACCCGGCTGCACTGCAGGACCCGGCGGCGCTGGAGCGCGCGCTCGGCGGCATGAGCGGGCTGGTCTGGAACCTTGTCGTCAATGTCGTGATGCTCGCGCTCGTGGTGTGGTTCTGGCGGGCGAAGCTGGGCACCCCCGGGAAGATGGTGCTCAAGCTGCGGGTGGTCGACGCGGTTACCTTCAAGCCGCTGTCCACCGGGCAGTGCGTCGGCCGCGCGCTCGCCTACCTCGTCTCCACGATCCCGCTCGGGCTTGGCTTCCTCTGGATCGCGTTCGACCCGCGCAAGCAGGGCTGGCACGACAAGCTCGTCGGCAGCGTGGTGATCCACGCGCCGAAGGGCTGAGGCGCGGCGATGTGGCTCGCGATCAAGATCGGCGTGTTCTACGGCGCGCCGGTCGCGGCGGTGGTGCTCGCCGCGCTGTACCTCGCGGTGCTGTGGCTGCGCGTGCGCCGCGGGACGCTGGCGCGCGGCGCGGCCGCGGCGCGCGGCGCCTGGAGCCTGATCCTGCCGCTCGCGGCGGTGGCGGCGATCTGGGCCACCGCCGAGCTGGCGAGCTACTCCGCGGCGGGCGGCGCCAGGGACGGCGCCCCCCCGCTGGCGCTGCTGCGGGGCCTGCTGCCGCTCGCCGGCTACGCCGCCCTCCCGGTGGTGTTGCTTGCCGCGGCGTTCTGGACCATGCTCGCGCGCATGCCGAGACAGGGGAGGAAAGATGGAACAGCGCGCTAAGCGGCTCGAGCCGGTGAAGGACACGAGCCACCTCTACGAAGTCGAGCGCCGCGCCTTCCACGCGCAGCGTCCCGGCTTCCGCATCAACGAGCTGCAGATCTCGCCCGCGCAAACGGTGCCCTGGCACTACCACAGCAACATCCAGGACACCTTCTACGTGCTCGAGGGCGAGCTGCGGCTGTTCCTGCAGGACCCCAAGGAAGAAGTGCGGCTGAAGCCGGGCGAGACCTATGCGGTGCGGCCGCGGCGCCCGCACCTCGTCACCAACCCGGGCGCGGGCTCGGCGACGTTCCTCGTGCTGCAGGGCATCGGCGACTACGACTACGTGCCGCTGGTGTAGCGGCCCCCGCCCGGGGGCTTGCGCGGCCCCCCGCCGGCGGGTTACTTTAGGCTTAATCTATTCAGGTCTGGAGTAGCCGCATGGAGCAGCCCGCGCCGCGCGCCGCGCCGTCCCCCGACCGCGAGACCGCTGCGCGCGACGGCGACCACCATGCGCTGCGCCTGTGGCTGCGGCTGTTCACCTGCACCCAGCTGATCGAGCGGCGCGTGCGGGCGCGGCTGCGCGAGCGCTTCGACACCACGCTGCCGCGCTTCGACCTGATGTCGCAGCTGTTCCGCTATCCCGCGGGACTGCGCATGAAGGAGCTGTCGCGCCACCTGATGGTGACCGGCGGCAACGTCACCGGCATCGTCGACCAGCTGGAGAGGGAGGGCCTGGTCGAGCGCGCCGACGAGCCCGCCGACCGGCGCGCCTGGCGCGTGCGCCTGACGCGCGCCGGGCGGCGCGGTTTCGCCGAGATGGCGCGCGAGCACGAGGTGTGGATCGCAGGGCTGCTCGCCGGCCTGACGCGGCGCGAGCACGCCGAGGCCTACCGGCTGCTCGGGCGCGTGAAGCGGGTCACCCTGGAGGCGGGATCATGATCGAGCCGAAGCACTTCCTGTGGCGGGTCGAAGGCAAGGTGGGGGTGGTGACGCTCAACCGGCCGGAGAAGAAGAATCCCCTGACGTTCGACTCTTACGCGGAATTGAGGGATTTTTTCGGAAATCTCAAATTCGAAAACGAGATCAAGAGCGTCGTGGTCGCCGGCGCGGGCGGCAATTTCTGCTCGGGCGGCGACGTGCACGAGATCATCGGGCCGCTGACGAAGATGGCGATGCCGCAGCTGCTCGAGTTCACGCGCATGACCGGCGACCTGGTGAAGTCGATGCGCCACTGCCCCCAGCCGGTGATCGCCGCGGTCGACGGCGTCTGCGCCGGGGCGGGCGCGCTGATCGCGCTCTTCTCGGACCTGCGCATCGGCGCGCCGGACGCGAAAGTGGCGTTCCTCTTCACGCGCGTGGGGCTCGCCGGCTGCGACATGGGCGCCTGCGCGATGCTGCCGCGCGTCATCGGCCAGGGCCGCGCCGCGGAGCTGCTCTACACCGGGCGCTCGATGTCGGCGGACGAGGGGCTCGCCTGGGGCTTCTTCAACCGCCTCGCCGGCCCCGCGCTGCCCGCCGCGATGGAAGCCGCGCAAGCGCTCGCCTCCGGCCCGACCTTCGCGCACGCCATAACCAAGACCATGCTGCACCAGGAATGGAGCGCCGGCCTCGACGAGGCGATCGAAATGGAGGCCCAGGCGCAGGCGGTATGCATGCAGACCCGGGATTTCCGCCGCGCCTTCGAGGCGTTCGCGGCGAGGCAGAAGCCCGCGTTCGAGGGCGACTGAGCGCGTGGATCGCTTCGCCCACTACCGCTGGCCGTTCTTCGAGGCGCAGCATCGGCAGCTGGCGGAGCAGGCGGAGAACTGGTGCCGGGAGGGGCTTGAACGCTCCGGTGACGCCGACCCCGACGGCTTTTGCAGAAGAGCAGTGAAGGATCTGGGTAAGGCAAACCTGCTTCAGTATTGCGCTTCGCCGCAGCCGGACGTGCGCTCGATCGCGCTGCTGCGCGAGGTGCTCGCGTACCACCACGGGCTCGCGGACTTCGCCTTCGTCATGCAGGGCCTGGGCAGCGGGCCGCTGGTGCTCGCCGGCAGCGCGGCGCAGAAGGAGCGCTGGCTGCCGCGCGTCGCGAGCGGCGAGGCGATCGCCGCCTTCGCGCTGTCCGAGCCGGAGGCCGGGTCCGACGTCGCCGCGCTGTCCTGCGCGGCGACTCGCGAGGGCGGCGGCTGGTCGCTTGCCGGGACCAAGACCTGGATCTCCAACGGCGGCATCGCCGACTTCTATATCGTCTTCGCCCGCTCGGAGGAGGGCGCCGGCACGAAGGGCATCTCCGCCTTCCTCGTCGAGGCGAAGGAGATCGATGCTTCCGAGCGCATCGACATCGTCGCGCCGCACCCCATGGCGACGCTGAAGCTGCGCCGCGCGAAGGCCGAGCTCGTCGGCGAGGCCGGCGGCGGCTTCAAGCTGGCGATGCGCAACCTCGACGTCTTCCGCACCACGGTGGCCGGCGCGGCGCTCGGCTTCGCGCGCCGCGCGCTCGACGAGGCGATGCGCCACGCGCGCCGGCGCAGGATGTTCGGCCGCACGCTCGCCGACTTCCAGCTGACGCAGGCGAAGCTCGCCGACATGGCGACCGGCATCGAGGCGGCCGCGCTGCTCACGTACAAGTCCGCCTGGAAGAGGGACTGCGCGCAGGAGCCGGCGACGCAGGACGCGGCGATGGCGAAGATGCAGGCGACCGAGACGGCGCAGGCCGTGGTGGACGCCGCGGTGCAGCTGCTCGGCGGCCTCGGCGTGAAGAGCGGCCATCCGGTCGAGCGCCTGTACCGGGAGGTGCGCGCGCTGCGCATCTACGAGGGCGCCACCGAGGTGCAGAAGGTGATCATTGCACGGGAGCTGCTGAGATGACGGCGATGAAGGCGCGGAGCGCCCATGTCGACACGTTCGCGCGCGACAACCTGCCGCCGCGCGAGCAATGGCCGGAGCTCCTGTTCGAGCTGCCGGAGCTGCAGTACCCGGCGCGCATGAACTGCGCCGGCGTGCTGCTCGACGACCGCGTCAGGGCGGGCGGCGGCGGGCGCACCGCGATCCTCGCCGCCGACGGCAGCTGCAGCTACGCGCAACTGCGGGCGCAGGCCAACCGCATCGCCAACGTGCTGGTGCGGGACATGGGGCTGGTGCCGGGCAACCGGGTGCTGCTGCGCGGGCCGAACAACCCGATGATGGCGGCGTGCTGGCTCGCGGTGATGAAGGCGGGCGGCGTCTGCGTCGGCACCATGCCGCTGCTGCGCGCCAAGGAGCTCACCGAGATCGTCACCAAGGCCGAGGTCACGCACGCGCTGTGCGACAAGCGCCTCGACGCCGAACTGAAGGCCGCCCTGCCCTCCTGCCCGTCCCTGCGATCCGTCAGGTACTGGTACGACGACGCCCCCGACTCGCTGGACAGCCTGTGCAGGAACGAAAGTCCCGAGTTCGAGAACGTGGATACGGCCGCGGAAGACGTCGCGCTGATCGCGTTTACCTCCGGCACCACCGGCAAGCCCAAGGGCACGATGCACTTCCACCGCGACGTGATCGCGATGTGCGACTGCTTCCCGCGCTCCTGCCTCGGGTCGGCGCCGGGCGACGTCTTCATCGGCACGCCGCCGCTCGCCTTCACCTTCGGCCTCGGGGGGCTGCTGTGCTTCCCGATGCGCGTCGGCGCCGCCACCGCGCTGGTGGAGAAGGCCACGCCCGATTCGCTGCTGGAGGCGATCGGCCGCTTCAAGGCCACCGTCCTGTTCACCGCGCCGACGATGTACCGGGCGCTCGCCGGCGTCTGGAAGAATGCGCCGCCCAAGTCGCTGAGGAAGTGCGTCTCTGCGGGCGAGGCGCTGCCCGACGCCACCCGCCAGCTCTTCAAGCAGGCGACCGGCATCGAGATCATCGACGGCATCGGCTCGACCGAGATGATCCACATCTTCATCTCGCACACGCCCGAGCGCGTGAAGCGCGGCGCCACCGGCTACGCGATCCCCGGCTACCGGGCGGCCGTGCTCGACGACGAGGGCCGGCCGTGCCCGCCGGGCGCGGTCGGTCGCCTCGCGGCGAAGGGCCCGACCGGCTGCCGCTACCTCGCCGACGAGCGGCAGAAGAACTACGTGCCGGGAGGGAACATGCGCGGCTGGAACCTGACGGGCGACGCCTACGTCGTGGACGAGGAGGGCTACTTCTTTTACCAGGCGCGCACCGACGACATGATCATCTCGTCCGGCTACAACATCGCCGGTCCGGAGGTGGAGGGCGTGCTGCTCGCGCATCCCGCGGTCGCGGAGTGCGGCGTGGTCGGCGCGCCGGATGCCGAGCGCGGCATGGTGGTGAAGGCCTTCGTCGTTCTCAAGGGAGGCTTCGAAGGCGGCGAGCAGACCCGAAAAATGCTCCAGGAGCATGTCAAGAGCACCATCGCCCCCTACAAGTACCCGCGCGCGATCGAGTTCGTGGACGCGCTGCCGCGCACCGAGACCGGCAAACTGCAGCGCTTCAAGCTGAGGAGCCTCTGACATGAGCCCCAAGATGCAAATCCTGCAGCCGCCCGGCTGGGCGCGCCCGAAAGGCTTCTCGCACGGGATCGCGGTCAGGGGCGGCACCACCGTCTACATCGCCGGGCAGATCGGCTCGAACGCGCAGGGCGAGCTCGAGGAGAAGACCTTCGCCGGGCAGTTCCGCCAGGCGCTGAAGAACATCCTCGCGGTGCTCGCGGAGGCGGGCGGACGCCCCGAGCACGTGGTGCGCCTCACCTGGTACGTGATCGACCGCGACGAGTACTTCGCGGCGCTGGCGGAGGTCGGCGCGGCGTACCGCGAGCTGATGGGCCGCAACTATCCGGCGATGGCGGTGGTGCAGGTCGGCGGCCTGGTCGAGCGCGATGCGCGGCTCGAGATCGAGGCGACCGCGGCGGTGCCGGAGGGCGCGTGAAGATCTCGATCATCGGCGGCGGCCCGGGAGGGCTCTACTTCGCGCTGCTCGCGCAGAAGGCGTGGCCGCGCTGGGACGTCACGGTGTACGAGCGCAACCGGCCCGACGACACCTTCGGCTTCGGCGTGGTGTTCTCCGACCAGACGCTCGACACCTTCAAGGCCTACGACGTCCCCTCCTACGAGATGATCCGGCGGCGCTTCGCCTACTGGGGCGACGTCGACGTGGTCTACAAGGGCCGCACCCTGCGCTCCGGCGGCAACGGCTTCTGCGGCTGCTCGCGCGTGGCCCTGCTGCACATCCTGCACGACCGCTGCCGCGAGCTGGGGGTGAAGCTGCGGTTCCAGCATGAAGTCGAGGACCTGGCCGAATTCCCCGATTCCGATCTCATTGTCGTGGCGGATGGAATAAATTCAAGAATAAGAGAGCGATACAAGGACCAATTCCAGCCGGCCGTCGACCTGCGGCCGAACAAGTTCACCTGGCTCGGCTCGACGCGGCCGATGGACGCGTTCAAGTACTTCTTCCGCGAGACGCCGGAGGGGATCATCCTGGCGCACTGCTACCAGTACGAGCCTGGCCGCAGCACCTGGGTGATCGAGACCGACGAGACCACCTGGCGCAACTTCGGCTTCGACGCCAAGGACGAGGCGGCGATGCTCGAGACGCTGGAGCGGGTATTCGCCGACGAGCTCGCCGGCCACCGGCTGATCGCCAACCGCTCGATCTGGCGCAACTTCCCGACCATCACCAACCGCACCTGGGTGAAGGACAACGCGGTCCTGATCGGCGATGCCAAGGCCACGGCGCACTTCTCGATCGGGTCGGGAACGAAACTGGCAATGGAAGACGCCATTTCCCTGTTCGATTTCATCAAGGAAGAAAAGACGCTGGACGAGGCCCTGAAGAAATACGACACCGGCCGGCGCGAAGAGGTCGAGAAGACCCAGCACGCGGCCAACGTCTCGCTGGCGTGGTTCGAGCACATGAAGCGCTACTGGGGCATGGACCCGCTGCAGTTCGCGTTCGGCGTCATGTCGCGCTCCAAGCAGATCACCTGGGAGAACCTGGAGCTGCGGGATCCGGAGTTCGTCCGTGAGGTGAGAATCTGGTTCTCGCAAAAGGTAAAGGAGCAAGGGCTCGACGTCGATCCGAAGAACCCGCCGGTGCCGATGTTCACGCCGTTCCGGCTGCGCGGCATGGTGCTGGAGAACCGCGTGGTGGTGTCGCCGATGGACCAGTATTCGGCGGTCGACGGCATGCCGACCGACTGGCACTTCGTGCACCTCGGCTCGCGCGCGATCGGCGGCGCCGGCCTGGTGTTCGTCGAGATGACCTGCGTCTCGCCCGAGGGCCGCATCTCGCCGGGATGCACCGGGCTGTGGAACGAGGCGCAGCGCGACGCCTTCCGCCGCATCGCGGCCTTCTGCCACGCCCACTCGAAGGCGAAGCTGTGCATGCAGATCGGGCACGCGGGGCGCAAGGGCTCGACCCAGCTCGGCTGGGAGAAGATGGATCACCCGCTGGAGGCCGGCAACTGGCCCCTGGTGTCGGCCTCCCCGATCCCCTACGAGGAGGGGATTTCGCAGGTGCCTTCCGAATTGACACCCGGGGACATGGCGAAGGTCGTCGCAGACTTCGAACGGTCCGCCCGCCTCGCCGACGAGGCCGGGTTCGACATGCTGGAAATCCACATGGCGCACGGCTACCTGCTGGCGAGCTTCATCTCTCCGCTCACCAACCGGCGCTCCGACGAGTACGGCGGCCCGATCGAGAACCGGATGAGATTTCCGCTGGCTGTCTTCAATTCCTGTAGAAGCGCGTTCTCAAGGGAGAAACCGATGTCCGTGCGCATTTCCGCCACCGACTGGGCGCCCGGCGGGCTCTCGGGCGAGGATCTGATGGCGGCGGCGCGGATGCTGAAGGCGGCGGGCTGCGACCTGATCGACTGCTCGACCGGGCAGACCGTGCCGCAGCAGCGGCCGGTCTACGGGCGCATGTACCAGGCGCCGTTCGCCGACTGGGTGAGGAACGAGGTCGGGATCGCGACCCTGACCGTGGGCGCGGTGACCACCGCCGACCAGGTCAACACGCTGCTCGCCTCCGGCAAGGCCGACCTGGTCGCGCTGGCGCGGCCGCACCTCGCCAACCCGTACTTCACGCTGCAGGCCTCCGCCTGGTACCAGCACGGCGCGCAGCACTGGCCGCCGCAGTATCTCCCGGGCAGGGACCAGGCGTTCCGCAATGCCGCGCGCGAGCGCGCCGAGCTGACCGACGTGCGCCTGCGGGCGCGGCCCGCAAGCCACGAAGTGAAGGACGCGCCCTCGCGCGCCGCCTACTTGTCGCCGGTGACCGGCACCCGGTCGTAGCCCTTCCGGCGCATGCACCTGTCCTCGAGCTCGCGCTCCTGCAGGCGCTGCTCGGCGACGCTCGGGCCGCTCGGCGCGCCGAAGCGGGGATCGAGGGTGGCCGGCGGCAGCCCGGTGGCGCCCATGCGCGCCGACTGCTGGGCGGCCAGCGCGCGGCAATCCGCCTGGTCGCGCGCGAGGGTCGCCTCGTCCGCTCCCGGCTTGCCCCAGCGGGTCTCGGTGGCGCACGCCGCGAGGCCGAGCGCGGCGGCGAGCGTCAGCAGGCGGCAAGCTTTGATCATCTCTTGCAGATTGT
Source organism: Burkholderiales bacterium (assembly GCA_035500055.1). Lineage (GTDB taxonomy): Bacteria > Pseudomonadota > Gammaproteobacteria > Burkholderiales > SG8-39 > RBG-16-66-20. Next base: position 5,573 of record DATJXO010000079.1, on the reverse strand, counting down.
AGTGGGCAGTCGGCTCCCCTCTTTGGGTTAGCATCCCTGCCGGATGGTTCCCCGCATCGGCAAGTACGAGATCCAGCGGCTGCTCGGCAAGGGCGCGACGGGCTCGGTGTACCTCGCCAACGACCCCTTCGGCCAGCGCGAGGTTGCGATCAAGGTGCTCGACTCGCTGCCGCTCGACCCGGAGGACGCGCGCCGGCACCTCAAGTTCTTCCAGAACGAGGCCTCGCTCGCCGGGAAGCTGCGCCACCCGCACATCGTCAGCATCTACGACGCCGGCGTGGAGAAGACCGCGGAAGGCAAGGACCTGCGCTATCTGGTGATGGAGCGGGTCGACGGCACCTCGCTGGAGCCGCGCTGCAGGCCGTCGGACCTGCTGCCGGTGAACCGCACGGCGCAGATCGCCTACAAGTGCTGCCGCGCGCTCGAGTACGCCAATTCGGTCGGCGTCGTGCATCGCGACATCAAGCCGGCGAACATCATGCTGCGGCAGGACTACGACATCAAGGTCTCGGACTTCGGCGCCGCGCAGCTCGCGCGCTCCGACACTACGCAGGTGGCCGGCGTGGGCTCGCCCGCCTACATGTCGCCGGAGCAGATACGCGGCGGCGAGGAGATCGACTTCCGCTCCGACATGTTCTCGCTCGGCGGGGTCATGTACCACATGCTCACCGGCCAGCGCCCGTTCGTCGGCGCCACCGCGTACCAGCTGATGGACGAGATCCTGGCCAAGGAGCCGCCGCCGCCCTCGCAGTTCGAGCCCGCCGTGCCCGGCGCGCTCGACGAGGTCGTGCTGCGCGCGCTCGGCAAGTCGCGCACCGAGCGCTTCGAGAGCTGGGAGCACTTCGCCGCCGCGCTCGAGCCGCTGCTGTCGCTCGAGGATGCGACCGAATCCAGCCTCTCGGACGTCGAGGAGTTCAACGCCATGCGGCGGCTCGCCTTCTTCCGCCGCTTCTCCGACTCCGAGCTCTGGGAAGTCGTGCGCAGGTGCCGCTGCCGCAAGTTCCTTCCCGGCGTCGACCTGATCCGCGAGGGCGTCGAGGACGACCACATCTACGTGCTGGCGGCCGGGCTGCTCAAGGTGACGCAGCGTGGCAAGCTGCTGAACGCGGTCTCGCCCGGCGAGTGCGTCGGGGAGATGGTCTATGCGCGGCGCAGCGCGGCGCCGCGCAGCGCCACGGTGACCGCGGTTGAGATGAGCTGGGCGCTCGGCCTGCGCATCGAGGACATCGACGGCTTCTCGGACCCGTGCCGGGCGCGGTTCTCCGAGGCGTTCCTGGCGGTGATGGCCGACCGCCTGCAGATGCTGGGCGGGCGGCTCGTGTCGCTGATGCAGGAGCAGAAGGTCGGCCTGGTGTGAGGCGCCGCTGCGCCTGGGCCCGCAACCCGCTCGCGGTCGCGTACCACGATCGCGAATGGGGCGTGCCGGTGAAGGACGACCGCAGGCTGTTCGAGCTGCTGATCCTGGAGGGCGCGCAGGCAGGGCTGTCGTGGGACACGATCCTCGCCAAGCGCGAGAACTACAGGAAGGCCTTCGACGGCTTCGATCCGAAGAAGATGGAAAGATACGGAACGAGAAAGAAGCGGCAGCTGATGAAGAACGCCGGCATCGTGCGCAACCGGCTCAAGATCGAGGCCGCGGTGACCAACGCGAGGTGCTTCCTGGCGGTGCGCGAGGAGTTCGGCAGCTTCTCGAAGTTCCTGTGGGGCTTCGTCGACCACCGCCCGGTCCTGAACGCGCCGCGCAGCCGCAAGCACGTGCCGGCGCGAACCCCGCTCTCGGACGCGCTGTCGAAGACGCTGAAGCGCCGCGGCTTCAAGTTCGTCGGCTCGACCATCGTCTACGCCTTCATGCAGGCGACGGGCATGGTCAACGACCACGTGCGCGGCTGCTTCCGCTACCGGAAGAAATGAGAGCCCTGATTGCCGTGCTGCTCGTGGTCGCGCTGCCGGCTTGGGCGTTCGACGCCAACGGCGTCGGCCTGGGCGCGCACGAGCTCGACGTCAAGAAGAACTTCCCCGGCATCCGCTGCAAGCCGCTGGAATGGAAGACCGATGCCGCCAGCCGGCGCTGCGACGACGGGCAGATCTCCTTCGGCGGCGTGGCCGCGCGCATCACCTTCTACCTCAAGGCCGACGCCGTGCAGTCCTTCACCGCGCGCTTCGACCAGAAGGACCTCGAGCGGGTCAAGGAGGTGCTGCGGGCGCGCTGGGGGGCGCCGCTCTCGGAGGCGACCGAGGTGATCGCGCGCAAGGACAAGCCCGACCGCAGGATCTTCAAGATGCGCTGGGAGAAGGCTGCCGACAAGGCGGTGCTCACCTCGCAGCTCGACAAGAAGCGCGTCGACCTCGAGGTCTGGCGCGGCGACTTCGCCGAGGAAATCTACCGCGTGAAGTAGCGCAGGGAGGGGGATGTCCGTCGCCATGAGGCTCGTCGCGGGCGCCGCGCTGGCGCTGCTCGCCGCAGGCGCCGCGCGGGCGGTGCCGCCGGGACGCGCCTCGTTCACCGCCGCCGCCACCTGCGAGTTCCGCGCCCTAGGCGCGCAGCACCCCGATCCGAAGCTGAGGAACCGCGACACCCTCGCCGGGCGCCTGTGCCCGGCGCAGCTGCTGCCACGCGAGTACGAGGCGGCGCGCGACGTGATCGACCTCGACCCGGAGGCCTACGCCGGCTTCTTCTACGTCAATGCGCGCACGCGCTACATCGACGCCCGGCTCGAAGAGGCGCTCGCCCGCGGCGCGGCGCAGGTGGTGGTGCTGGGCGCGGGTTTCGACAGCCGCGCCTACCGCTTCCACGACGCGCACCCCGGTGTCGCGTTCTTCGAGGTCGACCTGCCGGCGACGATCGAGGCCAAGCGCCGCGCGCTCGAGCGCGCGCTCGGCGCGGTGCCGGCGTACGCGCGCCTGGTGCCGCTCGACTTCGACACGCAGACGCTCGACGGCGCGCTGGGCGGCGCCGGATACGATCCGGCGGCGAAGACCTTCTTCGTTCTCGAGGGCGTCACCATGTACGTTTCGGCGCCGGGCATCGGCGCCACGCTCGACTTCATCGGCCACCATGCCGCCGCCGGCAGCAGCGTGGTGTACGACTACATCCTGCGCCAGGTCGCCGAAGGCCGCTACGAGGGGCTGTACGCGGCGCGCAAGGAGGCGCTCGGCGTGGCGCGCTCGGGCGAGCCCTTCGTCACCGGCTGGACGCCCGCGGAGGCCGCGGCGTTCGCTGCGCAGCACGGCCTTGCGGTGCGCGAGGACCTCGACGCCGCGGCGCTGGCGCACGGCTACCTCACCGGCTCCGACGGCAAGCCGGACGGGCGCATCCCGGAGTGGTACCGCATCATCGACGCCGAGGTACGCTAGAGGCGGTAGATCCACGGTCGCCGCGCGCGGTCGGCGGCCTGGAAGGCGGCGATCTTCGGCTCCATCGCGAGCGTGAGGCCCAGCTCGTCGAGCCCCTCGAGCAGCATCTTCTTTCGCCTCGGCGAGATCTCGAAGCGGATCTGGCCGTTCACGGTCTGGTTCTCAAGGTTCACTTCAAAAGGTTCCGCCGCCGAAGCTCGCGCCATCAAACCCTCGACGACGTCCGCCGGCAGAACGATCGGCAGCAATCCGTTCTGGAAGCAGTTGCCGAAGAAGATCTGGCCGAAGGAGGGCGCGATGACGCAGCGGATGCCCATGCCGGCGAGCGCCCAGACGGCGTGCTCGCGCGAGCTGCCGGTGCCGAAGAAGGCGCCGCAGACGAGGATCCGCGCGCCGCGGTATCGCGGCTGATTGAGGACGAACTCCGGGTTCTCGCGGCCGTCCGGCAGGAAGCGCGCCATCTCGAAGGCGTAATTGCCGAGCTCGGCCTTCGGCGTGCGCGTGCAGCGCTCGATGCGGATGATGTAGTCGGTGTCGACGTTCTCGCGCGGAAGCGGAGCCGCGACGCCCTTGAGGATCTTGAATTTCTCCAGGCTGGATCTCTTTCCCGGAGAGAAAATCATAGAAAAGACCTCGGATCGACGATTTCCCCCGCGATCGCGGAAGCCGCCGCCGTCGCCGGGCTCGCGAGATGCGTGCGCGCCTGCGGCCCCTGGCGGCCCGCGAAGTTGCGGTTGGAGGTCGACACGCAGCGCGCGAGCGGCTCGACGTAGTCGCCGTTGGCGGCGACGCACATCGAGCAGCCGGCCTCGCGCCATTCGAAGCCCGCGGCGAGGAACACCTCGTGCAGCCCCTCGGCCTCGGCCTCGCGCTTCACGCGCAGCGACCCCGGCACCGCCCAGGCCTTGACGTGCTTCGCCACCTCGCGGCCGCGCACCACCTCGGCCGCGGCGCGCAAATCGGGCAGGCGCGAGTTGGTGCAGGAGCCGATGAAGACGCGGTCGATCTTCGTGCCGGCGATGCGCTGCCCGGGGGAAAGCCCCATGTAGGCGAGCGCCTCGGGCTTGGCGTCGGGCACGGTGCCGTCGACGCCGGCCACGTCCTCGGGACTCGTGCCCCAGGTGACCTGCGGGGCGAGCGACGAGCAATCGAGCGCATGCTCGAGGTCGAACGCGGCGTCGGGATCGGTGGGCAGCGTCTTCCAGTGCGCGAGCGCCTGGTCCCAGAGCTCGCCCTTCGGCGCGTGGCGGCGTCCCTTCACGTAGGCGAAGGTCTTCTCGTCGGGCGCCACCATCCCCACCTTGGCGCCGAGCTCGATCGAGAGGTTGCACACGGTCATGCGGCCCTCCATGTCGAGCCCGCGGATCGCCTCGCCGGCGTACTCGACCGCGTAGCCCATGCCGCCCGCGGTGCCGATCTTGCCGATCAGCGCGAGGATCAGGTCCTTGGCATAGACGCCGCGCTGCGGCCGGCCGTCGAAGCGCGCGCGCATCGTCTTCGGCTTCTGCTGCGCCACGGTCTGCGTCGCCAGCACGTGCACCAGCTCGCTGGTGCCGATGCCCCAGGCGAGCGCGCCGAGCGCGCCGTGGGTGCAGGTGTGGCTGTCGCCGCAGACCAGCAGCACTCCCGGCAGCGTGAAGCCGAGCTCCGGCCCGATCACGTGCACGATGCCCTGGCCGTCGTCGCCGAAGTCGTACACCGGGAAGCCCGCCTTCGCGCTTTCCTCGCGGAACACCTGGATGATGCGGTCCGCCCAGGCCGCGCCGCCGCCGCGGCTGCCCGGCGCCGTGGAGACGACGTGGTCGAGCGTGCCGATGGTCAGGTCCGGGTTGCGCGTCTTCAGGCCGCGCTCGGCGATCACCTCCTGGCCGCGGTGCCCCGAAAGCTCGTTCATCAGGTGGCGGTCGACGTGCATCAGCTGCATGCCGTCGCCGAGCTCGTCTACGACGTGCTCGTCCCAGACCTTGTCGAACAGCGTGCGTCCGCTCACGGCGCCTCGACGTGCTTCTTCTCGAACTCCCACACGTCAGCGCGGATACGAGCCGTTGTTGACGTCGAGGGTGGCGCCGTTCACGTACTCGGGGCAGGCGCTGCCGAGCCACAGGATCGCGGCGGCGACTTCCTCGGGCGAGCAGACGCGCCCGGAGTATACCGAGCGCATGACGCCGTCCTTCCTCGATTGCGGCAGCTGGTCGTACATCGCCGTTCGCGTGGGCCCG
>DATJXO010000078.1:0-21775 GCA_035500055.1 Burkholderiales bacterium | reverse complement strand
GCCTCGGGGCGGTTGAGCCGCACCACCGCCATCCCATCCTTCGCTTCGTAGAGCACGTCTTCGTAGTCGCTCATGCGGCCTCCCGGAAATGGCGAGACTGTAGCGGCAGGCGCCGCGGCTGGCTATCCCGGGGTATGCTTTTCGCCCTGGGAGGGAGCATGTATCCAGGCAAGTACGCGGTACAGCGGGCGGATGCGCCCGCGTTCATCATGGCGGGGTCGGGCGAGCGCGTGACCTATGCCGAGCTCGATGCGCGCAGCAACCGCCTCGCGCACCTGCTGCGCGCGCGGGGGCTGAAGCGCCTCGACCATTACGCGATCTACATGGAGAACAACAGCCGCTACCTGGAGAGCTGCGGCGCGGGAGAGCGCTCGGGGCTGTACTACACCTGCGTCAACTCCTATCTCACCGCCGGAGAGCTCGCCTACATCCTGCAGAACAGCGAGTCGCAGGTGCTCGTCACCTCGCGCGAGAAGCTGGCGGCGGCGGCCGAGGCCCTCGAATCCTGCCCCAGGGTGCGCCTCTGCCTCGTGGTCGGGGGCGCCGCGGGCGCGGGCGCGCGCTTCGCCGGCTTCGAGGAGGCGAGCGCGGCGCAGCCCTCGACGCCGATCGCCGACGAGTGGCTCGGCACCCCGATGCTGTATTCCTCGGGCACCACCGGGCGCCCGAAGGGCATCCTGCGGCCGCTGCCGGAGAACCCGCCGTCGAAGCCGCTGCCGCTGTTCGACTTCCTCTACAAGCTGTGGCGCTACCGCGAAGGCATGATCTACCTGTCGCCGGCGCCGCTGTACCATTCCGCGCCGCAGGCGGCGGTGTCGCTCACAATCCGCGGCGGCGGCACCGCGGTGATCATGGAGCGCTTCGACCCGGAGGCCTGCCTCGCGCTGATCGAGAAGCACCGCGTGACGCATTGCCAGCTCGTGCCGACGATGTTCAGCCGCATGCTGAAGCTGCCGCCGGAAGTGCGCGCGCGCTACGACCTGTCCTCGCTCCAGGTCGCGATCCATGCGGCGGCGCCGTGCCCGGTGCAGGTGAAGGAGGAAATGATCCGTTGGTGGGGCCCGATCATCCACGAGTACTATGGCGCCACCGAGGGCCTCGGCTTTACCGCCTGCGACAGCGCCGAGTGGCTCGCGCACAAGGGCAGCGTCGGCCGCGTGCTGCTCGGCGACCTGCACATCCTCGACGCCGAGATGAGGCCTTGCCCGAAGGGCGTGCCGGGCGAGATCTGGTTCAAGACCGCGACCCCCTTCGAATACTTCAACGACCCGGAGCGCACGCGCGCCGCGCGCTCGGCGGACGGCACCATGAGCACGGTGGGCGACGTCGGCTACGTCGACGACGACGGCTTCCTCTACCTCACCGACCGCTCTACCTTCATGATCATCTCGGGCGGCGTCAACATCTACCCGCAGGAGTGCGAGAACCTGCTGATCACGCATCCCAAGGTGGCGGACGCTGCGGTGTTCGGGGTGCCGAACGAGGACCTCGGGGAGGAAGTCAAGGCCGTGGTGCAGCCGATGCCCGGCGCCGGGGCCGGCGCGGCACTGGAGAAGGAGCTGATCGAGTTCTGCGGCGCGCATCTGGCGCGCCAGAAAGTGCCGCGCTCGGTCGACTTCACCGAGGCGCTGCCGCGGCTGCCGACCGGCAAGCTCTACAAGAAGGCGCTGCGCGAGAAGTACTGGGCCGGCCACAAGAGCCGGATCGTCTAGACCTCGAGGACGATCTTGCCGATGTGCTGCGAGGACTCCATCAGGCGGTGCGCCTCGGCTGCCTGCTGCAGCGGGAAAGCCTCGTAGATCACCGGCTTGATCCTGCCGGCCTCGATGAGGGGCCAGATCCTCTCGCGCAGGCGCCGCGCGATGGCGCCCTTGAACGCGACCGGCCGCGGCCGCAGCGTCGAGCCGGTCAGGCTCAGGCGCTTCGTCATCACCTCGGTGATGTTGAACTCCGCCCTCCAGCCGCCGAGCACGGCGATGAAGACCAGCCGGCCTTCCTCGGCGAGGCACTTGATCTCCTTCGGCACGTAGTCGCCGCCGACCATGTCGAGCACGACGTCGACGCCCTTGCCGCCGGTCGCGGCGAGAACCTCGGCGGCGAAGTCCTGCGTGCGGTAATTGATCGCCTTCTCGGCGCCGAGCTTGACGCAGGCGGCGCACTTCTCGTCGCTGCCCGCGGTGGCGAAGACGCGGTTGCCGAGCGCCGCGGCCATCTGGATCGCGGTCACGCCGATGCCCGAGCTGCCGCCCTGCACCAGCAGCGATTCCCCGGGCGCGAGGCGCCCGCGGTCGTAGACGTTCCCCCAGACGGTGAAGAAGGTCTCCGGCAGCGACGCCGCCTCGACCATGCTCAGGCCCTTCGGCACGGGCAGCGCCTGCGCCTCCGGCGTGACGCAGTATTCCGCGTAGCCGCCGCCGTGCGCCAGCGCGCAGACCTTGTCGCCCGCCTTCCACATGCGGACGTCCGCGCCGACGGCGGCCACTTCGCCCGCGATCTCGAGCCCGGGCAGGTCCGAGGCATCGGGCGGCACCGCGTACTTGCCCATGCGCTGGAGCACATCCGGGCGGTTGACGCCGGCGGCGGCGACCCGGACGAGGATCTCGTTCGGTTTGGGCGACGGCAGCGGGCGCTCGGCGAGGGTGAGCACTTCGGGACCGCCGGGTCGGGCGATCTCCACGCAGCGCATCTTCGAGGGCAGGCCGGACATTGGGATAGGGGCGAGGTCGGGGCGCCAGGCGGCGCGGGGGCCGTAGGATAGCAAAGCGGGTACCATCGCCGGCCATGCTCCGGTTGCTGCTGAGTGCAGCGCTCGCCGCCTGGGCCCTCGGGTCGCAGGGCGCGAGCGTGCCACTGCCCGGCGAAGCGCGGGCGGTGCCGGTGGGCATGTACGCGGAGGCGCTGGAGGATCCGGACGGCCGCCTGCGCCTTGCCGACGTCTCCGGCCCCGGCCTGCGGCGCGGCTTTGTGCCGCTCGGCAAGGCGATGCCGAACTTCGGCTACGCCTACTCCGCGTACTGGCTGAGGTTCCGCCTGCCGCTGCAGACCGAGCGGCTGCTGGTGCCGATGCTGGTGCTCGAGATCCGCTTCCCGAGCCTGGACGAGATCGAGCTGTACGTGCCGTACCGGGCCGCGGACGGCGCCGTGAGCTACCGCGAGCACCGCGCCGGCGACCTGTTGCCGTGGGACGCGCGCGAGGTGAAGCACCGCAACTTCGTGTTCCGCATCCCCACCGAAGGGCTCGCCGACGCCCCGTCCTACCTGCGCCTGCGCTCCGACAGCGTGCTCACCGCGCCGATCTACCTGTGGCGCCCCGAGCGCTTCATCGCCGCCGATCGCGAGGGGCAGTTCGTGTACGGGATGTTCTACGGCCTGGTGGCGGCGCTGTTCCTGTACAACCTGATGCTGCTCGTGTCGCTGCGCGATCCGACCTACCTCTGGTACGTTCTTTACGTCGCGGCGTTCGGCGTTTTCCTCGCCGCCTTCGACGGCTTTGCCTACCAGTACCTCTGGCCGGGAAGCCCGTGGTGGGCGAACCATGCGCTCGCGACCGCGCTATGCGCGACGCTGCTGTTCGGCGCGCAGTTTGCGCGCAGCTTCCTCGACATCGCGAAGATCACCGTGTTCGCGAATCGCTTCCTGCTGGCGGTGATCGCGGCGGCGGGCGCCGGCGTCGTGCTCGCCGCGACCGGCTGGCTGGTGTCTTACGGCACGATCGTGCGCAGCCTCTCGGCGGTCGGCTGCGCCACTGCGGCGGTCGTGCTCTATGTCGCGCTGCGCGCGATGCTGCGGGGCTACCGCCCGGCGAGCCTGTTCCTGCTGGCGTGGTCGGCGCTGCTGGTATTCGTCGCGCTCGGCGCGCTACGCAACTTCGCGCTCGTGCCGACCAGCTTTCTCACCGTGTACGGGCTGCACATCGGCCTCACGCTCGACGTCGTGCTGCTGTCGTTCGCGCTCGCCGACCGCATCAACGCCATGAAACGCGAGAAGGAGGCGGCGCAGGCCGACGCGCTCGCCAACCACGCCGCCCTGCTCGAGGCGACGCGCGCCAGCGGCCGCGACCTCGAGCAGCGCATCGCCGAGCGCACGGTCGAGCTCAACCGCGTCAACGAGCGCCTGCGCGAGGAGGCGCGCGAGCGCGAGCAGCTGATGGCGCAGCTGCGCGAGCGCGAGCAGCATCTGCGCCACATGGCGCAGCACGACGCGCTCACCGGGCTGCCGAACCGCAACTCGATGCAGCAGCGGCTCGCGCTCGCGATGGAGCTCGCCAAGCGCAACCGCAAGAAGCTGGCGGTGATGCTGGTCGACCTGGACGGCTTCAAGCGCCTCAACGACCAGCGCGGGCACCTGTTCGGCGACCACGCGCTCGCCGCGATCGCCGGCCGGCTGCGCACCAGCGTGCGCGGCTCGGACACGGTGGCTCGCTTCGGCGGCGACGAGTTCGTGGTGCTGGCGGGCGAGCTCGACCGCGCCGACGACGCCGCCCACATCGCCGAGAAGATCGCCGACATGGTGGGCCTGCCGCTGGCGGTGGACGGCGTCACCGAGCGCGTCGCCTGCTCGATCGGCATCAGCGTGTTTCCCGACGACGCCGAGGAGCCCGAGGCGCTGATCGGCCGCGCCGACGCCGCCATGTACGCGGCGAAGGCGGCCGCGGACCGGCGCTACGCCTTCGCTACCGCGGCGTAGCGGCGAGCCGCGCCGCGGCCCACGCCAGGTCGACGTTGCCGCCGGAGAGGATCACGCCGACGCGCATCCCGTGCGCCTCGACCTTGCGCCCCAGCAGCGCGCAGGCGGCGAGCATGCCGGTCGGCTCGACCACCAGCTTCATGCGCTGCCAGAGCCAGAACATCGAATCGAGCAGGGCCTCGTCGGTGACGGTGAGCATGTCGTCGACGTAGCGCAGCACCAGCGGGAACGTGAGCGCGCCGAGCGAGGTGGTACGCGCGCCGTCGGCGATCGTCTCGGGGACGGGGATGGTCTGCAGTTGCTTGCTTCTGAAGGACCGGGTGGCGTCGTCGCCGGCGGCCGGCTCGACCCCGACCACGCGGCAGCCCGGGCTGAGGTGCTTCGCCGCGATGGCGCAGCCCGAGAGCAGCCCGCCGCCGCCGCAGGGCACCAGCAGCAGATCGAGCGGCCCCGCGTCCTCGATCAATTCCTTGGCGGCGGTCCCCTGGCCCGCGATGACGTGCGGGTGGTCGAACGGGGGGATCAGGGTGAGGCCGCGCTCGGCGGCGATCCGGCTCGCGATCTCTTCCCGGTTCTCGTTCCTTCGATAGAACACCAGCTCCGCGCCGTAGCCGCGCGTGGCCTCCACTTTCACCCTGGGCGCGTCCGACGGCATCACGATCGTCGCCGGCACGTCCAGCAGGCGGCCGGCGAGCGCGATCGCCTGCGCGTGGTTGCCGGAGGAGAAGGCGAGCACGCCGCGGCGCCGTTCCCCGGCACCGAGCTGCGCCATCGCGTTGTAGGCGCCGCGGAACTTGAAGGCGCCCATGCGCTGCAGGTTCTCGCACTTGAAGTGCACGCGCGCGCCGGTCAGCGCATCGACCGTGGCCGAGGTGAGCGCGGGCGTGCGCCGCGCGTGCAGCGCGATGCGCCGGTGCGCCGCCTCGACGTCGGCGAAGCCTACTTCCATGCCGCGAGCGCGGCGCGGGCGACGTCCCCGCCCCATTCCTGCAGGAAGTGCCCGCCGTCCTGCACGACGAACGGCTCGGGACAGCCGCGGATGACCTTGCGCAGCGCCTGCATCACCGGCGGCCCGAGCACGGGGTCCCTGGCGCCGATCGCCATGAACGTCTCGCCGCTCCAGCTCTTCGAGAGCCAGCCGCGCGCGCGTCGCGAGATCGCGGCGCCGGGCGCCTCGGGGCGATCCGGCACCAGGTTCGGGAAGCGCCGCACGCCAGCCTTCGAGGCGGCATCGGGGAACGGCGCCTCGTAGGCGGCAGCCTCAGCTGAGCTGAGGTGCGGGCAGGCGCGGCCGAGCAGCTTGCCGCAGTCGATGCCCGGGTTCTTGTTGACGTAGGCGCGCCAGGCGACGAAGCCCTCCGAGAGCGGCGCGTCGCCGGTGCCGAGCGCGGTGTTCATGACGAGCAGCCGCTCGAAGCGGTCCGGCATCTCCATCGGCAGCGTCAGCCCGAGCAGGCCGCCCCAGTCCTGCACCGCGAGCGTGATGCGGCTCAGTTCGAGTTCTTGGATGAAAAGCAAAAGCATTTCACGGTGGAAATCGAACGTGTAGATCGCTTCCTCGACCGGCTTGTCCGACCTGCCGAAGCCGATGAAATCGGGCGCGACGACCCGATAGCCTGCGGCGAGGAAGGGCGGGATCATCTTGCGGTAGAGGTAGCTCCAGGTCGGCTCGCCGTGCAGGCACAGCAGCACGCGCTTCCCGGCGCCCTCGTCGACATAGTGCGCGCGCAGCCCCCGCCATTCGAGATAGCGCGGCGCCCACGGAAAGCCCGGCAGATTCGCGAACCGCTCCTCGGGGGTGCGCATGCGCCGATTGTAGAATGCGCCGATGGACTACTCCAGCTACCGGGACCTGAAAATCCGCCGGCTCGAGCCGGGCATCCTCGAGATCGCGATGGGCGAGGAAGGCAAGCTCTCCACCGCCACGGCGCGCCTGCACAAGGAGCTCGCCGACGTCTGGCTCGACATCGACCGCGACCCGGAGACGCGAGTCGCGATCCTGCGCGGCGTCGGCAAGGGCTTCTCGGCGGGCGGCGACCTGGCGATGGTCGAGGAAATCACGCAGGACTTCGCGGCGCGCGCGCGCGTCTGGCGCGAGGCGCGCGACCTCGTCTACAACATCATCAACTGCTCGAAGATGGTGGTCTCGGCGATGCACGGCCCCGCGGTCGGCGCGGGCCTGGTCGCCGGCCTGCTGGCCGACGTCTCCATCGCCGCGAAGAACGCGCGCATCATCGACGGCCACACCCGCCTCGGCGTCGCCGCGGGCGACCACGCCGCGATCGTCTGGCCGTTGCTCTGCGGCATGGCGAAGGCGAAGTACTACCTGCTGCTCTGCGAAGAGGTGTCAGGCGCGGAGGCGGAGCGGATCGGGTTGATCTCGATGGTTTGTGAGGAGAATCAACTCAATGAAAAAGCGCTTGAGGTGGCTCGCAAGCTCGCCGCCGGCGCGCAGACCGCGCTGCGCTGGACGAAATCGAGCCTCAACAACTGGCTGCGCATGGCCGGCCCGGGCTTCGACGCCTCGCTCGCCTACGAGATGCTCGGCTTCACCGGGCCCGAGGCGAAGGAAGGCATTGCCGCGCTGCGCGGCAAGCGCAAGCCGGACTATCCCGCGCCGCCGAAGGACTTCTGATTCTGGAGATGCCGATGATCAAGTTTTACTACAGCACCGCGCCCAACCCGATGAAGGTCGCTCTCTGCCTCGAGGAGATGGGGCTTGCGTACGAGCCGATACCCGTGGAGACGCGCAAGGGCGAGCAGCACAAGGCCGGCTACTTGACGATCAACCCCAACGCCAAGGTGCCGTCCATCGTGGACGGCGCAGTGACGGTATTCGACAGCAACGCCATCGTGCTCTACCTGGCCGAGAAGCACGGCAAGTTCCTGCCGGGCAAGGCGGCCGAGCGCGGGCCGCTGCTGTCGTGGCTGATGTTCGTAGCCTCGGGCATCGGGCCGTTCACCGGCCAGTACGTCCACTTCAAGACCTACGCGCCGGAGAAAATCGCTTACGCCCTCAACCGCTACGAGTTCGAGGCGCTGCGTCACTGGGGCATCGTGGACGCGCACCTGGCGCGGAACAAGTACATGGTCGACGATACTTACACTATCGTCGATATGGCGCTGTGGGGCTGGGCGCGGCTCTTGCCGAACATCCTCGGCGAGCACGCGGCCAAGTTCGCCAACGTGAAGCGCCTGGTGGAGGAGATCAGCGCCCGCCCGGCGGCGCAGAAGGCGGTCGCCCTCAAGGACCGCTACGCCTTCAAGACCGAGATGGACGACGAGGCGAAGCGCGCCATGTTCCCGGGCAACTACCGGGCGCAAGCTGCCGGCTGAGCTTTCGGGCCGACGCAGGGAGCGATGAAACTGTGACAAGTGAACGGGTGATGGCGCCTGCAGCTTGCCTGCGTCTCGCGATCGCCTGCGCCCTCTTTGCGGGCACCGCAAGCGCACGCGCGCAGGCAGTCATCATCTACGGCGGGTACGGAGGCAGGGCGCTCGTTGTCACCGACCGGCCTGCGCCGGGGCTGCGCGTCATCACAGGATTGCACGGCAGGCTGCCGCCCTCGCGTATGCGCATGCGCTACGCCGCCGAAGTGCGTAACGCCGCGGCGAGCCAAGGGCTCGACCCGCTGCTCGTGCACGCGGTGATCGGCGCCGAGTCCGGCTACGACCCGCGCGCAGTATCCGCGAAAGGCGCCGCCGGGCTCATGCAGCTGATGCCTGAGACGGCACGGCGGTACGGGGTCGCGGACCGTTTTGCCGTAGACCAGAATCTCGACGCCGGGACGCGCTACCTGCGCGATCTGCTCGCGCACTTCGCCGGCAACCGGCGCCTGGCGCTTGCGGCCTACAACGCGGGCGAGGACGCTGTGGCGCGCGCAGGGTTCCGCGTGCCGCCGATTCCCGAGACCCAGGACTACGTGGAGCGTGTCGAACGCCGCTACCGAGCGCTCGCGCATGCGGCTCGCCAGTAACGCTCTCAGCTGAGGGACGATTATGTTCGGCCGCAATTTGACTGCCGTCCTGTCGCTGTTCCCAGTCCTACTGCTCGGTGCGTCCGTCCGAGCCGCCGACGACGCTCCAGTCAGTCTGGTGCTGGCCGAGCAAGGCACGCTGCCGATAATCCTTACTGTTCCACATGGTGGCCGGCAACGGATACCGGGCGTCGAGGAACGCGACGTCCGGGCCAAGGCCGGCGGCAGGAGCAAGATATGGGGCGGCTATGTGAAGAGCGTCGATGCCGACACGGATATTCTGGCGCGGCGCATCGCAGCGGAAATCACCAGGATCACCGGCAAGTCGCCGTACCTGGTGATGGCGAAGTTTTCACGCAAGTACATCGACGCGAACCGTCCGCCGGAGATGGCGTTTGACGACCCCGCCGCGCGGCCATACTACGATTACTACCACAGCAGCGTTCGCCGTTTCATCGACGAGATACGCGGCAAGTATCAGGCCGGCCTCTTGATCGACGTGCATGGCCAGAGCATGAATCCCGCCGTGGTCATGCGGGGCACGCGTAACGGCAGTTCGGTCGCGCAGCTGCTCAAGCGCGCCGGGTTCCCAGCGGTGACCGGGCCCGACGGTATCTTCGGCCAGCTGGAGGCCAACGGATTCAAGGTCTTCCCGGGCAACGATGTGCCGACACGCGGAACATTCGAGAACGCCGGCCTGAACGGCGGATACACGGTTGCCATCTACGGCAGCGACAAGGCTGATGGCATCGACTCGGTGCAAATGGAGTTCGGCTCCAAGTATCGTCAGCACTCAGCGCTGGACCAATCGGGAGAGAATGCAGGTAGAGCAATCGCGCATTTTTACCGGGCCTATTTGAGGGAGGCGAGGAGGTAGTCCGGTCGCAATCACGGCCAGAAGCAATCATGTCAACCGAGCACCATCACGCAAAACGGGTGTCGCTTCCTCCGGAGTCGGAGATTGCCAAAGTCTACTCGTCGATGAATCTCGCCGACGCTTACTCGATCGCGCTTCCCGCCGGAGCGTCGACCAATCCTGAATTGTTGGCGAGGTTCATCTTCGCTCACCAGGCGCCCTGGATCGGCCGCCTCATAGCGATTCGAGATGCCCTTGTAGCCGGTTTTGGCCTCAAGACAGGCAAGCATCTCGCCTCACTGGAGGCGGAGAATCGAGCGCGCCGACTCAGCATCTTTAAGATCTACAGCAGGAGTCCAACTGAAGTTGTTCTTGGAGAAGACGACAAGCACCTGGACTTCAGGCTCTCTGTCCTGTGTTCTGGTCAGTCACTGCCGGGGGCCAAGCGTCATTTGATTCTGTCAACCGTTGTCCACTGCCACAATCGCCTAGGTCGTCTCTATATTTTCCTCATTGCGCCGTTCCATCGCCTAGTCGTTCAGTCCAGTCTTTGCAGTGCGGCACGGGTCGGCTGGCCGCCGGCGACGGAGCCCTAAGGCGTCCTCGGCGACCAGCCGTACGCCTTGGCACAGGCGCCGCCCATCAGCATCGCGCGTTCGCTTTCGCTCAGGCGCCTGGTTTCTGCGAACGGCCGGACCGCCTGCTCGTAATTGACGACGGCGAAGGCGCGCGTCCAGTCGGTGCCCCAGAGGCAGCGCTCGAAGCCCCAGGCGTCGAAGACGCGCGCGAGCGGGTCCCAGATGTCGGGGAACGGGTAGGGCTTGCGCGAGAGGGTGCACGCGCCGCTCGCCTTGATCACCGCGTTCGGGCGCTGCGCGAGCGCGACTACCTTCGGCAGGTCGGCCCAGGGCTGCGGCGGGGCGGGCGGCTTGCCGGGCTGCAGGATGCCGAGGTGATCGACGACGAATCGGGTCTCGGGATGGCGGTCGATGAGCGCCGTGGCGACGTCGAGGTTGCCCCAGCACAGCAGGTTGACCGGGAAGTCGTGCCGCGCGGCGGCGCGCGCGATGCGGTCGAGGCCGGGATGGTGGGGCCGAAGGCCCAGTTCCTTCAGAAGCCTGACGCGGATGGCGACCGTGCCCGGCGTCTTCTTCCAGTCGGCGATCGCCTCGCCGACCGCGGGATCGTCCGGATCGACCGGCTTGACGAGCGCGAAGCGTCCGGGGTGCGCCTGCCGCACCGCCACTGCGTAGCTCGCATCGTAGCGGTACATAGTGAACGCCGAAACGAGGATCGCGCCATCGACGCCGACGCGGTTCATGGCCGCGACCATTTCGTCGCCCGTCACGTGCGCCGGCCAATTGGGCACCACGTCCCACGGCCGCGCGGGCGTGTTCGCCTCGTAGGCGTGAACTTGCGAATCGATGATCGCCATCGGGGGACCACCCATGCCCCGCGGCTTTTGCCGCCTTCTAGGCCGGGTTGCTGAAGTCGAGCGTGTCGCCGGAGGCGTCGGCGCCGGCCGCGGGTGCGGCCGGGGCGGCCGCGGGAGCGGCGGTGGGCGCGGCCGCCCGAGCGGGCGCGGCGCCGGAGAACAGCCTCTCGAGGTCGCGCGCGATCGCTGCCGCGTCCGGGCCGGCGCGGCCGAAGGCCGCGAGCAGCACGCGCACCGGCACGTCGGCCAGCGTCGGATCCGGATGGTCGCGCAGGTGCGCAGCGTTCTGCAGCGAGGGGATCACGCGCCCGCTGCGAATGCCGGCGAGCTCGTTCTCGAGGCCGTTCACCACCGCGGCCTGCGCGCGCGCGATGCCGATCAGGAGCTCTGCGAGTTGCTGCGTCGTCGGTTGCGCCATGGCGGCCTCCTTCGGCGGCGATGTTAACATCGCCGCGAGGTGTTGAAACGCGCGCCGCTACGTTCGCTCCTTGCGGCGGCGCTGCTCGCAGCGGGCGCCGCGGCGGGCGTCGCGCTTCATCTGCTGACGGCCACGGGGGACACGGTGTTTTCCTGGAAGCGTCCGGACAATCTTGGTGCCAGGGACGGCAGGCTCGCCCCGTGCAAGCGCACGCCGAACTGCGTCTCCAGCCAGGCCGATCCCTCGGACGCGCAGCACTACATCGCGCCGATCCCTTTCCGCGGCGATCGCGCGGCCGCGATGGCGGCCGTGCGCAAGGCGGTCGAGGCGATGCAGGGGGCGACCGTGATCCGGGACGAGGACGGCTATCTCTACGCCGAGTACCGTACGCGCCTGATGCGGTTCGTGGACGACGTCGAGTTCCTGTACGACGCGAAGGCGGGCGCGATCCAGGTGCGCTCGGCTTCGCGGCTCGGGCGGCGCGATTTTGGCGTCAACCGCGCTCGGGTCGAGGCGCTGCGCCGGCGCATCGAGAACCCGACGCGAGCCTGAATCAGGGTCAGGCCCCGCTTCTCCGGAAAACGGGGTCTGACCCCGTTTTCTCACCGTTTCCTCAGCGCAATTCGACGATCACCGGCTGGTGGTCGGACGCCCGGGTTTCGGCGTCGATACGCACCGAGGCGACGCGCGGCGCGAGTTCCGGGCTGACGAAGGCGAAGTCGCAGCAGTAAGGAGCTTCGTCCCGCTTGCGCTCATGAAGACGGAAGGTCGGGGGGTGCGGCCGGCCGGGATGCGCGAGCTGCCACGCGTCGGCGTACGCGTCGCGAAGCCGCGCCACGAGCGGGTCGTCCGGCTTCATGTTGAAGTCGCCGGTGAGCACGGCGTGCGCCGGGCGCGGGAAGGGCTGGAACGGGCCGGAGCGGTACTCGTCTGACGGCTTCGCCGTGGCCTGCAGGCGCCTCTCGCGGTCGATCTCGAGCAGGCGCTCGACCTGCGCGGCGCGCTGCGGGTCCGAGTGGTACTCCAGGTGAGTGGTGACGATGCTCACCGCTCCCCACGGCGCCTCGACCACCGCCTCGAGCGCGACCCGCGGCATCGAGGGAACGCCCGCTTCGGGCGGCCACGGCAGCGCGTGGCGCAGGACGCACTGCACCGGCAGGCGCGACAGGATCAGGTTGCCGAAGCGCCGCCGACCGCCGCGGCCGTCGGGCACGTCGACGCCGAAGGCGTAGTGCGCGCTGAAGCGATCGAGGAGGCGCTGCAGCAGCTCGGGCTGGTTTTCGCCGCCGCTGCCGGCGAGCGCGTCGAAGTTGTCCGCGACCTCCTGGAAGCAGCAGACGTCGGGGTCGCAGAGCTCCGCCGCGACGCGCGCGATGCGCTCCGGATCGACGCGGCCGTCCACGCCGCGGCACCACTGCACGTTCCAGCTCAGGAGTCTCACCCGCCCGCGATGCTAGCGGATGACCATGCTCCGGGGGTAGGGCTCCACGCCCTTGCTGAGCGTGGACGGCGGCGCGCGCCTCAGCATCCGCAGGCTCGGCGCGCCGGCCACGGCCTGCGCGTAGCGCACGTTCTTGTGCATCTCTTCCAGATACAGGTTCTGGCCGCGGAAGTGGCGCTCGGCGTACTCGTAGGCGCGCGCCAGCTGCAGGTCGAGGCGCTTGGCGGCGTTCATGTAGAAGCCCGGGGTCTTGCGCACCAGGTCGTCGCCCGAGCTGAACATGACCTGGGTGCGCCCGCCGGGGAGCTTTTTCTGTGCCAGGCCGCCCAGCACGAACTCGGGATAGAGGCGGTCGCGGCATTTCTCGAGGTAGCAGCGGTCCGACATCTGCGCGATGATATCCGCGGTGCCGAGCATGTGGCCGACGCGGCGCAGCAGGGTCTGGCTGATCCGGATCGTTTCCACGGGACGCTCGTAGCCGGTGAAGTGCACCAGCGTGGCGCCCGCGCGCGCGTACTTGCGCAGCCCGATGCGCGGCAGGTAGCGGCGCAGGTGCGAGGCGCCGCGCGACACGTGGTGGATCGTGTACTCGGCGCCGTAGCGGTGGCGGCGGTCGCTGCGCCGGCGCAGGTACCCGAAGTCGTGGTACAGCGCCATGGTCACGCCGAGCGCGTAGCAGTCGCGGTCGAGCGCGGGGGAGCCGTTGCGGGTGCGCTCGTAGCCGTCCATCAGGCGCGCCATGGCGAGCGTGACGTCGAGCACGTGCTGGATGTCGTGGTACTCGGTGTCGCAGGGGTGGTATTCGGGGTGCTCGCCGCGGTACAGGCGCCCGATGTCGGCGAACGCGCGCGTGATGGCGCCGCTCGGCCTGCCGTCGTAGAGGCCGCGGTACAAGCGCGTGACCTCCGCCGCGACTTGGCCCGGCTCGGTCGTGCGCACCCGGTTGGTGACGTCGTATTCGTTGCGACGCATGGCGATGCTGCGCCGTTCCCTTCCCCTGGACGATATTATAGGATGCGCCAGAGCGGGCCCGCCGGCGATGAAGTTTGTCACACGGAGCGTTTCCGGGCGCCTGCAAGAAAGGGTCAGGAAGCGGACACAGTTCCGCGACACGGTGCCGGGCCCAGGAGGTGCAAGCGTTGGGAAACCAGTCGCTGACCGAGGAGGAGCGCGCGCAGATCGAGGCGCACATCGTCGCGCTGGAGACGGAACACCATGACCTCGACGAGGTCATCGCGCGGCTCTCGGAGCGCCCCACGCAGGACCAGCTGCAGTTGAGGCGCCTGAAGAAGCGCAAGCTCTTCCTGAAGGACGCCATCGCGCGGCTCCGCAACCGGCTCATTCCCGACATCATCGCTTGATCGCCCTCGTCCAGCGCGTGAGCGAGGCGCGGGTCGAGGTCGGCGGGCAGGCCGTCGCCGCGATCGGCCGCGGCATCCTCGCCCTGGTCGGCGTGGAGCGCGGCGACGGCCAGCACGAGGCGGCGCGCCTCGCCGAGCGGGTGCTCGGCTATCGCGTGTTCGCGGACGCGGCGGGGAAGATGAACCTCTCAGTGCTCGAGATCGGCGGCGAAGTGCTCGCGGTGCCGCAGTTCACGCTCGCCGCCGACACGCGCAGCGGCAACCGGGCAGGGTTCTCCACGGCTGCCGCGCCGGAGGAGGGAAGAAGGCTGTTCGATCTGTTCGTTGCCTTCCTCCGCGAGCAGGGCGCGCGGGTGGGCACGGGCCGGTTCGGGGCCGAGATGAAGGTCGGCCTCGTCAATGAAGGTCCAGTCACGTTCTGGCTGCAGGCGGCGCCGCTGCGCCCCTGAGTCCGGTTTCGCCCGCATTTCGCTGCCCGTCCTGGATTCGGATTAAGCTTCCGCCTCCCATGTCGGACCAGTTCACCGGCACCAAGCCCGTCGAGCCGCGCCACCGCTTCGACGAGGCGCGCCTGGAGGCGTTCCTCAGGGACCGCATCGACGGTTTCCGGGGCCCGGTCACGGTCGAGCAGTTCAAGGGCGGGCAGTCGAACCCTACCTACCGGGTGTCCGCCGCGGGCAGGCGCTACGCGCTGCGCCGCAAGCCTCCCGGAAAGCTGCTGCCGTCGGCGCACGCCGTAGACCGCGAGTTCCGCGTCATCGCGGCGCTGCACAAGGTCGGCTTCCCGGTAGCGAGGCCCTACGTGCTGTGCGAGGACGACGCGGTGATCGGCACCGCGTTCTACGTCATGGATTGCGTCGACGGCAGGGTGCTCTGGGACCCGCTCCTGCCCGGGCTGCAGAAAAGCGAGCGCAGCGCGGTCTGGGAGGAGCTCAACCGCGTCATTGCCCGGCTGCACACGTTCGACTGGAAGGCGCTGGGCCTGGAAGGCTTCGGCAAGGAGGGCAACTACATCGAGCGCCAGGTGGGCCGCTGGACCAAGCAGTATCTCGCCTCGGAAACCGGGACCATCCAGGCGATGAACGACCTCATCGCCTGGCTGCCGAAGAACATCCCGCCGGCCGACTCGACTCGCATCGTGCACGGCGACTACCGCCTCGACAACACGATCTTCCACCCGACCGAGCCAAAGC
This sequence comes from Burkholderiales bacterium, assembly GCA_035500055.1. Lineage (GTDB taxonomy): Bacteria > Pseudomonadota > Gammaproteobacteria > Burkholderiales > SG8-39 > RBG-16-66-20. The sequence goes on along the minus strand of DATJXO010000078.1, from coordinate 6,408 downwards.
TGCTGGCGGTGCTCGACTGGGAGCTGTCCACGCTCGGCGACCCCCTCGCGGATTTCTCCTACCACTGCATGAGCTGGCATATCCCGTCGACGCTGTTCCGCGGCATGGGGGGGCGTCCGCTCGCCGAGCTCGGCATCCCGACCGAGCGCGAGTACGTGGAGGCCTACTGCAGGCGCACCGGCCGGACGGGGGTCGACCCCTCGACCTGGGACTACTACATGGCGTACAACATGTTCCGCCTCGCCGCGATTTGCCAGGGCATCGCCAAGCGCGTGGTCGACGGCACCGCGGCGAGCGAGCACGCGCGCGAAGCCGGCGCGCGGGCGCGGCCGCTGGCGGAGCTGGGCTGGGCGCAGGTGGAGAAAATTCTCAAACGGGCTGCTTAGGAGAGAGAACCATGGACTTCGAACATTCGCCGCGCGTGAAGGAGCTGCAGAAGCGGCTGGCCGACTTCATGAACGAGCACATCTACCCGAACGAGCACAAGTACTACGCGCACGTGCGAAGCGACAGGCGCTGGGAGCCGGTGCCGATCATCGAGGAGCTGAAGCCGCTGGCGAAGAAGGCGGGCCTCTGGAGCCTGTTCCTGCCGCACTCCAAGCGCGTGCCGGAGGGGCTCTCCAACCTGGAATACGCGCCGCTGTGCGAGATCATGGGGCGCGTGTCGTGGTCGCCGGAGGTTTTCAACTGCTCGGCGCCGGACACCGGCAACATGGAGACGATCGAGCGCTACGGCACGGAGGAGCAGAAGCGGCAGTGGCTCGATCCCCTGCTCGAGGGGAAGATCCGCTCCGCGTTCCTGATGACCGAGCCGGCGGTGGCGTCGTCCGACGCGACCAACATCCAGATGCACATGAAGCGCGAGGGCAACGAGTACGTCATCAACGGGCGCAAGTGGTGGTCCTCGGGGGCGGGCGACCCGCGCTGCAAGATCTACATCGTGATGGGCAAGACCAACCCCGACAGCCCGTCGAAGCACAGCCAGCAGTCGATGATCCTCGTCCCCGCCGGCACCAAGGGCATCAACATCATCCGCCACCTGCCGGTGTTCGGCTACGACGACGCGCCCCACGGCCACATGGAGATCGAGTTCAAGGACGTGCGGGTGCCGACCTCCAGCATCCTGCTCGGCGAGGGGCGCGGCTTCGAAATCGCGCAGGGCCGCCTCGGGCCCGGCCGCATCCACCACTGCATGCGCTCGATCGGGCAAGCGGAGCGGGCACTGGAGAAGATGTGCAAACGTGCCTCGCAGCGCGTCGCGTTCGGCCGGCCGGTGGCGGACCAGGGCGTGACCCGCGAGCGCATCGCCAACGCGCGCATCATGATCGACAGCACGCGGCTAATGGTCCTGCACGCCGCCTGGCGCATGGACACGGTCGGCAACAAGGTCGCGAAGCAGGAGATCGCGATGATCAAGGTGCTTGCGCCCAACATGGCCTGCCAGGTGATCGACTGGGCGATGCAGGTGCACGGTGGCGGCGGCGTCTCGGACGACTTCGGCCTCGCCAACGCCTACGCGCACCAGAGGACGCTGCGCTTCGCCGACGGCCCGGACGAGGTGCACCGCAACGCCATCGCCAAGCAGGAAATCGCGGCGCAGACCTCGATCGCCGAGGCGCTGGCGACGAAGAAGAGCGCCTGAGTCGCCCGGAGGGGGAGACGCCATGATCAAGCTTTGCGGCTTTCACATCAGCAACTACCACAACAAGGTGCGCATCGCGCTGCTGGAGAAGGGCGCTCCGTTCGAGGAGGACGCGGGCGTGAAGCCGTCGCAGAAGCCCGACTACCTCGCGTTGAGCCCGATGGGCAAGGTGCCTTACGCCGAGATCGACGGCACGCGGCTGTGCGAGTCCGAGGTGATCCTCGAGTACCTGGAGGACGCCTTTCCGCAGAAGCCGCTGCTGCCGAAGGATCCTCTCGCGCGCGCCAAGGTGCGCGAGCTGGTGACGGTGATAGAGCTGCACCTCGAGCTGGTGGCGCGGCGCCTGTACGGCGGGGTGTTCTTCGGCGGCACGCTGACCGACCAGACGAAGCAGGAGGCCGAGAAGGACATCGCCAAGGGCGTGCGGGCGCTCAAGGCGCTGGCGAAGTTCGGCCCGTTCGTCGCCGGCAAGGAGTTCACGCTCGCGGATTGCGCGGCCGTCGTGCACCTGCCGATCGTCAGCATGGCGACCAAGGCGGCGTACGGCAGGGACGCGCTCGAAGACCTGCCGCAGCTGAAGGGCTACCTGAAGATGCTGGGCGAGCGCCCCTCGGTGGCGAAGGTGACGGCGGACCGTCGCGCGGCAGTCGAGGCGGCGAAGGCCGCCGCCGGCGGCTAGCCGCGAGGCGGCCGGGCGCGGGGCGGCATGCTCGAGGGGCTGCTGCCGCTCTCCGGCTACCTGCGCTTCTTCGTCACGCTGGTCGCGGTCCTCGACCCGTTTCTCGCCGTCCCCGTCTTCCTCGCGCTGACGGGGTCGCGCACGCCGGCGCAGCGCGCGATGCTCGTGCGCGTCGTCGCGACCACCGTGTTCCTGGTGCTCGCGGGCTCGGCGCTGTTCGGCGAGCGGCTGCTGGTGCTGATCGGCGCGAGCCTGCCCGCGTTCCGCGTCGGCGGCGGCCTGGTGCTGCTGCTGATGGCGCTCGCGATGCTGAACGCGCGCGCCGGAGGGGTGCGTCAATCCCAGGCCGAGGCCGAAGCGGTGGCGAGCGGCGAGCTGTCCGGCGTGGTTCCGCTCGCGGTGCCGCTGCTCGCCGGGCCGGGCGCGATCAGCACCACGATCCTCGCGGCGCAGGCGGGCGGGATGCTGCACCTCGCCGCGATCCTCGCCTGCATCGCGCTGGTGTGCGCGCTGACCTGGGCGACGCTCGGCCTCGCCGCGCCGATCGGCGCCAGGCTCGGGACCACCGGGCTCAACATCGCGACCCGGCTGCTCGGGCTGCTGCTCGCCGCGCTCGCCATCCAGACCATGGCGGAGGGGCTGAGGGCGCTCTTCCCCGGGCTGGCCTAGGCCGCCAGCAGCCAGTCGGCCGCGTCGCGCCAGAGCGTGCCGCGGAAGCGCTCGCGGAAGAAGCCGAAATGGCCGATGCCGCCGTGCGCCGAGGCGTCGATGGGCACGAGCTCGGTCGAGGCGGCATGCGGATAGAGGTCGAACAGGGCTTCGGCCGCCGCGCGCGGCGCGTAGAGGTCGTCGCTCACCCAGTAGCTGCGGATCGGCGCGGTGAGGCGGGCGTAGCCTTCGGCGCCGACCGCGCCCGCGGCGTAGCGCGGGTTGCGGCACCAGCTCGCCCACTCCGCGGCGACCCCGCCCGGGAGATCCTCGCCCTGGCCGAACGCCTTCATCGGCACGTAGCCGAGCAGCGCGGCGAAGGAGGGCAGCAGGACATGCACCAGGAACCACATTCCGGCGCGTGCCGTGCCGCGCCAGTGCCGCCAGTAGCCGCTCTGCACTCCGACGAACAGGGCGCCGGCGTAGCGCTCGACGCCGGGCACCAGGCCCAGGCCGTTGCCGCCGAAGCTGTGGCCGACCGCGAGCAGCTTCGAGCCGCCGAACTCGCGCGCCAGGAACTCGAGCGCGGCGCCGGCGTCGAGCTGCGCCCAGTCGCGCATGCGCGCGCCTAGGCCGCGCAACGGGCCGCGCCGCGACTCGCCGATGCCACGGTAGTCGAACGTGAGCACGGCGATGCCGCGCTCGGCGAGATACGCGGCGAACTTGCCGTAGAAGCGGCGCGGCGTGCCGGTCGCGGCATGCAGCAGCGCGGCATGGCGCGCCGCGCCCGCGGGCCGGTAGAGGGTCGCCGCGAGCCGCGTGCCGTCGCGCGCGGCGAGCTCCAGCGATTCCGGCACTACGGCGCGGGAACCGGACGCGGTCGGCCGTCGCGGTCGATGGCGACGTAGGTGAGCGTCGCCTCGGTCACCTTGACGATCCAGCGGTCGGCGCGCCCGCGCTCCGCGTACACCTGCACGTCGACCGTGATCGAGGTATTGCCGATCCGCGCCACGTCGGCGTACAGCGACAGCACGTCGCCGACCTGCACCGGCTGCTTGAAGACGAACGAGTTCACCGCCACGGTGGCGACGCGGCCGCGCGCCACCCGCCCGGCGACGGTGCCGCCGGCGACGTCGACCTGCGCCATGATCCAGCCGCCGAAGATGTCGCCGTTGTGGTTGGCGTCGGCCGGCATCGGCACCACGCGCAGCGCCGGAACCTTGCCCTTCGGCAGGGCCAGGCCGGGCGGCTGGTGCGACGCGCGCCCCGTGCGGCGGCTATCGCTTCGCTTGCTCAAGGTAGTGCAGCGGCCCGCCCCGGAACGGCGCGAAGCCGGTGCCGAAGATGAGTCCCGCGTCGATCAGCTCGGCGTCCGGCACGATGCCCTCGGCGAGCACCGCCTGCGCTTCCGCGAGGTACGGCTCGATCAGCGCCTCGACCAGCTTCTCGTCCCAGGCGCCCGGCGGACCCTTGACCGCCTTGCCCTTCTCCCAGCGGTAGATGCCTTGCCCGCTCTTGCGCCCGAGCTGCCCGAGCGCCACCTTGTCGAGCAGCACCTTGGGCGCCTCGGCGTCCTGGCCGCCCGCGCCTTTCTTCGCCAGCGCCTTGCCGGCGTGCAGGCAGATGTCGAGGCCGACCGTGTCCGCGAGCTCGATCGGCCCCATCGGCATGCCGAACGCCTCCATCGCCGCGTCGAGCGTCTCGGGCCGGGCGCCCTCGTCGAGCATGCGGAACGCGTTCTGCATGTACGGCCCGAGGACGCGGTTGACGAGGAACCCGGGCGAATCCTTCACCGGCAGCGGCAGCTTGTCGATCTGGCGCACGAACGCGGCCGCGTTGCGCGCGAACTCGCTTCTCGTCCGCTCGGAAGCGACGATTTCCCCCAGCATCATCTGCGGAACCGGATTGAAGAAGTGGATCCCGACCAGCCGCGACGGATCCCTGAAGCCGGCGGCGATGTCGGCGAGCTTGAGGCTCGAGGTGTTGCTCGCCAGCACCGCGTCCGGCTTCGCCGCCGCCTCGAGCTTCGCGAACAACGCGCGCTTCGCCTCCAGGTCCTCGAAGATCGCCTCGATGATGACGTCGGCCTTCGCCGCGCCGGCGCCGGCGACGTCCGGGATCAGCCGGTCCATGGCGTCGCGCTCGCGGCGCTTGTCGCGCAGCCGGCGGGAGAACAGCTTCGCCGCGCGCCCGATGGCCGGCGCGATGCGCTCCGGCGCGGTGTCCTGCAGCGTCACCGTGATGCCCCGCATGGCGCAGAGCGCGGCGATGTCGCCGCCCATGACGCCGGCGCCGACCACGTGGACGTGCCTCGCCTTGAAGTCGATGCCCTTGGCGAGGCCCTTCATCCTTTCTTGCAGGAAGAAGATGCGGATCAGGTTCCGCGTGGTCGCGTGCTCGAACAGCGCGCGCATCGAGCACGAGGGGTCGTCGCCGGCGCGGAACGGGTCGCCGTCGTACTTCACCCAGGCGTCGAGGATCGCGTAGGGCGCGGGATAGTGCTCGCGCCGCGCCCGCTTCGCGACCTGCTTGCGCGCCTGCGACGCGACCAGGCCGCGGAAGGCCAGGAGAAGGCTTTGGACCCACGGCAAGCCCTTCCTCGGCGCCGCCCGCAGCGTGACCATGCGCGCGGTGTTCTCGAGGATCCGCAGCGGGACCGCCTCGTCGACGAGGCCCATGCGCCTGGCGCGCCGCGCATCGACCGCCTTGCCGGTGAGGATCATGTCGAGCGCGGCGGCCGGCCCGACCAGCCTCGGCAGCCACTGCAGGCCGTGCCAGAGCGGCCAGATGCCGAGCATCACCTCGGGGAAAGAGAAGCGCACCTTCGGGTCGTCGAGCGCGACGCGGTAGGTGCAGGCGAGCGCGATCTCGAGGCCGCCGCCCATGCAGAAGCCGTTCACCATCGCCGTCGTCGGAAAGGGCAGGTCGCGCATCCTCTGCACCGTGTCCCACCCCAGGCGCGTGAAGTCGATCGCCTCCTCGGCGCGGGTGAAGCTCGCGAAGGTGTTGATGTCGGCGCCGGCGATGAAGCTGTCCTTGCCGGAGCGCAGGATCAGGCCCCTCGGCTTCGCCGCGGCGGCCTCGTCGAGCGCCGCCGAGAGCTCCTCCAGCGCCTCGCGCGAGAAAGTGTTGGCGGACTCGCCCTGCTTGTCGAAGGTGAGCCAGGCGAGGCCCTGCGCGTCCTGCTCCAGGCGCCAGTGCTTGTAGATGGTTTTTGCGCGGTCCATTGCCTCTCCCGGCCGGCGCTCAGGCGGCTTCGAGCAGCATCGCGCCGCCCAGCCCGCCGCCGATGCAGATGGACGCCATGCCGCGTTTCGCCCCCTGCCGCTTCATTTTCTTCAGCAGGTGCAGCACGATCCTCGCCCCCGAGGCGCCCACCGGATGGCCGAGCGCGACCGCGCCGCCCTCGGCGTTCAGCCGCGCCGGGTCGATCTCGCCC
>DATJXO010000077.1:0-2970 GCA_035500055.1 Burkholderiales bacterium | reverse complement strand
GCCACGGCGCTGGAGATGTAGATCGAGGAGTAGGTGCCGGCGACGATGCCGATCAGCAGCGCCTCCGAGAAGCCCTTGAGGACCGGGCCGCCGAGGAACAGCAGCGCCACCACCACGATGGAGGTCACCACCTTGGTCATGATGGTGCGCGACAGCGTCTGGTTGATGGACTCGTCCAGGACCTGCGCCGGCGGCGAGCGCCGGTTGGACTCGAAGCGCTCACGGATGCGGTCGAACACCACCACCGTGTCGTTGAGCGAGTAGCCCACCACCGCGAGGATCGCCGCCACCACCGGCAGGTCGAAGGACGTCTGACTGATGGCAAAGAAGCCGACCACCAGGATCGGGTCGTGCAGCACGGCGAGGATGGCGCCGAAGGACAGCCGCCAGGTGTGAAAGCGCCAGGCCAGGTAGAGAAAGATGAAGACAAGCGTCGAGCCCAGGGCCCAAATGGCGCTTACGCGCAGCTCGCTGCCGACCTGGGGACCCACCACGTCCAGCTGCGCCACCTGCACCGACGGGTCGAGGCCCTTGAGGGCGCCTTCCAGACGGGCGCGTACCTCGCCCGCGGCCTGCTTGGCATCCGGCGGCAGGCGCACGACGATGTCGCGCGAGGAACCGAAGGTCTGCACCTCAGGCTCGTGGAACCCGGCGCTACGCAGCTGCTGGCGCACCGTCTCGACGTCCACGGACTTGGAGAAGTTGATCTCGGCGTTCACGCCGCCGGTGAAGTCGATGGCAAGATTCAGGCCGCGGGTGAAGAAGGCCGCGAGCGATGCGACGACCAGGATGCCCGAGAGCGCGTACCACCACTTGCGGGTGGACATGAAGGGGAAGCTGGTCTGGTTGCTGAAGAATTCCACGAAGGTTCCTTAAGGCTGCGGCGCTTCAGCCGATCGACAGACCCGCGATCTTGCGACGGCCGCCGTACATCAGCGTGAGCAGCGCGCGGCTGCCCATGAGCGCGGTGAACATGGAGGTGGCGATGCCGAGGATCAGCACCACCGCGAAACCCTTGATCGGTCCGGTGCCCAGTACCCATAGCACCACGCCCGCGATGAGCGTCGTGATGTTGGAGTCGGCGATGGCCGAGAAGGCCTTCTCGAACCCGGCACGGATCGCCGCCTGCGGCGAGACACCCTTGCGCAGCTCCTCGCGGATGCGCTCGTAGATCAGCACGTTGGCATCGACCGCCATGCCGACGGTGAGGATGATGCCCGCGATACCGGGCAGCGACAGCGAGGCGCGCATCAGCGACAGCAGCGCGGTCAGCAGCACCACGTTGGCGAGCAGCACCAGGTCGGCGACCACGCCGAAGGTGTGGTAGTAGATGATCATGAACAGGAACACGCCGGCCATGCCGACAATCAGCGCGGTGACGCCCTTGCGGATGTTCTCCTTGCCCAGGCTCGGGCCGACGGCGCGCTCCTCCACCACGTAGATCGGGGTCGCCAGCGAGCCCGAGCGCAGCAGCAGCGCCAGGTCACGCGCCTCGCCGCCGGTCAGGCCGCTGATCTGGAACTGGTTGCTGAAAACGCCACGGATGGTGGCATCGTTGATGACCTGCTCGTCAGTGACATCGCGCGTCACCTTCTTGCCGTCGACCTCGCTGACCTCGCGGTGTTTCTCGATCAGCACCACGGCCATGCGCTTGTTGAGGTTGGCCTGGGTGGTCTTGAGCATCGCGTCGCCGGCGCGGGCGTCGAGCTTGATGTTGACCACGGGCCCTTCCTGGCCGTTGCCGCTGGTGGCGTTGGTCAGCTGGTCGCCGGTGGCGATCACCTCGCGCTTGAGCAGCACCGGGCGCCCGAAGCGCGTGTGGGTGTACAGCTTGGAGCCGAGCGGCGCGCGCCCGGAGGCGACCGCCTCAGCCACGTTGCTCTGCATGTCCTCAAGGCGGAACTCGAGGGTCGCCACCCGGCCCAGGGTGTTCTTGACCTCGGCCGAGTTCTGCACGCCCGGCAGCTGCACGTTGATGCGGTCGACACCCTGGCGCTGCACGATCGGCTCGGAGACGCCGAGCTCGTTCACGCGGTTGCGCAGCGTGGTGATGTTCTGCTGGATGGCATAGTCCTGGCGCTCGCGCACCTGCGCCGGCGTCAGGGTGGCGAGGATCGCCGAGCCGCTGGCCAGGCTCTCGGTGCTCACCGTCAGGCCGTTGAGCACCGTGTTGAGCGCGGCGCGGGCCGCCTTCACGTCCGCCTCCGCCGGCAGCACGATGCGCAGCGCGTTGGCGCCCGGCACGGTCACCACGTCCTTCACGGGGATGCCGGCCGTGGCCAGGGCGCGCCGCGTATCCTGGGCGTAGCCCTCGAGGGCCTGGCCCACCGCGGCGTTCACGTCGACCTGGTACAGCAAATACAGGCCGCCACGCAGGTCGAGCCCCAGGGGCATCGGCCGCAGGCCGAGCGCGCGCAGGAATGCCGGCGTGCGCGGCGCGAACGACAGCGCCGTGATCAGGTCCTGCTGGAACTTGTCGTTGACCGCATCGCGCGCCGCCAGCTGGTCGGCGACGCTGGCGAAACGGACCATCAGGTGGCCGTTGTCGAGGTAGCTGGCGCTGTAGGGCAGTTTGTGCTCGGCCAGGAAGGACTCGACCTGCTTCTGGCCCCCGCTCGCCATGGCGGTGTGGTCCTTGCGGGCCACCTGCAGCGCCGGGTCCTCGCCGAAGAAGTTCGGCAGCGCGAACAGCAGCGCCAGCAGCAGCACCACCACGATCAGGACGTACTTCCAGCGGGCGTATTCGAGCATCGTCAGGCGCTCTTCAGCGTGCCCTTGGGCATGAGCTGCGTGATCTGCACCTTCTGCACCTTGAGGCGCACGCCGTCCGCGACCTCCAGGGTCACGAAGGTGTCCCCGACCTCGACCACCTTGCCGAGCACCCCGCCGCTGGTCACCACCTCATCGCCGCTGGCGAGTTTGGAGACCAGATTCTGGTGCTCGCGCGCCCGCTTCTGCTGCGGTCGGAAC
>DATJXO010000076.1:0-31601 GCA_035500055.1 Burkholderiales bacterium | reverse complement strand
CGAGGAGTCGATCCGCGGCAATCCGCTCGACGGCGTGGTGCTGCTCGGCGGCTGCGACAAGACCACGCCCTCGATCCTGATGGGCGCCGCGAGCGTCGACCTGCCGACGGTGTTCGTCTCCGGCGGGCCGATGCTCTCGGGCAAGTACCGCGGCACCGACATCGGCTCGGGCACCAACGTCTGGTCGATGTCGGAGGACCTGCGCGCGGGCAAGATCACGCTGGAGGAGTTCCACGAGGCCGAGTCCTGCATGCACCGCTCGCACGGCCACTGCATGACGATGGGGACGGCCTCGACCATGGCCTCGATGGTCGAGGCGCTAGGCGTGGCGATGCCGGGCAACGCCGCGATTCCGGCCGTCGATGCGCGCCGCAACGTGCTCGCGCGCATGGCGGGCAGGCGCATCGTCGAGCTGGTGGGCGAGAACATCTGCCTGTCGAAGATACTGACCCGGCAGGCGTTCGAGAACGCGATCCGCGCCAACGCCGCGATCGGCGGCTCAACCAACGCCGTGATCCACCTCATCGCGGTCGCGCGCCGCATAGGCGTCGAACTGAAGCTCGCGGACTGGGATCGCCTCGGGCGCGGCGTGCACACGCTGGTCAACCTCATGCCCTCCGGCAAGTACCTGATGGAGGACTTCTACTACGCGGGGGGGCTGCCTGCGGTGCTGAGGGAGCTCGGCGCGAACGGCCTCCTGCACAGGAACGCCCTCACCGTGAACGGCAAGTCGATCTGGGAGAACGTGAAGGACGCGCCGTGCTGGAACCGGGACGTCATCACGCCGTTCAAGCGGCCTTTCAAGAAGAATACCGGCATCGCCGTGCTGCGCGGCAACCTCTGCCCGGGCGGCGCCATCATCAAGCCCTCGGCGGCGACGCCGAGGCTGCTCAAGCATCGCGGGCGGGCCGTGGTATTCGAGAGCATCGAGGATTTCCACCGCCGCATCGGCGATCCGGCGCTCGACATCGACGAGAAGTCGGTCATGGTGCTGAAGAACTGCGGTCCGAAAGGATATCCGGGCATGGCCGAGGTGGGCAACATGCCGCTGCCGCCGAAGCTGCTGAAGAAGGGCGTCACCGACATGGTGAGGATCTCGGACGCGCGCATGAGCGGCACTGCCTACGGCACCGTGGTGCTGCATGCCGTGCCCGAGGCCGCGGCGGGCGGCACGCTCGCGCTGGTGCAGAACGGCGACCTGATCGAGCTCGACGTTGCCAAGCGCAGATTGAACCTTCTTGTCTCCTCTTCCGAACTGAAGAAAAGAAGGCAGAGCTGGAAAGCACCGAAGGCTCCGCTGGCGCGCGGCTACTGGAAGCTCTACTTCGACCACGTGCTGCAGGCCGACCAGGGCGCGGATCTCGATTTCCTCGCCGGCAAATCCGGATCGTTCGTTCCCAGGGACAACCACTGAGCGGGCTGCCGCGGGTCGGCATCACCATGGGCGACGCCGCCGGCGTGGGGCCGGAGGTGATCGCCAAGGCGCTGGCGCACGCGGAGGTCGCGGCCATCTGCCGGCCGATGGTCATCGGCGATCTGAAGCGGCTGCGCAAGGCGGCGGCGATCGTCGGCCGCCGGCCCGAATTCGATTGCATCGACCTGGGCGGGGTCCCGGAGGACCTTCCCTTCGGACAGGTATCGCGCACCGCGGGCGAGGCGGCGTACCGCTACATCGAGCGCGCGGTGCGGCTCGCGCAGGAGGGCGCGATCGACGCCATCTGCACCGCGCCGATCAGCAAGGAGGCGCTGAACGCGGCCGGTCACCGCTATCCGGGCCACACCGAGCTGCTCGCCGAGCTGACCGGGACGCCCGAGGTGTCGTTGATGCTGATCTCGCCGCGGCTCAAGGTGATCCACGTCACCGCGCACATGGGACTGATCGAGTCCATCGCCCGGATCGATGCGCCCCTGGTCGAGCGCACCCTCGCGCGCGGCCGCGAGCTGCTGCTGCGCGCGACCGGGACCGAGCCCCGCATCGGCGTCTGCGGCGTCAACCCCCACGCCGGCGAGGGCGGCCTCTTCGGTCGCGGCGAGGAGGAAACCAAGATTGCCCCGGCGATCGCCGCGGCGCGGGCCCGGGGCTGGAAGGTGGACGGCCCGCTGCCCGCGGACAGCCTCTTCTATCTCGCCGCGCGCGGCGACTACGAGCTGGTGGTCGCCATGTACCACGACCAGGGCCACGGCCCGGTCAAGGCGCTCGGCCTCGAGTACGGGGTCAACGTCACCGCCGGCCTGCCGATCGTGCGCACCTCGGTCGATCACGGCACCGCCTTCGACATCGCCGGCACCGGCAAGGCCGACGAACGCAGCATGCTGGAAGCGCTGCGGCAGGCGGCCGCCCTCTCCCGCCGCTAGCGCCCGGGCCGCCGAGCCTCGTCCGCTAGAATGCGCGCAGGGGGATGACAAGCGTCTCCGACATCGCAAGGCTTCTCGGCGGCGAGTCGCTGGACGCCGATCCCGCCGAGACGCGCGAGTGGCTCGAAGCGCTCGATGCGCTCGTCGCGAGCTCGGGCAAGGATCGCGCGCGCTACGTCATCGGGCGGCTCACCGAGCACGCCGGCGCGCTCGACGTGCAGACGCGGGCCCGCTTCAACACGCCCTACTGCAACACCATCTGGCCGCACCAGCAGCCGCCGTTTCCCGGCGACTTCACCATCGAGCAGCGCCTCGCCTCGATCATCCGCTGGAACGCGCTCGCCATGGTGGTGCGCGCCAACCGCGCCCACGCCGAGCTCGGCGGGCATATCGCGAGCTTTGCCTCGGCGGCGGACCTGTTCGAGGTCGGCTTCAACCACTTCTTCCGCGGCCATGCCGCGCCGGGCGGCGCGGACCTGGTGTATTTCCAGCCGCACTCGGCGCCCGGCGTGTACGCGCGCGCCTACCTGGAGGGGCGGCTCGCCGAGGCGCAGCTCGACCGCTACCGGCGCGAGACCTCGGGCAAGGGCCTGTCCTCGTACCCGCATCCGTGGCTGATGCCGGCGTTCTGGCAGTTCCCGACGGGCTCGATGGGCCTCGGGCCGCTCAACGCGATCTACCAGGCGCGCTTCATGCGTTACCTCGAGCATCGCGGCATCCTGAAGACCGGCGGGCGCAAGGTGTGGGCGTTCCCCGGCGACGGCGAGATGGACGAGCCGGAGTCGCTCGCGGGCCTCTCGATCGCCGCGCGCGAGGGGCTGGACAATCTGGTGTTCGTCGTCAACTGCAACCTGCAGCGCCTGGACGGGCCGGTGCGGGGCAACGGCTCGATCATCCAGGAGCTGGAGGGCCTGTTCGCCGGCGCCGGCTGGAACGTGATCAAGCTCATCTGGGGCAGCGACTGGGACCCCCTGTTCGCTCGCGACCGCGAGGGCGTGATCCTGCGGCGGCTGCACGAGACGGTGGACGGCGAGTTCCAGACCTACGCCGCCACCGACGGGCGCTTCAACCGCGAGCACTTCTTCAACAAGTACCCCGAGCTCCAGGCGCTGGTGGCGGAGCTCACCGACGACGATATCGACCGCCTGAAGCGCGGCGGCCATGACCCGGTGAAGATCTATGCCGCATATCACGCGGCTACGCAGCACAAGGGCCAGCCCACGGTGATCCTCGCCCAGACCAAGAAGGGCTATGGCATGGGCACCTGGGGCCAGGGCAAGATGGGCACGCACCAGCAGAAGAAGCTCGACGACGAGGCGCTGAAGGCGTTCCGCGACCGCTTCTCGCTGCCGCTCTCCGACGAGGAGGTGACGGGCCTGAAGTTCTACAAGCCGTCGCCCGAATCGCCGGAAATGCGCTACCTCCTCTCGCGGCGCGAGCGCCTGGGCGGCTTCCTCCCCGAGCGGCGCGCCGAGGCGCCGAAGCTTGCGCCGCCGGAGGTATTCGGCAAGGCGCTCGACGGCTCGCAGGGGCGCGAGCAGTCCACCACGATGGCGTACGTGCAGATCCTGGCGCAGCTGCTGAAGGATCCCGAGCTGGGGCCCCATATCGTGCCCATCGTCGCCGACGAGGCGCGCACGTTCGGCATGCAGTCGCTGTTCCGCCAGGTCGCCATCTACTCGCCCTTCGGGCAGCTGTACGAGCCCGAGGACCGCGAGGAGCTCCTCTACTACAAGGAGGCGCGCGACGGCCAGATCCTCGAGGAGGGCATTACCGAGGCCGGGGCGCTGTCCACCTGGATCGCGGCGGCGACGAGCTACAGCACGCATGGCGTGCCGATGCTGCCCTTCTATACGTTCTATTCGATGTTCGGCTTCCAGCGCGTGGGCGACCTCGCCTGGGCGGCGGCCGATTCGCGCGCGCGCGGCTTCCTCGTCGGCGCGACCGCGGGGCGCACCACGCTGGCCGGCGAAGGATTGCAGCACCAGGACGGCTCGAGCCATCTCGCCGCGGCGACCATCCCCAATTGCGTCGCCTACGACCCCTGCTACGGGTATGAGCTGGCGGTGATCCTGCAGGACGGCATGCGGCGGATGCTGCAGGAGCAGGAAGACGTCTTCTACTACGTCACGGTGATGAACGAGAATTACGCGCAGCCGCCGATGCCCGAAGGCGCGCGCGAAGGGATCCTGAAGGGCATGCATCGTGTGCGCGCCGGGGGGCGGGGCCGGAAATCAGTCCGGCTGCTGGGGTCGGGGACCATCCTGCGCGAGGCGCTTGCCGCCGCGGACATCCTCGAGGCCGAGCACGGCGTCGCGGCCGAGGTCTGGTCGGTGACGAGCTACTCCGAGCTGCGGCGCGACGGCCGGACGTCGCGAAGGCCCTGGGTGACGCAGTGCCTCGAGGGCGGCGAGGGCACCGTGGTCGGCGCGAGCGACTACGTGAGCGCGCTTGCGGACCTGATCCGCGAATGGGTGCCGGGCCGCTACGTGACGCTGGGCACCGACGGCTTCGGCTGCAGCGATACGCGCGCGGCGCTGCGCGCGCATTTCGGAGTGGACCGCTCGGGGATCGTGAAGGCGGCGCTCGGCGAGCGGTAGTTCAGATCAACGGCCGGGGCAGGGCGAAAACGCGCAGCATGCCCCATCGTCCGGCTTTTCCGCGCCCTGCGCAACGCCTTAGAATCGGCTTTCCTCAGGAGGAATCCGCCATGCTGCAGGCCGCCGACCTCACCATCCGCCTCAATGCCGCCGACGACGTGGTCATCGCGCGCGTCGAGCTCGCCGCGGGCACCACGCTCGTCAAGGAAGGCAACGTCGCCGTGGCCGCGCGCGTGCCTGCCGGGCACAAGGTCGCGGTGCGCGAGATCAGGGCCGGCGCGCCGGTGCGGCGCTACAGTCAGATCATCGGCTTCGCCACCAGGGACATTCGCCCGGGCGAGCACGTGCACGTGCACAACCTGGGAATGGGGAATTTCGAGAGGGATTACGCGTTTTCTCAGGGTTCCTCCAAAACCGAATATTTCGACGAGCCCGCGACCTTCCGCGGGATCGTTCGCCCGGACGGCCGCGTCGCGACACGCAACTACGTCGGCATACTCACGAGCGTCAACTGCTCGGCTACCGTCGCCCGCGCCGTCGCGGATCACTTCAGGAACCGGCTGGAAAAATTCCCGAACGTGGACGGCGTGGTGGCCCTCACGCACAAGTCCGGCTGCGGCATGGCCTCCGAAGGCGAGGCGATGGACGTGCTCCGCCGCACCATGGCGGGCTACGCGCGGCACCCGAACTTCTTTGCGGTGCAGGTGATCGGGCTCGGCTGCGAGGCGAACCAGATCAACGGCCTGCTCGCGGCGCAGCAGCTGAAGCGCCACGACAAGCTGCACGCCTTTACCATCCAGGAGAAGGGCGGCACCTCGAAGGCGATCCGCGAGGGCATCGCGCGGATCGAGGCGCTGCTGCCCGAGGCGGACAAGGCGGGGCGGGAGACGGTTCCCGCGAGCCATCTCACGCTCGGGCTGCAGTGCGGCGGCTCCGACGGCTACTCCGGCATCAGCGCCAACCCCGCGCTCGGCGCGGCGGTGGATCTGCTGGTGCGCCACGGCGGCACGGCGATCCTCTCCGAGACCCCGGAGATCTACGGCGCCGAGCACCTGCTCACCTGGCGCGCGGTGTCGAAAGCGGTGGGCGAAAAGCTGCTCGCGCGCATCCGCTGGTGGGAGGACTACACGCGGCGCAACGGCAACGAGATGAACAACAACCCCTCGCCCGGCAACAAGGCGGGCGGCCTCACCACCATCCTCGAGAAGTCGCTCGGCGCGGTGGCGAAGGGCGGAACCACCGACCTGGTCGACGTCTACGAGTACGCCGAGCCGGTCACGGCGAAGGGATTCGTCTACATGGACACGCCCGGATACGACCCGGTCTCGGCGACCGGCCAGGTCGCGGGCGGCGCCAACCTGATCTGCTTTACCACCGGCCGCGGCTCGGCCTACGGCTGCAAGCCTGCGCCCTCGCTCAAGCTCGCCACCAACACCGCGCTCTTCGAGCACCAGGAAGAGGACATGGACATCAACTGCGGCACCATCGTCGACGGCAAGGAGAGCATCGCCGAAGCCGGCGCGCGCTTCTTCGCCATGATCCTCGAGACCGCGTCGGGCAAGAAGACGAAGTCGGAGCTCTTCGGCTACGGCGAGGACGAGTTCGCGCCCTGGGTGCTCGGCGCCACCATGTAGCGCCATGAGATTCTGGGCCGTACTGCTGCTCGGGCTTGTTCCGCTGGCGGCCGACGCGGCGAAGCGCTCGGCGACGCCGAACCGCTTCGGCGCCATCGCCTACCACCGCGCCACGCAGACCTGGGGCGTGAGCCATGACTTCGCGCGGGCGCGCGACGCCTACGTGGAAGCGCTGAAGCAATGCGGCGACGCGAAGTGCGAGGTGGTGCACAAGTTCAAGAACGGCTGCGGCGCGCTCGCGGACGGCAAGAAGGCGATCGGCGTCGGCTCCGGCGCGACGCGCGCCGAAGCCGAGACGCGTGCGCTCAGGCGCTGTTCCGGGCAGAACGGCGGCGGCGAGTGCACCGCGATCGCTTGGGCCTGCACCCGCTAGCCGCCCCGACCGCGCCGTGAGGGAACGCCCGGGACGGGTGCCGCGGCTGTACCTCGCCGCCGAGCTGCGCCAGGGCGCGCGAGTGGCGCTTGCCGAGGAGCAGGCGCATCACGTGGCGCGCGTCCTGCGGCTGCGCGAAGGCGACGCGGCGGTGCTGTTCGACGGGCGCGGCGGCGAGTTCGAGGCGCGCCTCTTCATGCCCGGGCGCGGCCGCGTGCTCGCCGAGATCGGCGCCAGGCGCGCGCTCGAGCGCGAGTCACCGCTCGGCGCGACCCTGGTGCAGGGCGTGTCCGGCGGCGACCGCATGGATTTCACGGTCCAGAAGGCGGTCGAGCTCGGGGTCGCCGCGATCCAGCCGGTGCTGGCGGAGAAGTCCGTCGTGCGCCTCGACGCCGCGCGCGAGGCGAAGAAGCTGGCGCACTGGCGACGGGTCGCCGTCGCCGCCTGCGAGCAGTGCGGCCGCAACACGCTCCCCGAGATCCGCGAGCCTCTGCCGCTCGCGCGCTACCGGCCCGAGGGCGAGGGCGCCAGGATCCTGCTCTCGCCCGGCGGCTCGGCGCGTCTCGCCGACCAGGCGAGGCCGCCGATCGTGCTCGCGGCCGGCCCGGAAGGCGGCTTCAGCGACGACGAAGAGTCCAGGCTGGTCGCCGCGGACTTCGTGCGCGTGCGGCTCGGGCCGCGCGTGCTGCGCACCGAGACCGCAGCGCTTGCCGCGCTGGCGGCGCTGAACGCGCTGGCAGGCGATTTCTAGTAACGTAGCGGGCCCGTGGGCACGCTGCCGCATCCGGAGGCGTTCGTACGCTGGTTCCGCCAGGCGGCGCCGTATGTGCACGCCTTCCGCGGCCGCGCCTTCGTGTTCGGCTTCGGCGGCGAGCAGGTCGCCGAGCGCGCGCGCTTCGTGCGGCTGGTGCACGACCTCAACCTGCTCGCGGCGCTCGGCATCCGCCTGGTGCTGGTGCACGGCGCGCGGCCCCAGATCGAGGCCGAGCTGCGCGCGAAGCGGCATCGCTCGAGGTACGTGAAGGGCCTGCGCGTCACCGACGCGCAATCGCTGGTCGCGGTGAAGCAGGCGGCCGGCGTGCTGCGCGTGGAGATCGAGGCGCTGCTGTCGCAAGGCCTGCCCAGCTCGCCCATGGCGGGCGCGCAGATTCGCGTTGCCTCGGGCAATTTCATCGCGGCGCGGCCCCTCGGCGTCCTCGACGGAACCGACTTCCAGTTCACCGGCGTCGTGCGCAAGGTCGACGCCGTCGCGATCGCGCGCCGTCTCGAGGCGGGGGAGGTGGTGCTTGTGCCGCACCTGGGCTACTCGCCCACCGGCGAGGTGTTCAATCTTGCCTGGGAGGACGTCGCGGGCAGCGTCGCGCGCGCGCTGAAGGCGGACAAGCTGATGCTCTACGTCGATCAGCTGCCGACCGGCCGGCGCGGGCAGATCCTTTCCGAGCTGACGGCGCGGGAGGCCGAGGCGCTCGGCGCGAACAAGGACCTTCCCGCGCCGACCGCGCGCGCGCTCGAGCATGCGCTCGCCGCGGTGCGCGGCGGCGTGGCGCGGGCGCACCTGGTGTCGCGCCGCGCCGAGGGCGCGACCTTGCTCGAGCTCTTCACCCACTCGGGGGTCGGCACCATGATCACCGCCGACCCGGTAGAGCGCCTGCGGCCGGCCCGCATCGAGGACGTCGGGGGCATCCTCGCGCTGATCGAGCCGCTGGAGGCCGACGGCACGCTCGTCAAGCGCAGCCGCGAGCTGCTGGAAGCCGAGATCGGGAACTTCCTGGTGGTCGAGCACGACGGCGCCATCCTCGGCTGCGCCGCGCTCTACCCCTTCGCCGCCGACAAGAGCGCCGAGCTCGCCTGCCTCGCGGTGGCGCCCGAGTACCGCGACGCGGGCTACGGCGACCGGCTGCTGCGCGAATGCGAGCTGCGCGCCAGGCAGACGGGGCTACGGCGACTGTTCGCGCTCACCACGCGCGCGCAGCACTGGTTCGTCGCGCAAGGCTTCAAGGAGGGCGGCGTTTCGCTGCTGCCCGAGCGGCGCCAGGCGCTCTATAATTGGAAGCGAGGCTCCAAGATCTTCGTCAAGCGTCCCTGATCCATGGCCAGAACCGTCCAATGCGTCAAGCTCGGCCGCGAGGCCGAAGGGCTCGATTTCCCTCCCTACCCCGGCCCGCTCGGCAAGCGCATCTTCGAGAACGTGTCGAAGGAAGCCTGGCAACAGTGGCTGCGCCACCAGACGATGCTGGTCAACGAGAACCGGCTCAACCTCGCCGATCCCAAGGCGCGCAAGTACCTCGCCGAGCAGATGGAAAAGCACTTCTTCGGCGAGGGCGCAGACGTAGCTTCCGGCTACGTCCCGCCGGCCAAGTAACGTCAAATAACGTCAGGGAAGCCCCGCCGGCGGGCCGCCGGGCATAATCCCGGCCCATGTCCCGGCCGAGGGTCTACGTTCTCACCGCCGCGGGGCAGGAAACCCTGTCGGCGGGCGAGGTCGGCGCGGGCGACTTTCCCCTCGAGATCGATTTCCCCAACGACTACCGGCGCCTGCTCGCGCTGGTCGAGGTCGGCGGGCATATCGAGGTGCTCCGCGGGCGGCTGCGCCGCTTCCCGGACCAGCTGATCGACGAGTGGCTGAAGGAGCTGGAGGACCTGCACCTGGTCGAGTCGCGCGAAGCGGGCGATCTCGACGCGATCACCTTCAGCGGCGCGGCCCTGCCGCTGCTGCCTTACAGCAAGAACCAGCTCGCCGAGGTCATCAATCACGTCCTCAAGCAGGGCTGACCCCGGGCCCTAGCCGCCGTAGGTCCTGATCCCGTCCGGGGTTCCGAGCAGGAGCACGTCGGCGCCGCGGCGCGCGAAGATGCCGTTGGTCACCACGCCGGCGATGCCATCGAGGTCTGCCTCGAGTGCAGGCGGATCGAGAATCGTCAGCCCGCGGCAGTCGATGATGAGATTGCCGTTGTCCGTCTGGAAGCCCTCGCGCAGCTCAGGCTGCGCGCCGCGCCTGAGCATCTCGCGCCCGACGTGGCTGCGCGCCATCGGGATCACCTCGAGCGGCAGCGGAAACTTGCCGAGCACCGGGACCAGCTTGGAGGCGTCCGCGATGCAGACGAACTTCTTCGCCACGGCGGCCACGATCTTCTCGCGCGTGAGCGCGCCGCCGCCGCCCTTCACCATGTGCAGGTGCTGGGTGACCTCGTCGGCGCCGTCGATGTACACCGGCAGCTCCGAGACGCTGTTCAGGTCGACCAAGCGGATGCCGAGACTCCGCAGCCTGGCGGCGCTCGCTTCCGAGGCGGCCACGGCGCCATCGATCTTGTTCTTCACTTTTTGAAGCAATTCAATGAAAGCGAAGACCGTCGAGCCGGACCCGACTCCCACCACCGCATCCTCCACGACGTGAGCGAGCGCGGCTTCGGCAACCTGCCGCTTGAGCTCGTCCTGCGTCATTTCCTGTGCACCGGCGGCAGGTCGGTGCAGACGCCCTCGAACAGCTCGGCCGCCATGCCGACCGACTCGCTCGTCGTCGGGTGGGGATGGATGGTCCTGCCGATGTCGGTGGCGTCGGCCCCCATTTCCACGGCGAGGGCGAGCTCGCTGATCAGGTCGCCCGCCCCGGTGCCGACGATCCCCGCGCCGAGGACGCGGTGCGAGCCGGCATCGAACACGAGCTTGGTGAACCCCTCGTCGCGCCCATTGGCGATGGCGCGGCCGGACGCCGCCCACGGGAACTTCGCCGCGCCGACCGCCGTGCCGGACTTCTTCGCCTCGTCCTCGGTCAGCCCGACCCAGGCGATCTCGGGATCGGTGTAGGCGACCGACGGCACCACCCGCGCGTCGAAGTGCGCCTTGTGGCCCGCCGCGGCTTCCGCCGCGACGTGCCCTTCATGCACCGCCTTGTGCGCGAGCATGGGGTTGCGCGCGACGTCGCCGATCGCGTAGATGTGGGGCACGTTGGTGCGCATCTGCGAGTCGGTGGCGATGAAGCCGCGGTCGTCCACCTTGACGCCCGCCTGCTCGGCGCCGATCTTGCGGCCGTTCGGCGAGCGGCCCACCGAGACCAGCACCATGTCGTACAACTGCGGCTCCTTCGGCGCCTTCTCGCCCTCGAACCAGACCTTGATGCCTTCGCGCGCCGCCTCCGCCTTCACCGTCTTCGTCTTCAGCAAGACATGGTCGAAGCGCCGGGCGTTGAACTTCTGCCACGCCGCGACCAGGTCCCGGTCGGCGCCGAGCATGAGGCCGTCCAGCATCTCGACGACGTCGAGGCGCGCGCCGAGCGTGGAGTACACCGTCCCCATCTCCAGTCCGATGATGCCGCCGCCGATCACCAGCAGCTTCTTCGGCAGCGCGCGCAGCTCCAGCGCGCCGGTAGAGTCGACGATGCGCGGGTCCTCGGGCAGGAACGGCAGCTTGGCCGCCTGCGAGCCCGCGGCGATGATCGCGTTGGCGAAAGTAAGCGTCCTTTCGCCCTGTTTCGCCTTTACCTTCAACTGATTCGGACCTGCAAAAGTACCCAAACCCTCGACTACGGTCACCTTGCGCAGCTTCGCCATCGAGGCGAGGCCGCCGGTGAGCTTGCCGATGACCTTGTCCTTGAACTGGCGCAGCTTGTCGAGCTCGAGCTTCGGCGCGCCGAAGCTGACGCCGTGGTCGGCGAGCGCCGCCGCGGCGTCCATGACTGCCGCCGTGTGCAGCAGCGCCTTCGAAGGGATGCAGCCGACGTTGAGACAGACGCCGCCGAGCACCGGATAGCGCTCGACCAGGATGGTCTTCATGCCCAGGTCGGCGGCGCGGAACGCGGCCGAGTAGCCGCCGGGCCCCGAGCCGAGCACCAGCATGTCGCAGTCGAAGCCCCCGGCCGACGCGACCGCGGGAGCCGGCTCCGGTCTCCGAGCCTCCTGCTTCGCTTCGGCCTGCTTTTTCTCCTCTGGCCTCGAATCGGAAGATTCCAGAGTAAGGATCACGCTGCCTTCCGAAACCTTGGAGCCGAGCTTGACCGCGAGCGCCTTCACCACGCCCTTGCCCGGCGACGGGATCTCCATCGAGGCCTTGTCGGACTCTACGGTGATCAGCGACTGCTCGCGCTCCACCGCGTCGCCGGGCTTCACCAGGACCTCGATCACCTCGACGTCCTTGAAGTCGCCGATGTCGGGGACCTTTACTTCTATCGTCGCCATCTACAGCAAGGTACGGCGGATGTCGGACAGCACGTTGGTGAGATAGACGACGAAGCGCGCCGCGAGCGCGCCGTCGATCACGCGGTGGTCGTAGGACAGCGACAGCGGCAGCATCAGCCGCGGCGCGAACTCCTTGCCGTTCCAGACCGGCCGAATGGCGGCGCGCGAGACGCCCAGGATGGCCAATTCCGGGGCGTTGATGATCGGCGTGAAGTAGCTGCCGCCGATGCCGCCCAGGCTTGAGATCGAGAACGTGCCGCCCTGCATGTCGCCCGGCTTCAGCTTGCCGTCGCGCGCCAGCTTGGAAATCTCCGCCAGCTCGTGCGCCAGGTCGAACACGCCCTTGCGATCCGCGTCGCGCACCACCGGCACCACCAGCCCGCCCGGCGTGTCGACCGCGACGCCGATGTGGTAGTACTTCTTCACGATCAGGCTCTCACCCGACTTGTCGAGCGAGGCGTTGAACTGCGGGAACTGGCGCAGCGCGGTGACGCAGGCCTTGATCATGAAGGCGAGCATGGTCAGCTTGAAGCCGCGCTTCTCGGTCTCGACCGTCTGGCTCTTGCGGAACGCCTCCAGGTCGGTAATGTCCGCGTCGTCGCACTGGGTGACGTGCGGAATCGAGATCCAGTTCCGGTGCAGGTAGGGCCCGGACAGCTTCTGGATGCGCGAAAGCGGCTTCGATTCGACCGGGCCGAACTTGGCGAAATCGACTTCCGGCCAGGGCGGGAGATTGAACGGCAGCGCCCCGCCCTTCCCCGCCGGCGCGGCCGGCGCCGCGCCGCGCATCACGCCCTTGACGAACGCCTGCACGTCCTCGTGCAGGATGCGGCCCTTCGGCCCGCCGCCGCGGACCTTGCCGAGGTCCACGCCCAGTTCGCGCGCGAATTTCCGGACCGACGGACTCGCGTGCGGCAGCGAGACGAGCGCCTCCTTCGGCTCCATCGGCACCGGCTCGGCGCGCGCAAGCGAGGCGGCCGCCGGTAAGGCGGCCCGGGGCGCCGCGGGCTGCGGCGCCGCCCGCGGCTCCGGCGCGGGCGCGGCTTTCGCTTCCTGCTGCGGCGCCGGATCTTCCTTCGGCGCCGCGCCGGCCGCTCCGTCCGCCTCCAGCCTGAGCAGCAGCGATCCCTCCGAAACCTTGTCGCCGACCTTGACCTTGAGCTCCTTCACCACGCCTTGTTCCGGCGAGGGGATCTCCATCGAGGCCTTGTCGGACTCGACCGTGATCAGCGACTGCTCGCGCGCCACCGCGTCGCCCGGCTTCACCAGGACCTCGATCACCTCGACGTCCTTGAAGTCGCCGATGTCCGGAACGAGGACGTCCTTCATGCGGAGACGGGATCGGCCTTGTCGGGGTCGATGCCGTACTTCCGGATCGCCTCGCTGACGGTCTTCGCCTTGCCCTCGCCCGTGTCGGCCAGCGCCTTGAGCGCGGCGAGGGCGACGAAGTAGCGGTTCACCTCGAAGAAGTGGCGCAGCTGCGCGCGCGAATCGGAGCGCCCGAAGCCGTCGGTGCCGAGCACGCGGTAGAGGCGGTCGCGCGGCACGAACGGCCGGACCTGGTCGGCAAAGGTCTTGATGTAGTCGCTGGCGGCGACGATCGGGCCGGCGCGCTTCTCCAGGCATTGCGCGACGTAGGGCACGCGCGGCTTCTCCTCGGGGTGCAGCATGTTCCAGCGCTCGGCGGCGAGGCCGTCGCGCCGCAGCTCGGTGAAGCTGGTCGCGCTCCACACGTCTGCCGCCACGCCCCAATCCTTCTCCAGCAGCTCGGCGGCGGCTTCGACCTCGCGCAGGATCGTGCCGCTGCCCAGCAACTGGACGGAGGGCTTCGATTTCAATTTCGAGGTCCTGAGCAGATAAAGTCCCTTCAGGATCCCCGGCTCCGCGCCCTCCGGCATCGCCGGGTGGACGTAGTTCTCGTTCATCAGGGTGATGTAGTAGTACACGTCCTGCTGCTCGCCGACCATGCGGCGCAGCCCGTCGTGCACGATCACCGCGAGCTCGTAGCCGTAGGTCGGGTCGTAGGAGACGCAATTCGGGATCACCGACGAGATCACGTGCGAATGCCCGTCCTCGTGCTGCAGGCCTTCGCCGTTCAGGGTCGTGCGCCCGGCGGTGGCGCCGAGCAGGAAGCCGCGCGCGCGCTGGTCGGCAGCCGACCAGGCCAGGTCGCCGATCCGCTGCATGCCGAACATCGAGTAGAAGATGTAGAACGGCACCAGCACCTGGTTGGAATGGCTGTACGAGGTCGCGGCTGCGATCCACGACGACATTGCGCCCGGCTCGTTGATGCCTTCCTCCAGGATCTGGCCGGCCTTGTCCTCGCGGTAGTACATCACCTGGTCGCGGTCCACCGGCTCGTACTTCTGGCCCTCGGGCGCGAAGATGCCGAGCTGCCGGAACATCCCCTCCATGCCGAAGGTGCGCGCCTCGTCCGGCACGATCGGCACGATGCGCTTGCCGATCTCCTTGTCGCGCGTCAGCGCGGTGAGCAGGCGCACGAACGCCATCGTGGTCGAGATCTCGCGCCCCTCGCCCGAGCCCTTGAGCACCGCGTCGAACGCCGAAAGCGGCGGCACCGCCGGCGGCGAGTCGACCTTCCTGCGCCGCCACGGCAGGAAGCCGCCGAGGGCCTGGCGCCGCTCGTGAAGGTACTTCATCTCGGCGGAGTCGGCGGGCGGGATGTAGAACGGCAGCTTCTCGAGCTGGTCGTCCGGGATCGGGATGTTGAAGCGGTCGCGCATCTCGCGGATGGTTGCGATGTCGACCTTCTTCAGCTGGTGCGTCGGGTTCTTCGCCTGCCCCTGCTTGCCGAGGCCGTAGCCCTTGATGGTCTTGGCGAGGATCACGGTCGGCTGGCCCTTGTGCTTCACCGCCGCGGAGTACGCGGCGTAGATCTTGTGCGGGTCGTGGCCGCCGCGGTTCAGGCGCCAGACGTCCTCGTCGCTCATGCGCGAGACCATCTCCAGCACCTTGGGGTGCTTGCCGAAGAAGTACTTGCGCACGAAGGCGCCGTCGTTCGCCTTGTAGTTCTGGTACTCGCCGTCGACCGTGTCCTCCATGACCTGCCGCAGCAGCCCCTCGGTGTCGCGCGCGAGCAGCGGGTCCCAATACGCGCCCCAGATCAGCTTGATCACGTTCCAGCCGGCGCCGCGGAAGTCGCCCTCGAGCTCCTGGATGATCTTGCCGTTGCCGCGCACCGGGCCGTCGAGCCGCTGCAGGTTGCAGTTGATGATGAAGATCAGGTTGTCGAGCTTCTCGCGCGCCGCCATGCCGATCGCGCCCATCGACTCCGGCTCGTCCATCTCGCCGTCGCCGCAGAACACCCAGACCTTGCGGTTATCGGTCTGCGCCAGCCCCCTCGCCTGCAGGTACTTGAGGAAGCGCGCCATGTAGATTCCCTGGATCGGCCCCAGCCCCATGGACACCGTGGGGAACTGCCAGTAGTCCGGCATCAGCCAGGGATGCGGGTACGAGGACACGCCCTTGCCGTCGACCTCGCGGCGGAAATTGTGCAGCTGTTCCTCGGTGAACCGGCCCTCGAGCAGCCCGCGCGCGTAGATCCCGGGCGAGGAGTGTCCCTGGAAATACACCAGGTCGCCGCCGTGCCCTTCGTGCGGTGCGTGCCAGAAGTGATGCTGCCCGATGCCGAACAGCGTCCCGACCGAGGCGAAGCTCGCGATGTGGCCGCCGAGCTCGTCGTCGTTCTTGTTGGCGCGCGCCACCATCACCATCGCGTTCCAGCGGCAGTAGGAGCGAATGCGCTCCTCGAGCGTGTAGTCGCCCGGCGAGCGCTCCTCGAGCTGGGGCGGGATCGTGTTGACATACGGCGTGTAAGGCGAATACGGCAGGTAGGCGCCGGAGGTACGCGCCTTCTCGATCAGCTTCTCGAGCAGGAAGTGCGCGCGCTCGGGGCCTTCGCGCTCGAGCACGGCTTCGAGCGCGTCGAGCCATTCCTGCGTCTCGAGGTTGTCGGGGTCGTTTGCGGCGGGCTGCTGGGGAACGGCGGACATGGCTTCCTCCGGGCTTTGGCTTGTGGCCTCGGGCGCTGGACGGGGTGGCTCGCGGGGTAATTTATAGTATGCCATGCTCGCGCAACTGATCGACGGAAAATCGCTTGCCGCGGCGACGCGGGCCTCGCTCCAGGCGAGGATCGCCGCGCTCGCGGCGCGCGGGACGCGGCCGGGCCTCGCCGCGATTCTCGCCGGCGACGACCCCGCCTCGCGCGTCTACGTGCGCAACAAGGCGCGCGCCTGCGAGGACGCGGGCGTGCGCTCCGAAGTGCATGAATTCCCCGCGACGGCGTCGGAAACGGAGCTGCGGGCCCGTATCGCGCGGCTCAACGCGGACGCCGCCGTGCACGGCATCGTGGTGCAGCTGCCCTTGCCGCTCGGGCTGGACGGCGGCCGGGTCCTCGCCGAGGTATCGCCGTCGAAGGACGTCGACGGGTTTCACGCAGCGAACCTGGGAGCGCTCTTGCAGGGCCGCCCGGGGTTCGTGCCCGGGACTCCCGCGGGCGTGCTGCGGCTGCTGGAGCACGCCGAGGTGCCGCTCGCCGGGCGCCATGCCGTGATCGTCGGGCGCTCGACGATCGTCGGCAAGCCGCTCGCGCTGCTGCTCTTGCAAAGGGATGCCACCGTCACCATCTGCCATTCGAAGACGCCCGATCTGGCGGCGGTGACGCGTGGGGCCGATGTCCTGGTGGCCGCGGCCGGCCGGCCGGGGCTGATCACCCCGGCGATGGTGAAGCCGGGCGCCTGCGTCATAGACGTCGGCATCAACCGCCTGCCGGGCGGCGGCCTCGCCGGCGACGTCGACGCGGCAGTGCGTAACGTCGCGGGATGGCTTACGCCGGTGCCGGGCGGCGTCGGACCGATGACCGTCGCCATGCTTATCGTGAACACCGTTAGAGCCGCGGAGCTTTCGCTTGGATAACCCGCTACTCGATTTTTCGGGCCTGCCGCGCTTCCGGGACATTCGCCCGGAGCACGTCGGCCCTGCCATGGATGCGCTCCTCGCTGACGCGCGCGCCGCAGTGCGAGCGGCCGAAAGCGCGCCGCCGGCGTGGGAAACGTTCGTCGCGCCGCTCGAGGACGCGACCGAGCGCCTCGGCCGCGGCTGGGGACAGATCGCGCACCTGCACGGCGTGATGGATTCGCCGGCGCTGCGCGAGGCCTACAACGCCAGCCTGCCAAAGCTGACGCAGTTCTGGACCGAGCTCGGGCACAACGCGCGGCTGTTCGAGAAGTACAAGCAGCTCAGGGCGTCGAGGGAGTATGAGTCCCTCTCGCCGGCGAGAAGGCGGATCGTCGAGAACGCCTTGCGCGATTTCCGCCTCTCCGGCGCGGAGCTGCCGCCGCAGCAGAAAGCGCGCTTCGCGGCGATCCAGGAGGAGCTTGCCCGGCTCGGCGCCAAGTTCTCCGAGAACGTGCTGGATGCCACCAACGCCTTCGCCCACTATGCGGGCGAGGCCGAGCTCGCCGGCGTCCCGGAGGACGTGCGCACGGCCGCGCGCGAAGCCGCGCGGGCGGAGGGCCGCGAGGGCTTCAAGCTGACGCTGCATGCGCCCAGCTACCTCCCCGTGATGCAGCACGCCGAGGACCGCGCCCTGCGCGAGCGCATGTACCGCGCCAGTGCCACGCGCGCCTCGGAGTTCGGACCGCCCGCGCTCGACAACACCCCGGTCATCGCGCGCATCCTGGAGCTGCGCGCGGAGACGGCCCGGCTGCTCGGCTACGCGAGCTTCGCCGAGCTTTCGCTGGTGCCGAAGATGGCGGACACGCCCGCGCAGGTGCTCGAATTCCTGCGCGACCTGGCGCGCCGCGCGCGCCCGTTCGCGGAACGCGACCTGGAGGAATTGAAGCAATTTTCCGGGGAACGGCTGAAGATCGCGCACCTCGAGTCCTGGGACATCGCGTTCGCGTCGGAGAAGCTGCGCGCGCATCGCTACGACTTCTCCGACCAGGAAGTGCGCCAGTATTTCCCGGAGCCGCAGGTGCTGGCGGGCATGTTCGACCTGGTGCGCCGCCTGTACCGCATCGAGGTCGTCCCGGCGGCGGCCGAGACCTGGCACGAGGACGTGCGATTCTTCGAGCTGCGCGACGCGCAAGGCGCGCTGCTCGGGCAGTTCTACGCCGACCTGTACGCGCGCGAGACCAAGCGCGGCGGCGCGTGGCTCGACGACGCGATCGGGCGGCGGCGGCGCGGCGCCGCGCTGCAGACGCCGGTCGCCTACCTCGCGTGCAACTTCCCGCGCCCGGTGGGCGGCAAGCCGGCGCTGTTCACGCACGACGACGTGCTGACGCTGTTCCACGAGTTCGGCCACGGCATGCACCACCTGCTGACTCGCTGCGAGGACCTCGGCGTCTCCGGCATCAGCGGCGTCGAGTGGGACGCGGTCGAGCTGCCGAGCCAGTTCATGGAGAACTTCTGCTGGGAATGGGAAGTGGTGCAGGGCATGAGCGCGCATGTGGACACGGGTGAGCCGCTGCCGCGCGCGCTCTTCGACAAGATGCGCGCCGCGAAGAACTTTCATTCCGGGCTCGACATCCTGCGCCAGATCGAGTTCGCGCTGTTCGACATGCGGCTCCACGCCGAGGGCGGCGCGCCGCAGGCGCGCCTCGACGAGGTGCGGCGCGAGGTCGCGGTGCTGGTGCCGCCGGCCTGGAATCGCTTCCCGAACAGCTTCTCGCACATTTTCGGCGGCGGCTACGCGGCCGGCTACTACAGCTACAAGTGGGCCGAGGTGCTCTCCGCGGATGCCTACGCCGCGTTCGAGGAACGGCGCGACGCGCACGGCGTGCTCGATCCCGAGACCGGCGCCCGCTTCCGCGACGAAGTCCTCGCCGTCGGCGGCAGCCGGCCGGCGGCCGAGTCCTTCCGCGCGTTCCGCGGGCGCGAGCCCAGCGTGGAAGCCCTGCTCAGGCACAGTGGTATGATTCCAGCATGATTTTGCGGGCTTTTTTCCTCTTGCTCGGCCTCGCCGCGGCGCCGGTCGCGCAGGCGCAGCACTACCGCTGGGTCGACCAGAACGGCGTCGTCCGCTACACGGATACGCCGCCGCCGGCGAGCGCCAAGGACGTGCGCAAGGTGGACATCGACGCGCCGAAGGCTGCGGGCCCCGGCCTGCCTTACAGCGTCGCGCGGCTGCAGAAGGATTTTCCGGTGACGGTGTACACGTCGCCGTCCTGCCTGGCCGAGTGCGAAGACGCGCGCAAGCTGCTCAACGCGCGAGGCATCCCGTTCACCGAGGTCC
Source organism: Burkholderiales bacterium (assembly GCA_035500055.1). Lineage (GTDB taxonomy): Bacteria > Pseudomonadota > Gammaproteobacteria > Burkholderiales > SG8-39 > RBG-16-66-20. Next base: position 12,213 of record DATJXO010000076.1, on the reverse strand, counting down.
AGGTCTGGAACGCCGAGGGCCTGGACAAGCTCAAGGCGGTTTCCGGCGGCAACGAGGTCCCGGTGTTCACCGTCGGGCGGACGGTGCAGAAAGGCTTCGAGGCGAGCGCGCTCGACGGCTTGCTCGACTCCGTGGGCTATCCGAAGGCGGGCGAGGTTCCGGCGCGCTCCCAGGCCGCACCGCCGCTGCCCGAGGGCTATCCCGGCGCGAAGCCGAAGTCCGTGCCGAAGCCGCAGGCGGCGGAACAGTCCCAGCCCAAGGGGCCGTACGACACCAGCGGCCTGAAGGGGCCCGCGCCCAAGCAAGGCCCCTACAGCCTCCCCGGCGAAACCACCAAGTAGCCCGCCGTCGCGCGATGCGGCTGGCGACGTGGAACGTCAACTCGATCAAGGTCCGCCTGCCGCAGCTGCTCGACTGGCTTGCCGCGGCGAAGCCCGACGCCGTCTGCCTGCAGGAGATCAAGACGGAGGAACCGAAATTCCCACGCGCCGAGCTCGAGGCGGCGGGATACCGGGCGGCGATTTCGGGGCAGAAGACTTATAACGGCGTCGCCCTGCTCGCGAGCGCAGCCGCGGGACTGGAGGACGCGCGCGCCGGAATCCCGGGATTTGACGACGAGCAGAAGCGGGTGATCGCGGCGACGGTCTCGGGCGTGCGCGTGGTCTGCGTGTACTGCCCCAACGGCCAGGCGGTGGGCTCCGACAAGTACGAGTACAAGCTGCGCTGGTTCGCCGCCCTGAAGGGCTACCTCGCCGCGGAGCTGGAACGCCATCCGGCGCTTGCCGTGGCGGGCGACTTCAACGTCGCGCCGGAAGACCGCGACGTGCACGACCCCGAGGCATGGGAGGGGCAGGTCCACGTCTCGCCGCCCGAGCGCGAAGCCTGGCGCGCCCTGCTCGGGCTCGGGCTGAAGGACGCGTTCCGCCTCTTCGAGCAGCCCGAGAAATCGTTCTCCTGGTGGGACTACCGCATGATGGCTTTTCGCCGCAACGCGGGCCTGCGCATCGACCAGATCCTGGTTTCGGCGGAGCTCGCGAAGCGCTGCCGCGCCTGCAGCATCGACAAGGCACCGCGCAGGCTCGAGCGGCCGTCCGACCACGCGCCGGTGGTCGCCGAGCTCGCCTGAGGCGCGGCTAGTCGATCAGCCGATACGCGGGCAGCGTCAGGAACTCGACGTAGTCGCTCGCGGTGATCTGGTCGAAGAGCTTGGCGCCGTCCTCGTACTTGCCGGCGGCCCATGCCTCGTCGCCGAGATGGGTCCTCACCTTCGGCAGCTCCTCGGCGAGCAGCTTCCTGAAAAGCTCGACGGTCACCTTGCGGCCGTCGTCCAGCACGCCCTTCGGCGAGCGGATCCATTGCCAGATCTGCGAGCGCGAGATCTCCGCGGTGGCCGCATCTTCCATCAGGTTGTACACCGGCACGCAACCGTTGCCGGCGAGCCATGCGCCGAGGTACTGGATGCCGACCGAGATGTTGTTGCGCAGGCCGGCCTCCGTGATCGGCGCCGAGGGCCTGAAGTCGAGCAGGTCCTTCTCGCTGACCGCGACGTCGGGCCGCTGGCGCCCGTACTGGTTCGCCTGCGGCATGTGCTCGTCGAACACGGCCTTCGCCACCGGCACCAGCCCCGGATGCGCGACCCAGGTGCCGTCGCAGCCGTCGGTCACCTCTCGAAGCTTGTCCTGGCGCACCTTCTCGAGCGCGGCCTCGTTCGCCTTGGGGTCGTTCTTGATCGGGATCTGCGCCGCCATGCCGCCCATCGCCGGCGCGCCGCGCCGGTGGCAGGTCTTCACCAGCAGCAGCGCATAGGCGCGCATGAAAGGCGCCGTCATCGTCACCTGCGCGCGGTCCGCGAGGCAGAACTCCGGATTGGAGCGGAACTTCTTGATGCACGAGAAGATGTAGTCCCAGCGGCCGATGTTCAGGCCCGCCGAGTGCTCCTTCAGCTCCCACAGGAACTCGTCCATCTCGAAGGCCGCCACCACCGTCTCGATGAGGCAGGTCGCCTTGATGCTTCCCTTCGGAATTCCGAGGAACTCCTGCGAAGCGACGAAGATCTCGTTCCAGAGGCGCGCCTCGAGGTGCGACTCCATCTTCGGCAGGTAGAAGTACGGGCCCGAGCCCCGGGCGAGCAGCTCCCTGGCGTTGTGGAAGAAGAACAGCGCGAAATCGAAGATGCCGCCCGCGACCGGCCGGCCGTCTACGCTGACGTGCTTCTCGTCGAGATGCCAGCCGCGCGGCCGCGGCAGCAGCACCGCGGTCTTGGCGTTCAGCCGGTAGGTCTTGCCGCCCTGCTCGAACGTGATCGTGCGCCGCACTGCGTCGCGCAGGTTCACCTGGCCGTCGATCATGTTGAACCACGTCGGGCAGTTGGCGTCCTCGAAGTCCGCCATGAAGGTCGAGGCGCCGGAGTTGAGCGCGTTGATCACCATCTTGCGGTCGGTAGGACCGGTAATCTCGACGCGGCGGTCGAGCAAGTCCTTCGGCTGCGGCGCCACGCGCCAATCCGACTCGCGGGACTGCCGGGTCTCGGTGAGGAATTGCGGCAGCTTGCCGGCGTCGAACTCCCTTTGCCGCGCGGCGCGCCGCGCCAGCAATTCCTGGCGGCGCGGCTCGAACTGCCGATGCAGTCTGGCTACGAAGGCGAGGGCCTCTGGCGTCAGGATCGATTCGAACGCCGGCGTCATGCGGCCCGTGACGGAAACCCCCTGGGGCAAAGACTCTTTTTGGTGCGTAACAACGGTTTGCGTAGACATGAATCCATTCTATGAAACGGGATACCGCGTCGCAACATGAAAAACTATTGCGGTCATAAAGACCCGGGGCTACCGTAGTGTGAGGTCAGATTCCACATTGCGAAATCGGAGGAGATTATGGGAGCCCCGCTGAAGGTCCTGATCCTGGGTGCGTCCTACGGCTCGCTGCTCGGCACCAAGCTGGCGCTCGCCGGCCACGCCGTGAAGCTCGTCTGCCTGCCCGCCGAGGCCGAGTTGATCAACAAGGATGGCGCGCGCGTGCGCCTGCCGGTGAAAGGCCGGGAAGGACTGGTGGAGGTCGATTCGCGTGCGCTGCCCGGCAGGCTGTCGGCCGACGGACCTGGAGCCGTCGGCCCCGCGGACTACGACCTCATTGCGCTCGCGATGCAGGAGCCGCAGTACCGCTCGAGCGGGGTGCGGGAGCTGCTCTCGGCGGTGGCGCGCTCGAAGAAGCCCTGCATGTCCATCATGAACATGCCGCCGCTGCCGTACCTGGCGCGCATCCCGGGCGTCGACCTGTCCTCGGCGCGCAGCTGCTATACCGATGCCACGGTATGGGACGGGTTCGAGCCTTCGCTGATGACGCTGTGCAGCCCCGACCCGCAGGCGTTCCGCCCGCCGGAGGAAAAGGTCAACGTCCTGCAGGTGCGCCTGCCGACCAATTTCAAGGCCGCCCGGTTCGCCTCGGACGCGCACACCGCGATGCTGCGGCGGCTGGAGGCGGACATCGAGGCCGCGCGCTACGACAACGGCAAGGAGAAGCTCGAGCTGCCGGTGAAGCTGAAGGTGCACGAATCGGTGTTCGTGCCGCTCGCCAAGTGGGCGATGCTGATCGCGGGCAACTACCGCTGCGTCACGCGCGAGGGCATGCGCTCGATCAAGGACGCCGTCCACGCCGACCTCGGCGCCTCGCGCGCGGCGTACGAGTGGGTGGTGAAGCTCTGCGTCTCGCTCGGCGCCGAGGCGCGCGATCTCGTGCCGTTCGAGAAGTACGCCGCCGCGGCACAGGGGCTCGGAAGCCCGTCGTCCGCCGCGCGCGCGCTGTACGCCGGGGCGCCCAACATCGAGCGCGTCGACCGTCTGGTGCAGACGATCGCCGCGCAGAAAGGGATGCGCCTCGCCGCGCTCGACGAGGTCGTCCGCCTGGTCGACGCGCGCCTGGAGAAGAACCGCAAGGCCGCGGCCTAGGCCAATACGGGGACAGACCACGTTTTCCGCAGGAAAACCTGGTCTGTCCCTGTTTTACTCGTCGGCGTCGCCGATGCCGAGCTCCTGGATCTTGCGGGTAATGGTGTTGCGGCCCATGCCGAGCAGGTTCGCGGCCTCGATCCTGCGGCCGCCGGTGCGCGCCAGCGCCTTCGCGATCAGCGTGCGCTCGAACTGGCGCGAGAGCTGATCGAGCACCCCGGTCTCGCCGCGCGCGAGCCGCCGCTCGACCTCCTGCTCCAGCGCCGCGGCCCAGTCCGAGGGCGTCGCCGCGCCGGCGCCCCCGGCCTCGCCCCGGAACTCCGCCGGCAGGTCGGCCATGCCGATCGCCTGCCCGGGCGCCATCACCGTGAGCCAGTGGCAGAGGTTCTCGAGCTGGCGCACGTTGCCCGGGAAGTCGAGCCGCGCGAGCTGCGCGAGCGCCTCCTCGGACAGGCGCTTCGGCTCGACGCCGAGCTCCTTCGCGCTCTTGGCGAGGAAATGGCGCGCCAGCAGCGGGATGTCGTCGCGCCGCTCGCGCAGCGCCGGCATGCGCACCCGGATCACGTTGAGCCGGTGGTACAGGTCCTCGCGAAACGCGCCCTCGCGCACGCGCGCCTCCAGGTCCTGGTGCGTGGCCGCGATGACGCGCACGTTGGCCTTGAGCTGCTGGTGGCCCCCGACGCGGTAGAACGAGCCGTCCGAAAGCACCCGCAGCAGCCGCGTCTGCAGCTCCGCCGGCATGTCGCCGATCTCGTCCAGGAACAGCGTGCCGCCCTCGGCCTGCTCGAAGCGCCCGCGGTGCAGCGCCTGGGCGCCGGTGAAGGCGCCGCGCTCATGGCCGAAGAGCTCGGACTCGAGCAGCTCCTTCGGCATCGCCGCCGTGTTGATGGCGACGAACGGCTTCGAGGCGCGGGCGCTGTGCCGGTGCAGGGCGCGCGCCACCAGTTCCTTGCCGCTGCCCGATTCCCCGGTGATCAGCACCGTCGCGCTCGATTGAGACAGCCGGCCGATGGCGCGGAACACCTCCTGCATCGCCTGCGCCTGGCCGAGGATCTCGGGCGCCTCGCCCGCGGGCTCGGCATCGGCCTGCTCGCGCTGGCTCTCGTCGAGCGCGCGGCGGATCAGCTCGACCGCCTGGTCGACGTCGAAGGGCTTGGGCAGGTATTCGTAGGCGCCGCCCTGGAACGCGGCCACCGCCGACTCGAGGTCGGAATAGGCGGTCATCACGATCACCGGCACCGCGGGGTATTTCTGCTTCACCTCCTGCAGCAGCTCGATCCCCGACTGGCCCGGCATGCGGATGTCCGAGACCAGCACCTGCGGGGCGCCGCCCGCGAGCGCATCCATCGCCTCGCGCGCCGAGGCGAAGGAGTTGTAGGAGATGCCCTCGCGGCTGAGCGCCTTCTCGAACACCCAGCGGATCGAGCGATCGTCGTCGACGATCCAGACCGGCTTCATGACAGCGGCAGCAGTAAAGTGAATGTCGTTCTTCCCGGGCGGCTGTCGAACTCGACCACGCCGCCATGGTTCTGCACAAAAGTCTGCACCAGCGCGAGGCCCAGGCCGCTGCCGCCCTCCCGGCCCGACACCAGCGGGTTGAAGACGCGGTCGCGAATCTCCTCGGGCACGCCCGGCCCGTCATCGATCACTTGCAATTCCAATGCCAGCCTGTGCCGGCGCCGGGCGATGGTCACCTGGCGGGTCGAGCGGGTGCGCAGTACGATCGAGCCCCCGCTGCCCCGGTTCGCCTCCGAAAGCAGCGCCTGGGCGGCGTTGCGCACCACGTTCAGCACCGCCTGGATCAGCTGCTCCTTGTCGCCCACCAGGTCCGGGACGCTCGGGTCGTAGTTGCGCGAGACGGTGATGCCCTCGGGGAACTCGGCGTGCACCAGGCTGCGCACCCGCTCCAGGACCTCGTGGATGTTGAGCGGCGCGAGCTGGGTGGCACGCCGCGGCGTCAGCAGCCGGTCGAGCAGCACCTGCAGGCGGTCGGCCTCCTTGATGATGACCTGCGTGTACTCGCGCAGCTCGGGCCGGTCCAGCTCGCGCTCGAGCAGCTGCGCCGAGCCGCGCAGGCCCCCTAGCGGGTTCTTGATCTCGTGGGCAAGGTTGCGGATCAGCTCGCGGCTCGCTTCCTGCTGATCCAGCAGCCGCTCCTCGCGCTCCAGGCGCAGCTGCTCCTGGATCGGGCGCAGCTCGGCGACCAGCGGCGTCCCCGGTGCATCGATCTGGGCCACCACGCAGGACAGCGGCAGCGGCTCGCGACCCGCGGGCGCGTAGCTCACCGTCTGCATGCGGTAGCTCCAGTGCGCGCGCAGGGCCTCGGCGAGCGTCGCCTCGAGCGGGCCGCCGTCGGCGAACAGCGCCAGGAACGGCTGCCCGACGAGCGACCGGGCCCCGGTGCCGAGCAGGTCCTCCGCGGCGGGGTTGGCGTAGCGCACCACGTAGTCACGATCGAGCATGACCACCGCGGTCGCGAGCAGCTCCAGGCCGGAGAAGGCGCCAGCCGCGGGCCGGGGGGCGGCAGCCGAGGGCCTGAGGGGGAGTTCGGCCATGGGCCGCGGGCGCAGCACTTCAGCGCGCGAGATTCGCCAGCTCGCGCTTCAGCGCTTCGATGTTCTTCTCGTGGACCTCGACCGCGTCCTTGTAGGGCCGCAGCCGCTCCAGCACGCGCGCGTAGTTCTTCTCGTCGCCGCTGCGTACCGCTTCCTGCTCGGCGAGCTTGCCGCGGGCGTCGGCGAGCATCGACTGCTCCTGCTGCAGCTCGCGCTCCAGGGTCTCGCGCTGCTTGTCCCTCGCCGCGCTGCGCTCCGCGAACGACTCCTTGGGGAAGTTCGCCGGCGAGCGCGCCTTCGGCTTCTCGGCCGCGGCCGGCGCGGGGTTCACTTCGCGCGAAATCAGTTCGCATTTCTTGCCCACGGTGTCGCGCCGGTCGCTGGTATAGAGCGGGCGGCCGCGGGCGTCGATGCACTTGTAGATCTCGGTCACCTGGGCATGGCCTATGGCCGCCGCAGCGGCGGTGCAGAAAACGGCGAGCACCAGTGCACCAAATCGCGACATCGCGAGAACGGGCGTGAAAGGGACCGTCTAAGTCTAGGCCAGGCAGTGCTTTTTCACAAACGAGCCGAAAAAAAAGGACGGGCGCAGGGGCCCGTCCTTTTCGTTTGCCGCACCCTGTGCGCCGGATCAGGAGCTGTAATACATGTCGAACTCCACCGGATGGGTGGTCATGCGGAAGCGCGTCAGCTCGTCCTCCTTGAGCGCGATGTAGGCCTCGAGGATGTCGTCGTCGAACACCCCGCCCTTGGTGAGGAAGGCGTGGTCCTTCTTCAGGTTGTCGAGCGCCTCCTCGAGCGAGGCGCAGACATGCGTCACCTTCGCCGCTTCTTCCGGCGGCAGGTGGTACATGTCCTTGTCGATCGGGTCGCCGGGATGGATCTTGTTCTGCACGCCGTCCAGGCCCGCCATCAGCATCGCCGCGAAGGCCATGTACGCGTTCGCCGTCGGATCGGGGAAGCGCACCTCTACGCGCCGCGCCTTGGGGCTCGATACATACGGGATGCGGCAGGAGGCCGAGCGGTTCTTGGCCGAGTACGCGAGGTTGATCGGCGCCTCGAACCCCGGCACCAGGCGCTTGTACGAATTCGTGCCCGGGTTGGTGATCGCGTTCAGCGCCTTGGCGTGCTTGATGATGCCGCCGATGTAGTACAGCGCGAACTCCGACAGCCCCGCGTACTGGTTGCCCGCGAACAGGTTGTTGCCTCCCTTCCAGACGGACTGGTGCACGTGCATGCCGGACCCGTTGTCGCCCACCACCGGCTTGGGCATGAACGTCGCCGTCTTGCCGTACGAGGCGGCGGTATTCCATACCGTGTACTTCAGGATCTGCATCCAGTCGGCGCGCTGCACCAGCGGCGCGAAGCGCGTGCCGATCTCGCACTGGCCCGCGGCCGCCACTTCGTGGTGATGCACCTCGACCTCGACTCCCTGCTGCTCGAGCCCGAGCGCCATGGCGTTGCGGATGTCCTGCAGCGTGTCGGCCGGGGGCACCGGGAAGTAGCCGCCCTTCACGGGCGCGCGGTGCGCCATGTTGCCGGCTTCGTACTCGATGCCGCTCGACCAGGGCGCTTCTTCCGACTTGATCTTCACGGAGCAGCCGGACATGTCGACGTTCCAGGTCACGCCGTCGAAGATGAAGAACTCCGGCTCGGGCCCGAAATAGGCGACGTCGCCGAGCCCCGAGGACTTCAGGTAAGCCTCGGCGCGCTTGGCGATGCCCCGGGGACAGCGGTTGTAGGGCTTGCCGTCGGTCGGCTCGATGACATCGCAGGTCAGGTTCAGCACCGCCTCGTCGGTGAACGGGTCCATGCGCGCGGTGGACGGGTCCGGCATCAGCAGCATGTCGGAGGCCTGGATGCCCTTCCAGCCCGCGATCGACGAGCCGTCGAAGGCGTGGCCGTCGGTGAATTTCTCCTTCTGGAAGTACTTGGCCGGAACGGATACGTGCTGCTCCTTGCCGCGGGTGTCGGTAAAGCGCAGGTCGACGAACTTGACCTCCTTGTCCTTCATCAGCTTCAAGACGTCATCAGGCGTCATCGCCATCTCAAATTCTCCTAAGCGGGTACGATTTGGGCGGGCTGGGCACGCCAGCCGGACCCGGCTATATCAGCAGAATCCATGCCAAACGGCCGGACTCGGCCAGTCCCCATACCTGGCCAAGTTGGTGCGATTCTAGCCGAAGCTAACGCACTGAGGCGGTGCAGAAATAGACCCTCGTGCACCATAGTTAAGCCATCTCGAGTACCTATAATCGGACCGATGAATACCGACGAAAGCCAGGATGAAATCAAGCGCCGCGCTGGGGAACGAGGCGCGCGCAAGGGCCTTCCCTATGCCGGCGCGCTGCTGCCGGCCGAAGCACACGCCCTGATGCGGGCCGGGGCGAAGCTCGTCGACGTGCGCACCCGCGCCGAGCTCGACTGGGTCGGCCGGGTGCCCGGCGCGCTCTACGTAGAGTGGAACGACTACCCCGGCGGGCGGCCGAACCCGAGCTTCCTCGAGCAGTTGGGCGAGCTCGCCGACAGGGACGAAACCCTGATGTTCCTGTGCCGCTCGGGCGGGCGCTCCCACAACGCCGCGGCGCTCGCCACCCAGGCCGGCTGGCGCGAGTGCTTCAACGTGCTCGAGGGCTTCGAGGGCGACAAGGACGCCGAAGGCCACCGCGGCAGCGTGGGCGGCTGGAAAGTCGCGCGCCTGCCCTGGGTCCAGGGCTGACCCGAAATCAGGGACAGACCACGTTTTCCATGCTCGAAAACGTGGTCTGTCCCTGTTTTCAGCTCCAGCGAACGGTGCCGCTGCAGGCGGTCGCGAGCACCACCAGGCCGAAGGCGATCCGGTACCAGGCGAAGGGCCGGAAGTCGTGCGTGGCGACGTAGCGGATCAGCCAGCGCACCACCACGAAAGCGGAGGCGAAGGCGGCGAGCGAGCCGAGCGCGAACACGTCCACGTCCCGCGCGGAAAGCAGCTCGCGGTGCCGCCAAAGGTCGTAGAAGCCTGCGGCCACCAGCGTCGGAACGGCAAGGAAGAACGAGAACTCGGTCGCGGCGCGGCGCGAGAGGCCGAACAGCATGCCGCCGATGATGGTGGCTCCGGCGCGCGACGTCCCGGGGATCAGCGCGAAGCACTGCGCGAAGCCGATCTTGAGGGCGTCGAGCCACGTCATCGACCCGGCGGCCTCGACTCTGGGCGTGAAGGACCTTCTCTCCACGAAGAGGATAACGAGCCCGCCGGCGATGAAGGCGATCGCGACCGGCACGGCGTGGAACAGCACCGACTTGATATAGCCCGCGAACAGCAGCCCGAGCGCCGCGGCCGGTACGAAGGCGACGGCGAGGTTGCGATAGAGGTGGAAATCGATCCTGAAGAAGCGCGCCCGGTATTCCCACAAGACGGCGAGCATGGCGCCGGTCTGGATCACGATCTCGAACACCTTGCCGCGCTCGTCGTTGAAGTCGAGCAGGCTCCCGGCGAGGATCAGGTGCCCGGTGCTCGAGACCGGAAGGAACTCGGTGGCGCCCTCGACCAGGCCGAGAATCAGCGCATGGAGCAGCGTTGCGTCCATCGGTAAACGTGGTCTGACCCTGTTTTTATGCTCTGCGGATCTATTTTTTCAGGAATTGGCGGATCTCGCCCCAGAACAACGGGTGCGAATCCGCCGTGTTGTGGCCGGCGCCGGCGAGCAGGACGCGCCGCTTCGGCCCGCCCCAGGCGGCGTACAAGCGCTCGGCGTGGATCGGGGGGATCACCTCGTCGCGCTCGGCGATCAGGCAGAGCAGCGGCGCGCGCAGCGCCGGCGCCGCCGCGATCGAGTCGAAGCGGTGCCTGAGCAGCCAGTCGACCGGCAGGTACCCATAGTAGCGCTTCGCCACCGCGGCGAGACTGTCGTAGGGCGTTGCCAGGATCACCCCGTCGAGCTGCCTCGCCTTGGCGAGCGCCACCGCGACGCCGCTGCCGAGGCTGCGGCCGAACGCGTACTTGCGCGCCGCCCTGGTCTGCGGAAGCGCCGAAAGATGGTCGAACCACTGCAGCGCGTCCGCGACCAGCGCCGCCTCGCCCGGCCGGCCTTCGCTCAGCCCGTAGCCGCGATAGTCGACCAGCAGCCAGCCGGCCCCGGGCGTCTCGCCGTGCAGCGGATCGCCGATCGCCTCCAGCATCCCCGAGACTTCCTCGGCGTTGCCGCCGAAGTACAGCAGCAGCGGCCCGTCCGCCTCGACGTGCCAGGCGTGGAGCGTGCTTCCGTCGCCGCTCTCGAGGAACAGCTCGTGAACCGCCGGCAGCCGCCGTGCCACCGCCTCCCGGCGCCCGGCCGGCAGCGGCTGGCGATGGAAGATCAGCGAATCCTGGGCCAGGTAGACGACGAGCGGCAGCCCCAGCGCGACCGCAAGCGCGACCTTGAGCGCCGGGGCGATCAGGTCTTGAGGTATAGCTCGCTGCCCTTGCTTACGAACTCGACCGCCTTCGCCTTCAGCCCCTGCTCGACGTAGTCGCGCACGTCCTGCGTGATCTTCATCGAGCAGAAGTGCGGCCCGCACATGGAGCAGAAGTGCGCCACCTTCATCGAGTCCTTGGGCAGCGTCTCGTCGTGGAAGTCCTTCGCAGTGTCCGGGTCGAGGCCGAGGTTGAACTGGTCCTCCCAGCGGAACTCGAACCGCGCCTTGGAGATCGCGTTGTCGCGGATCTGCGCCCCGGGGTGCCCCTTGGCGAGGTCGGCCGCGTGCGCCGCGATCTTGTAGGCGATGATGCCGTCCTTGACGTCCTTCTTGTTCGGCAGCCCGAGGTGCTCCTTCGGCGTCACGTAGCACAGCATCGCGGTGCCGTACCAGCCGATCTGCGCGGCGCCGATCGCGCTGGTGATGTGGTCGTAGCCCGGCGCGATGTCGGTGGTGAGCGGCCCCAGCGTGTAGAACGGCGCTTCGTGGCAGTCGCGCAGCTGCAGGTCCATGTTCTCCTTGATGAGCTGCATCGGCACGTGCCCCGGGCCCTCGATCATCACCTGCACGTCGTGCGCCCAGGCCGTTTTCGTCAATTCCCCCAGGGTCTTCAATTCGGCCAGCTGCGCCTCGTCGTTCGCATCGTAGCCGGACCCCGGTCTGAGCCCGTCGCCGAGCGAGAACGAGACGTCGTACGCCTTCATGATCTCGCAGATCTCCTCGAAGCGCGTGTAGAGGAAGCTCTCCTGGTGGTGCGCAAGGCACCACTTCGCCATGATCGAGCCGCCGCGCGACACGATGCCGGTCATGCGCTTCGCGGTGAGCGGGATGTAGCGCAACAGCACGCCCGCGTGGATCGTGAAGTAGTCGACCCCTTGCTCCGCCTGCTCGATCAGCGTGTCGCGGAAGATTTCCCAGGTCAGGTCTTCGGCCTTGCCATCGACCTTTTCGAGCGCCTGGTAGATCGGCACGGTGCCGATGGGGACCGGCGAATTGCGAACGATCCATTCGCGCGTCTCGTGGATGTTCTTGCCGGTGGACAGGTCCATCACCGTGTCGCCGCCCCAACGGATCGCCCAGGTCATCTTGTCGACTTCGTCCTGGATCGAAGAGACCAGCGGGCTGTTGCCGATGTTGCAGTTGATCTTCACCAGGAAGTTGCGGCCGATGATCATCGGCTCGGATTCCGGATGGTTGATGTTCGAGGGGATGATCGCGCGACCGCGGGCCACCTCGTCGCGCACGAACTCCGCCGTGATGCGCTCGGGAATCGCGGCGCCGAA
>DATJXO010000075.1:0-2818 GCA_035500055.1 Burkholderiales bacterium | reverse complement strand
CTGCCCGGCGATGCCGGCGAGGAACAGCCATAGCGTGTTCAGATAGCTCGAGCGCTCGCCCGGGCGCGCGCGCAGCAGGAACCCCGTCAGCAGCAACGCGATGACGATGACGTACGGGAGCTCGGAGCCCCAGAAGCGCGTCAGCACGGGCGCGGGCCTAGAGCTTGATCTTGCCGGTGAGGATTTCCTTCCACATCACCCAGTCTCCCATGAAGCTGTAGAAAGGGTGGGTGAACGTGGCGGGACGGTTCTTCTCGAAAAAGAAGTGCCCGACCCAGGCGAAGGCGTAGCCGCAGACCAGCGCCGCCAGCAGCCACCACGCGTTCAGCGTGGCGAGCCCATAGGCGACCAGGCCCAGGCTGAGCGAGGTGCCGACGAAATGCAGGCGGCGGCAGGTGCGATTGGAATGCTCGGAAAGGTAGAACGGATAGAATTCGGCAAAAGTCGTCACGCCAGCCTCCTCGCGCAACTCACATGCTAGCGTAGTTCGGCCCGCCGCCGCCTTCGGGCGCGACCCAGACGATGTTCTGCGTCGGGTCCTTGATGTCGCAGGTCTTGCAGTGCACGCAGTTCTGGGCGTTGATCTGCAGCCGCGGCCCGGAGGCCTCGCGCACGATCTCGTAGACGCCGGCGGGGCAGTAGCGCTGCTCGGGCGCGTCGTAGAGCGCGAGGTTTACCTTGACCGGGACGCTCGCGTCCTTCAGCGTCAGGTGCACGGGCTGGTCCTCGGCGTGGTTGGTGTTGGAGAACGACACCGAGGTGAGCCGGTCGAACGTCAGCTTGCCGTCGGGTTTCGGGTACTCGATCGGCGTCGACTCGGATGCCTTCTTCAGCGTCTCGTTGTCCGCGTGCGCGTGGTGCAGCGTCCAGGGCGCCTTGCCGCCGAACACGACCTGGTCGATGCCGACCATCAGGGTCCCGGTGACGAGGCCCTTGGACATCCAGGGCTTGAAGTTGCGCGCGCGGTAGAGCTCGTCGAAGAGCCACGACTGGCGGAACGCCTCCGGGTAGGCGCCGAGCTCGTCGCCCGCGCGGCCGGCCTCCAGCGCCTCGTGCGCGGCCTCGGCCACGAGCATGCCCGACTTGATCGCGCAGTGCGTGCCCTTGATGCGCGAGGCATTGAGGAAGCCCGCGTCGTCGCCGACCAGAGCGCCGCCCGGGAACACGAGCTTCGGCAGCGACTGCAGCCCGCCTGCCGTGATCGCGCGCGCGCCGTAGCCGATGCGCTTGCCGCCCTCGAAAGTGTCGCGGATGGCGGGGTGGGTCTTGTAGCGCTGGAATTCCTCGTAAGGCGAGAGGTAGGGATTGACGTAGCCCAGCCCTACCACGAATCCCACGGCGACGAGATTGTTCTCGAAGTGGTAGAGGAACGACCCGCCGTAGGTGCCGGCATCGAGCGGCCAGCCCGCCGTGTGCACCACCCGGCCCGCGTGGTGGCGATCGGGCGGGACCTCCCAAAGCTCCTTCAGCCCGATCCCGTACACCTGCGGGTCCGCGCCCTCGCGCAGCCCGAACTTGCGCTGCAGCTGCAGGCCGAGCTGCCCGCGGCAGCCTTCGGCGAACAGCGTGTACTTGGCAAGCAGCTCCACGCCCGGCTGGTAGGCGTCGGTCTTCTCGCCCTGTCGGTTGACGCCCATGTCGCCGGTGGCAACGCCGCGCACCGCGCCCTTGTCGTCGTAGAGCACTTCGACCCCGGCGAATCCGGCGAAGATCTCCACGCCCAGGCCCTCGGCCTGCTGGCCGAGCCAGCGGCACAGGTTTCCCAGGCTGATGACGGCATTGCCGTGGTTCCTGAAGCACGCGGGCAGCATCCAGCCCGGCGTGGCGTAGGACCCGGAAGCGGTGAGGAAGAGGAAGCGATCCTCGGTCACCGGCACGCCGAGCGGCGCGCCCCGCGACTTCGCGTCCGGGAGCAGCTCGTCCAGCGCGCGCGGGTCCATCACCGCGCCCGACAGGATGTGCGCGCCGATCTCGGAGCCCTTCTCGATCAGGCAGACCGAGCGCTCGGGCGAGCGCTGCTTGAGCCGGATCGCGGCCGCCAGCCCGGCGGGCCCGCCGCCGACGATCACGACATCGTAGTGCATCGATTCGCGGCTCATCGCGGCATTATATTATCCGCGCATGACCGAGCCGCGCCGCCTTGCGCACGTCGAGCGCATTCCGATCCGCTGGGGTGACATGGACGCGATGGGCCACGTCAACAACACCGTGTATTTCCGCTTCATGGAGCAGGCGCGAATCGCGTGGTTCGAGCGCCTCGTGCCCGAGGACGACGCCTGGCAGTCCACCGGCATCGTCATCGCCAGCGCCTCGTGCAACTACAAGCGGGCGATCACGTATCCGGGCACGGTGGAAGTGAAGCTGTTCGTCGGGCCGACCGGCGGCGCAAGCGTCCCGACGTACTACGAGCTGCGCGTCGACGACGACCCGGCGCCGTACGCGGACGGCGCGGCGGTGGTGGTGTTCATCGACATGAAGTCGCAGAAGTCGCGGCGCATTCCCGAGCCGATCCGGGCTCGCCTCGAGCGCGCGGAAGCCCCGGCGTGAGCGACCGGCCGCTCTGGACGCCCGACCCGGCGCGCGCCGCGCGCACGGGCATGGCGCGATTCATGCGGCTGGCCGGCCAGCCGGACTATGCGGCGCTGCACCGGTGGTCGATCGAGCACGCCGAGGACTTCTGGGAGCTGATGTGGAAGTTCGGCGAGGTCCGCGGATCGCCGGGCCTGCGCCGCCTGATCAACGGCGAGCGCATGCCGGGCGCGACCTGGTTCCCGGAGGGGCGGCTCAATTTCGCCGAGAACCTGCTGCGCGAGCGCGA
>DATJXO010000074.1:0-18751 GCA_035500055.1 Burkholderiales bacterium | reverse complement strand
GCAAGGTGACGCGCAGGCTCATCAAGTGCCTGCAGCCCGATCGGCGCGTTGAGATCGAGGTAATCGGAACGCGCCAGCGCTAGCGCGGCGGACCAACGGAAGGGGCCCCGCTTCGGCGGGGCTCTTCCCTTCTCGAGTCCTGGGCGCGACGGCCGCGCCGGGCGCCACGCCTGCGCCTACACGATCCTGCAGGGAATCTCGGAGTCTTCGTCGAAGGAGTACACCGCGCACAGGCGGTGGTAGCCGTCGGCGATCACGACCTTGCCGTGCAGCTTGTCGCGCACCAGCAGCAGCGGCGAGAGCCGCTTGCCGCGCGCGATCTTCGCCTGGTCCTTCTTCACGTGCACGTTGCTGATCCCGAGGAGCGACAGGCCCGAGGCGCGGAAGATGTCCTTGGCCTTGAACGAAGCGGCCGGGGCGCGGCGCAGGCGCTGCACCATCGCCCTTACCGCCGGCTTCTCGTATAGGAGGGCCAGGTACGAGACGGCCGCCGCATAGTCGTGCGGCTCCGGCGCGGCCAGCCAGGCGATGCCGGAACGCTTTCCCATCCGTCCTCCCCCGCGCTACTGCGCTTGGTGATCACGCACATATTGCCACGGCGTTACAGTTGCGGCAGAAGCCGCCGAGGGAGGAGCCATGCCGCTGACATTGCCGGACCGAAGCCCCGGAGCCGGGGCGACGCACTGGAACGACGACACGGTGTGGTCGCTCGTAGAGCGCACGGCGCGGGTCGCGCCGGGGGCGCCGATGCTGCTCGCGGCGGATTCGACGACCTCGTATGGCGCGTTTCGCGAGCGCGCGCTGCGCATCGCGGCCGGTTTCGCCGCGCTCGGCGTGCGCAAGGGCGACGTGGTGGCGGTCCAGCTCCCGAACGTGCCGGAGTATCTGCTCTGCTATGCCGCCCTCTGCGCGCTCGGCGCGGTCCTGCAGCCGGTGCACATGCCTTACCGGCGCGCCGAGCTCGCGGCGCTATTGCGGCATAGCGGGGCGGGGGTCTTCGCGGGACTGGCGCAGTTCAAGGAGGAGGCGCCGGTGAGAGAGGCGCTCGCGCTGCGCGCCGAGTTGCCCGGATTGCGCGCCGTGGTGTCGGTGGGCGGGCAGGTCGAAGGCGCGGATACGTTCGAATCGCTCGAGGCGGGTTCGGCGCCGCCTTCGCTGCCCGCGGTGGGGGCGGGGGACGCCTTTCTCCTGCTCTATACCTCGGGCACCACGGACAACCCGAAGGGCGTGCCGCTCGCGTATCGCGGCTTTCTCGCCAACGCGCGCCTCTCGGTGCCGGAGCTCGAGGTCGGCCGGCAGGACATCCTTCTCTCTGCGGCGCCGCTCACGCATCTGTACGGGCTCTTCGTGTTCCACCTGGCGCTGCACGCAGGCGCCGCGATGTCGCTGCTGCCGGCATTCAGCCCGCCGGCGCTCGCGCAGACCCTCGAGCGGCATCGCGCGACGGCGGTTTTCGCGGGCCCGGCGCATTTCAAGCCGATGCTCGATACCGGCCTGCTCGAGCGCCACGACCTGTCCTCGGTGCGCTTCGTCTGCCTTTCCGGCTCCACGGTGCCTCCCGAGCTCGCGGCCGCGGTGGAGGAGAAGCTGCGCAGGCAGGGTTCCGGGTGCGCGCTGCAGCTGTGGGGCATGAGCGAGCTCCAGGCCGGCGCCTACGGGCGGCCGCGCGATCCCGTGGCGGCGCGCCACCGGACCTCCGGCGCGGCCTCGCCCGGAACCGAGCTGAGGATCGTCGACGATCTCGGCGCCGTGCAGCCCGCGGGCACGTCGGGTCGGCTCCAGATGCGCGGCGCGTCGCTCTTTTCCGGCTACCTCGGCAACGAGAGGGCGACGCGCGAGGCCTTCGCCGCCGGCGGCTGGTTCGACACCGGCGACACCGCGATCCTCGACGAAGCGGGCCGCCTGCGCCTCACCGGGCGCGTCAAGGAGATCATCAACCGCGGCGGGGTGAAGTATTCGCCGGTCGACATCGAGCCGATCATCGAGCGCGTGCCCGGGATCGAGCGGGCCGCGATCGTGCCCTTTCCGGACGCGGTGCTCGGCGAGCGCGCCTGCGTCTTCGTGCAGCCGCAGCCGGGCGCGAAGGTGGAGCTGGCCGCAATCACGCGGGCGCTGGATGCCGCCGGCATCGCGAAGTTCAAGTGGCCCGAGCGCCTCGAGCTGATCGCGGCGATGCCGCTGACGCCGACGCAGAAGATCATGCGCGGCCGCCTGCGCCGCCGCCTCGAGGAGCCGGCCGGTCAGTAGGGCGCGGCGCCGACGGACTCGACCTCGAGCGAGGCGAGCGACGGGATCGGCTCGGTGATCCAGGCCTCGAGCTCGAGCGGCCCGAGCCAGTTGAGCGAGCCGTCCGCCAGCTCGTAGAGCGCCCGCGCCTCGATGTCTACGACGGCGTTGTCGGGGAAGCGGGGCTCGGTGGGGGTGCAGCGCTCGCGGTAGAGGTGCTTCAGCTCCGAGGAGCTGGGGATGGTGCGAAAGCCGCTCGCGCCGAGGCCGGCGACGTCGGGATGGTCGATGACCGGCCTGGAGAAGATCCACCAGGAATACCGCGAGTATTCCTTCGGCAGCCAGCGGTACTTCATTCCCTCGAGGCGCGCGCCGCCGTTGTTGAAGGTGAAGGCGAGGCACTGGTCGTCCGGCGCCTGCGGGAACTTCTCGATCGTGCGGTGCCAGGTCTCGAGGAAGGCCGACGCCGCGGGCGAGTCGTCGTACAGCTGCACGCAGCCGCTGCAGACGAGCTGGTCGTCGCAGTGGAAGCCGATGCGGTGCGAATACCTGAAGAAGCGGCCGGCGACCGCCTTCCCGGCGCGGTTCACCTCGACCGGGTAGAACGCCTCGTTGTCCTCGTCGGCCGCCCAGTTGTACGCGGCGAACGTGGTGCGCCCGGCCACGAGCTCGTCGATCAGCGCCGGGTAGCCGCGGAACACGCAATCGGCGTCGACGTACAGGATCGGGCGGCGGTGGCGCTCCAGCAGGGTCTTGATGAAGTTCGGCTTGGTGACGCCGAGGTCCGGCACGCCCTTGACGCTGGTCGAGCTGTGCACGTGCGGGATCTGGTGCAGGACGTAGGGCACGCCCACCTCGTCGCAGGACGCGCGCAGGCGCGCGGCGCGGTCCGCGTAGCTCTGCGTGTACATCGCCGCGACCAGGAACCGGCTCTTGCCGCGCCGCCCGCTCTGGTCGATCGTCCCGGAGGAGGGGAAGGGAAGTGGAAAGGCGCCGCTCATCGCGGCGCTATGTTATCTCCCGCGCGCGCCGGCGCCGCCGTAAAACGTGGTCTGACCCCCGTTAGAGGGCGGCGCGGCGGGGCGCGGAGGAGCCCTTGATCTGGGTGCGGTGCATGATGCGGCGCGAGGCGGGGTCGAAGGCGTCGCGTCGGTGCATGGTGCTGCGGTTGTCCCACAGCACGAGGTCGCCGACCGCCCACTCGTGCTTGTACACCACGGCGTCGACGCAGGCCCAGACCTGGTCGAGCAGGCGCTCCGATTCCTCCAGCTCGAGGCCCATGAGGTAGGCGTTGCGCCGGCGCCCGAGGTAGAGCGCGGGCTCGCCCGTCACCGGGTGCCGGATCACGATCGGGTGCGGCGTGCCGACCGAGCTGCGCGGATCGTCCGAGGCCGCGAGTCCCTTGCGCAGGTTGCCGCCCGAGTCGTAGGTGCCGTCGTGCTTCACGTCCAGGCGCTTCACCCGCTCGAGCAGCTCGCGCGGCAGCCTGGCGAGCGCCGCCTTCATGCTGCAGAACCAGGTATCGCCGCCCGCCGGCGGGATCTCGAGCGCGTACAGCATCGAGGCATCGGGCGGGCGCGGCGCGTAGCTCATGTCGGTGTGCCACAGCGCCTCGCCGTCGCCGAGCGCGCCGATCGGCTCGCCCGAGGCGTCCCGTACGTTCGACACCACGTAGATGTCCGGATATCCCGGCGGCGACTTGCGCCCGGCGCCCTGGTTCGGCGGCGGGTCGAGCTCGCCGAAGTGGCGCGAGAAGGCGAGCAGCTCGTCGTCGGACAGCTTCTGCCCGCGGAACACCAGCACGTCGTGCCGGTACCAGGCCTGCTTGACGGCGTCGATATCCGCACAGCTCGCGGAGGCAAGGTCGACGCCGCGGATCTCCGCGCCGACGGTACCGGTCGGGACTACCTCGAGGGATAGGCTCGCAGCCATTTTGTTCACTCCTGTCTCGGCAGGTGCTTCTCGGGATGCTTGACCATCAGGTTATAGCTGATGCTGACGCGCGGCTCGTCGGACAGGTTCGGGTGCACGAAGTGCATGACGAACGCCGGCCACATGAGGATCATGCCGGCCGCGGGCGCGACGGTGTGCTCGGGATCGGATTGGGGATCGTCGCGGATCGCGCCCATGTTGGCGATGCGCGGGTCGTAGAAGGTGATGCACCCGGGGCGCACGTCGGCTCGGTTGCGGGGCGTGGCGCGCGAGGAGGGCACGCGCACGTAGTACGTGCCGCTCAGGTAGGCGTGCGGGTGGTTGTGCGGGTCGTGGTAGTCGCCCAGCCGGTTGACGTTGGCCCAGCCGTGCAGCGACCAGTCGATCGGATAGCCCATGCCGGCGCGCCGGCAGTAGTCGGTCGCGGTCTTGTGGATGCACTGCGCGAGCCACGCGACGGCCGGGTGATCGAGGGCGAACAGGTTGTCGGCCCGGTATTGCGTGGTCCGGCCGGGGCGCTCCTGCTCGCGCGCCAGGACCAGGCGCTCGAGCTCCGCGTTCGCCGCCGCCGCCGAGGGCAGCCTCCGCTCGAGGAACAGCAGGGGCCAGAGCTGCCGGAAGCCCTCGGCGTCGGTCGCGGGCACGGGACGGCTAGCGGGCGGGCGGCTTGCTCGCGGCGAGCAGCGCGTCGCGGATCGCCTTGAGCTTCGCCTTGACGCGCCGCTCGTTGTCCGGGCCCATGCGGATCATGATTTTCCGGCCGGCGGAGAGCGCCTCCATGTCGGAGTCGGCGAACTGGTAGAGCACCTTGGGCCGCAGCAGCTTCACCGCGCCGTCCGGCTCGGGCGCGGCGAGCATGTCGTCGAGCGCCTCGAGCAGGCGGTCGTTGAAGTATTTCCCCTGGTAGCCCAGCTCCTCGTAGGCCTGCTGGAACAGCGGGTAGGCGCGCACGTAGGCGGCGACCAGCGCCTTCACGTCGACCGCCTCGAGCGTGCGGACGTACGCCGCGTAGCGCGCGGCGTTTGCCGCGTCGATAGCGAGGTTGTCTCCCTCGCCGGAGGCCTTGAACGCTCCGGGCACCGGGTTCAGCGGCAGCTTGTGCCGCGGCACGGTGAGCCGCGGCAGGTTGTCCACGGTGACCACGATGCGCCGCACCAGTTCGCTCGGGTAGACCAGCGCGTTGAAGGTATCCCGGCCGAGCAGGTCGGCGAGGGAGCGGCGCAGGAGCGTGTCGCTGTTCTCGAGGTTGGGCAGCGTTTCCGCCGCTTGCGGCGTGGGCGCGGGAATCGGGTGCGCGACCACCGGCGGCGGCGCGGGCGGCGGCGCGGGCGCAGCCACCGGGGCCGGCGCGGGCGGCGGCGCCTCCTGGCGGCTGGCGAAGTACCAGGCGACCCCCGCGAGCAGCGCCGCCGCGGCCACCGCGAGCACGACGTTGCGCACGAACGTATCGCGCTCCGGCCGGACCAGCGGCCGGTCGTCCCTGCCTGCCGCCATCGGCGGCGCCTCGCGGTCGTCGTTCGCTGTCATCGCCGTCAGGATACTCGCACGCTCCGCTCATCATAGAATAATTCGAAATGGCCGGAGCCAAGATCGCGGCGGAGGACGACGACGTCTTCGCTCTTACCGACAAGGGCGTCGCCGAGCTGAAGGGCTCGGGCACGTCGCTTTCGCCGGCGGAGCCGCGCGAGGCGAAGGACGGCTGGCAGCCGACCATCTTCGTGGTCGACGACGACATGGACCTGCTCAAGCTGGTCCGCACGTACTTCAAGCTGGAAGGCTTCAGGACGCGCATCGCGACCAAGAAGGCCGAGATCATGGCCGGCTTCCGGCAGCAGCCGATGCCGGACCTGGTGCTGCTCGACATCGCGCTGCCGGATGCCGACGGCTTCGAGGTGCTGGCGCGCATGCGCGAGCACGCCGCGCTGAAGTCGATGCCCGTGATCCTGCTCACCGGCCAGGCGACGCGCGGCGCCGTGGCCAAGGGCCTGCGCGCGGGCGCCGACGGCTACATCACCAAGCCCTTCGAGCCGGACGCGCTGGTGACCGCGGTGAAGGAAGTGCTCGGGCTGGTGCCGGGCAAGGACAGGAGGAAGGCGGAGACTTCGGCGAGGCCCTGAGCGGCGCCTACTGCTGCTTCGGCGCCTCTTCCTCCTCGGGCTTGTCGTTGCAGCGGGTCGCGGTTCCCTTGGCGGTCTTGACCGTGAAGCAGCGCCGCTCCGGCTTCTGCTCGTCGGCGGCCTGCGCCGCGGCCGGCGGCGGCTCGGCGGCGGCGGCCGGCTTCGGCGGCTGCTGCGGCGGCGGCGGATTGAATTTCGGCGCCGGCGAGACGTTGAGCTGGTCCCGGATCTCGCCGGCGGACTGCAGCCCGAGCCGCGCGCACTCCATGCTGGCGTACGTGATCCTGCCGGCCGCGTCCTTGCACTTGTAGAGCTGGTCCGCGGACGCCGCCGCGCAAAGCGCGAGCAGCAGCGCGCCCGCCGCCGGCCCGAGGAGGCGCCGCGCGGGCCGCGCCGCGCTACCTGTCGAGGTAGGTGGCGAGGCGGCCTTCACTCTGGCGGCACAGCTCGTCGTCCCACTCCTTCTTGTGGTTGTCGCGGTCGAGCTTGCTCATGGTGAGCGGCGCGCCGTATTGCACGCCGAGGCGCGCGTTGGTGTAGGGGTGATCCACGCCGTAGACGGTATTGCAGCCGGCCAGCGCCAGCGCAGCCAGACCGAGCAGGGCGGTTCCGAGCAGTTTCATCTGGGGGCTCCTTTCGATGCTCCGGGCGGGATTATGCGCCAAAGCGGGCGGGCGCTCATTCGGCGTACCCCGGGTTCTCCCGGTCGAGCACCCGCATCATCGCCTCGAAGTACAGCCGCTCGCGCTCGCCGCGCGAGTGGCGGTCGTCCGGCGCCGCCGCCTGCACCTGCGCCACGATCGCCGGCGGCAGCACCTCGAGCGGCTTGCCGGTCGCCATGGCGAGCACCTGGGCGCGGCACACGCGCTCGAGCAGGTACAGGCGCCGGTAAGCCTGCGCCACGCTGTCGCCCACCACCAGCACGCCGTGGCTCTGCATGAACAGCACGCGCTTGTCGCCGAGCACGCCGGCCAGCCGCTCGCCCTCGGCGAGCGTATCGGCGGTGCCGGCGTAGCGGTCGTAGGCGACATGGCCCTCGAAGAACGCCGCCGTCTGGCTCGCGGGCAGCAGGCGGTTGTCGGCCAGCATGTTGAGCGCAAGCGCCCAGGTCTGGTGGGTATGCAGCACCACGCGCACGCCGCCGATGCGGTGAATCGGCGCGTGGATGCACTGCGCCGAGAGCTCGACCACCCCTTCGCCCTCGAGGGTGGCGCCGGCCTCGTCGAACACGATAAGTTCGCTCGCGCGCGCTTCGGACCAGTGGCGGCCGAAGGGCAGGACCAGGTAGCGGTCGTCGCGTCCAGGCACCGTGACCGTGAAATGGTTGTCGATCCCTTCCTCGAGCTCGTGCAGCACGGCGAGGCGCAGGGCGGCGGCGAGATGCACTCTCGCCTCGCGCACCGGGTCGGCGGCGCGGCGCGCGGTCAGCGGATGGACGGACATGCGGGCCTCTCCAAGCCTAGAAGTTGATCACGTAGCGCAGGAAGCCGCTGTGCGGAGTGAACTTGTCGTACAGGCCGCGCGCGCGGTAGTTGGTCTCCTTGGTGTTCCAGTACAGGCGCGACCAGCCCTGCGCCCGGCACTCGCCGACCAGCCAGTCGATCAGCTGCTTGCCGACGCCGGCGGCGCGCTTGCCGGGGTCCACGAACAGGTCCTCGAGGTAGCACACCGGGGTCAGCGTCCAGGTGTTCTCGTGGATGACGTAATTGGCGATGCCGATGACGCCGTCGCCGGCGCGCTCGGCGACGATCGCATGCACCGGCGAGGCCGCGCCCATGATGCGGCGCCAGGTGTGCTCGGTGACGGCGCCGGAGAGGTCGCGCTCGTAGAAGCGGCAGTAGCCTTCCCACAGCTCGCCCCAGCGGCCGCGGTCGCGGGCCTCGATCCTGCGGATGGTCGCCGTCATCGCTGCCGCGATCAGTGCCGGGCGGGGACCGGGAGGTCGAGGGTCGTCACCCGGCGCAGCTCGCGGCGATGCACGGTGTCGTCGAAAGCGACGCCGCGGTGCATGGTGGCGAGGTTGTCCCAGATGACCAGGTCGTCCACGCGCCAGCGGTGGCGGTAGACGAAGCGGGGCTGCGTCGCGTGCTCGGTGAGGTCGCGCAGCAGCAGCCGGCCCTCGGGCACCGGCCAGCCCACGATGCGCGAGGCGTGCGAGGCGAGATACAGCGACTTGCGGCCGCTGCGCGGGTTGGCGCGCACGAGCGGGTGCTGTGCGCCCTTCAGCCTTTCCGCCTCCTCGGGGGAAAACTCGAATCCCAGCGTCTGGCGCGAGTACGCAATGGAATGGTGCGCGCGCAGGCCTGCGATACGCTCCTTCATCTCGTCGTCGAGCGCGTCCCAGGCCGCACGCATGTCGGCGAACTCGGTGTCGGCGTCGACGTCGGGCACCACCTGCGCCGAGAGCATCGAGTAGCGCCCGGGCGGGTCCTGGAACGAGGCATCGGTATGCCAAAGGCGGTTGCCGAGCGCGTAGGCGCGGCGCCGGTCCTCCTGCTTGAGCAGGCGCCCGCCCTCGTCCACGTTGGAGATGTCGGTGAGCGCCTCGTCGCCGAACCGGTTCTTGCCGAGCACCGCCGAGCCCGTCTTGGCGTGCAGCGCGCCGTCGAAGCGGCGCGCGAACTCGAGCTGCTCGGCGCCGGACAGGGGCTGGCCGTGGAATACCAGCACTGCATAGCGGTCCATTCCGGCGCGCAGCGCCTCGAGCTCCGCGGCACCGGCGCGCCGCAGGTCGACGCCGGTCGCCTCGGCGGCGAAGAGGGGGTGCAGGGGGCGGAATTCCAGCGCCATGGCGTCCCGGACAGCGTATCATTGCGGCCCCCGGGCCACCAGACCCGCAGACAGCCACGCAGGGAGCAGGCATGAAACGCAAGTACGGCGCCGGACTGGCGCGCGAATCGATCGCCGAGCGGCGCATGCGCGAGGCCGCCAAGGCCAAGGGCGACAACCGCTTCAATTTCGGCTCGGAAAAGCGCAAGGGCTCGCCCATGCGCGGCAAGAGCCGCAACCGCGCCGCGCGCCCGTTCTAGGCGCAGTTCACCCGGTATTCAGCGCGCCGCCGCCGTCGACGAGCAGCTCGACGCCGGTGATGAAGTTCGCCTCGTCCGAGGCGAGGAACAGCGCCGCGTTGGCGACATCCCAGGCGGTGCCCATCTTGCGCCGCAGCGGCACGCGCGCATCCCGCGCGGCGGCAACCTCGGCGCGGGGGCGGCCGCTGGCGCGGGCGCGCGTGTCGACCGCCATCGGCGTGTCCATCAGCCCCGGCAGGATGACGTTCGCGCGCACGCCGTGGGCGGCATTGTCGATCGCCAGCTGCTTGGTGAAGGCGATCATCGCCGCCTTGCTCGCCTTGTAGGCGACGTAGGGGTATTTCTCGTACGCAGCGAGCGAGGAAATCATGAGGATGACGCCCCCGCCCTGCTTGCGCATCACCGGCACCACGTGCTTCGCCGCCATTACCGCGCCGCGCAGGTTGATGGCGACGACCCGATCGAACGCCTCCTCGGTGATCCCGGCGAGCGGCGCGTCGCCGCCGCCGAGGCTCACGCCGACGTTGTAGTGCAGGATGTCGATGCGGCCCCAGCGCTTCACGGCTTCCGCGGCCATCGCCGCCATCGCCGCTTCGCGCGTCACGTCGGCCTCGAAGGCGAAGCAGTCGCCGCCGGCCTCGCGCACCCTCGCCGCGGTTTCCTCGCCGAGCGCGAGCTGCCGGTCCACCGCCATCACCTTCGCGCCCTCCTGCGCGAAGCGCAGCGCCGCGGCGCGGCCGTTGCCCATGCCGCTGCCCGGGCTCTGGCCGGCGCCGACCACGATCGCGTGCTTGCCCGCGAGCCTCACGGCACGGCCCCGGCGCGATCGCTCAATCGACCTTGGCGCCGGAAATCTGGACCACCCTGGCCCACTTCACGATCTCTTCGCGCAGGAACTTGTCGAACTGCTCGATCGACATCCCCATCGGCACCGCGCCCTGCCTGGCCCACAGCTCCCGCACCTCCGGGGCGTTGACGACCTTGTTCACCTCCACGTTGAGGCGCGCGAGGATCGCGTGCGGCGTGCCCGCGGGGGCCATCAGCCCGAGCCAGATGCCCGACTCGTAGCCGGGGAGGCCCGCCTCGGCGAGCGTCGGCACGTCGGGCAGCACCGTGGAGCGCTTCGTGCCCGTGGTGCCGATCGCCCTGACCTTGCCCGCGCGCACGTTGGGCGCCATCGTGGTGATCGCGTCGAGCATCATCTGCACCTGGCCGCCGAGGATGCCGGTGCGCGCGCCGTCGCTGCCCTTGTACGGCACGTGCACGATGTCGACGCCCGCAATCGCCTTGAACAGCTCTCCGGCCATGTGGTACGGGGTGCCCGGCCCGGAGGAGGCGTAGTTGAGCTCGTGCGGCTTCGCCTTGGCGAGCGCGATGAACTCCTTCAGGTTGTTCGCCGGCACCGAGGGATGGATCACCATCACCAGGTCGGAATAGTTGACCCCGGTGATCGGCGCCAGGTCGCGCATCAGGCTGTAGGGCTTCTTCGAGAACAGCGTCTCGTTGACCGTGTGGGTGTTCGACATCATCAGCAGCGTGTAGCCGTCGGGCGCCGATTTCGCGACCGCGTCGGTGCCGATGACGGCGCCGCCGCCCGGGCGGTCCTCGATCACGAACGACTGACCGAGCGCCTCGCCGAGCTTGCTGCCGAGGAAGCGCGCGTAGATGTCGGCCGGCCCGCCGGCGCCGTAGGGCACGACGATCTTCACCGGGCGCGTCGGGTAGGCCTGCGCGAGCGCCGCGGCCGTGACGAGCGGCGCGGCGAGCAGCGCGACGAGGCGGGCGATTGCTTTCATGGGGATCCTCCCTTGTGAGCCAAGCTTAGAATAGCCGGCGCAAAATGAACATCAGAGGAGCGAAAGCCATTCCGATCCTGCCGTCCCGCGCCACGGTAGAGGGGCTGGACCGCGCCCCGCACCGCGCGTTCCTGCACGGGCTCGGCCTCTCGGACGCCGACATCGCGCGGCCCTTCGTCGGCGTCGCCTCGACCGACGGCCGCGTCACGCCCTGCAACGCGCTGCTCGGCGGCTTCGCGCGCGACGCCTGCGAGGGCGTGCGCGCGGCCGGCGGCACGGCGTTCGACTTCGGCTCGATCTCGGTCGCCGACTCGATGTCGATGAACCACGGCGGCATGCGCTATTCGCTGGTCTCGCGCGAGCTGATCGCCGACGGCGTCGAGGCAGTGGCGCGCGGGCACGCCTACGACGCGCTGGTCGGCTTCGCGGGCTGCGACAAGACGCTGCCCGGGATGATGATGGCGATGGTGCGCCTCGACCTGCCGTCGGTATTCGTCTACGGCGGCGCGGCGCTGCCGGGCTCGCTCGACGGGCGCGAGGTCACCGTGCTCGACACCTACGAGGCGGTCGGCGGCGTCTATGCCGGGAGCGTGACGCGCGCGCAGCTCGACCGGCTCGAGCACGCCTGCCTGCCCACGCTCGGCTCCTGTCCCGGCCAGTTCACCGCCAACACCATGGCGATGGTCTCGGAGACCCTCGGCCTCGCGCTGCCCGGCTCGGCGACGCTGCCCGCGGTTTCTCCCCTGAGGAAGGACCTGTCGGCGCGGGCGGGGAGGGAAGTCATGCGGCTCCTGCGCGACGGCGGGCCGCTGCCGCGCCAGCTGGTGACGCGCAAGAGCCTGGAGAACGCCTGCGCCGCGGTTGCGGCGACCGGCGGCTCGACCAACGCCGGCCTGCACATCCCGGCGATCGCGCACGAGGCCGGCATCCGCTTCTCGCTCGACGACCTGGCGCGCGTCTCGAAGCGCACGCCGCTCGTCGCCGACATGAAG
The DNA here is from genome assembly GCA_035500055.1 of Burkholderiales bacterium. Classification (GTDB taxonomy): domain Bacteria; phylum Pseudomonadota; class Gammaproteobacteria; order Burkholderiales; family SG8-39; genus RBG-16-66-20. The sequence continues at coordinate 6,659 of DATJXO010000074.1, read as the reverse complement.
CCGGGCGGCAGGTACCTCGCCAAGGACCTGCACGAGGCGGGCGGCGTCTACACGGTGCTGAAGGAGCTGCTGAAGCGCGGCGCGCTGCACGGCGACTGCCTGACGCTCTCTGGAATTTCACTGGAAAAGGCCCTCTCGGATCATTCCGGCGCCGACGGCAAGGTCGTTCCCCATGAGGCGATTTCTCCTACCGGCGGCATCGTCGTGCTGAAGGGGAACCTCGCGCCCGACGGCGCGCTGCTCAAGGTCGCGGGACTGAAGCAGCTGCGCTTCGAGGGGCCGGCGCGCGTGTTCGACTGCGAGGAAGCCTGTGCGGAGGTGGTGCGGGCGCGGAAGTACAAGCCGGGCGAAGTCCTCGTCATCCGCTACGAAGGCCCGCGGGGCGGACCGGGGATGCGCGAGATGCTCGGCGTCACGGCGCTGCTGTACGGCCAGGGGATGGGCGAGAAGGTCGCGCTCGTCACCGACGGGCGCTTCTCGGGCGCGACGCGCGGCCTGATGGTCGGCTACGTCTCGCCTGAGGCGGCCGTCGGCGGTCCGCTCGCGCTGCTGAGGAACGGCGACCGGATCACGATCGACGCGGCGAGGGGCGCGCTTTCGGTCGATCTTTCATCCTCGGAGCGGAAGCGGAGGATGGGAAGGGTGAGGACCCCGAAACGATCCCTGGGCGGCGTGCTCGAGAAGTACGCGGCGCAGGTCGGCTCGGCCTTCCGCGGCGCCGTCACCCACAGCGGCGCGCCCAGTAGGCGAACGTCCCGCGCACGATAAAGCCGCAGCCGAGCGGCAGCGTCCACCAGGTGCCCGCGCGCTCGCCGCGCGCCGTCACCTGGCCGGCGAGCCCGGACTCGTCGCCTTCGGCGGCGAGGATGCGGCAGGCCGCGGCGAGCGCCTCGGGCGCGGTGAGCTCCGGCGCCTTCAGGTCGTGGTCCATCTCGCGGCCGACGCGGTCGAGGAAATAGGATTTGTCGCGTTGCTGCATGGTCGCTCCTAGGATTTTGATTTTATTAAGCCTTGCAAGGCTTTGCATCCTCCAATTTGCGCTTTGTGCGGTGCGAAGGCAGACTGCGCCCCTTTCACCAGGCCCGACTCGAATTCTCTCTGGCTAACGGAACCCGATCGGCAGAGTCGAGTACCGCCGGATTGGCGCTTCTCGCGCTCGGCGTCGTGTACGGCGACATCGGCACCAGCCCGCTGTACGCGGTGCGGGAGACGTTCAGTCCCACGCACGGAATCGCGCTGACGGCGGAGAACATCGTCGGCGGCATCTCGACGATTTTCTGGCTGCTCATGATCGTGGTCTCGCTCAAGTATGTGACGCTCGTCCTGCGAGCCGACAACCGCGGCGAGGGGGGCATCATGGCGCTGCTTGCGCTCGCCTCCTCGGCGGTCCGCGATCGCCCGCACTGGCGCGTCGCGCTGCTCTTGATCGGGGTCTTCGGCGCGTCGCTCTTCTACGGCGATGCCGTGCTCACGCCGGCGATCTCGGTTCTGTCGGCGGTAGAGGGCCTGGAGGTGGGCACCGCGGCGCTCAAGCCGTATGTGGTGCCTATCGCTGCCGGCGTCCTGGTGGCGCTGTTCCTCATCCAGCGGCATGGAACGGGGGTCGTGGGCCTGCTGTTCGGGCCGATCTGCACGCTGTGGTTCCTGTCGCTGGCCGCCGTCGGCGTATGGAACATCGCGAAGCATCCGGCGATCCTCCAGGCGCTCGACCCGGTCCACGCGATCCGCTTCGTCACCGGGCACGGCTTCGCCTCCTTCGTCGTGCTCGGTGCCGCCCTGCTCGCTATCACAGGCGCGGAGGCGCTGTACGCGGACGTGGGACATTTCGGCAAGAAGGCGGTACGCGTAGCCTGGTTCGGCCTGGTCGCGCCCGCGCTCACGCTCAACTATTTCGGCCAGGGCGCCCTGCTGATCGTCGACGCGAAGTCGCTGCAGAATCCGTTTTACCTTTCATATCCGGCGTGGGCGCTCTACCCGATGGTCGCGCTGGCGACCGCGGCCACCATCATCGCCTCGCAGGCGACCATCTCGGGCACCTACTCGATGACGCAGCAGGCCATCCAGCTCGGCTACCTGCCCCGCATGAACATCCAGCACACCTCGGCGAAGACGATCGGCCAGGTCTACCTGCCCGCTGTCAACTGGACTCTGCTTGCCGTCGTCGCCGCGGCGGTCATCGGATTCGGCTCCTCGTCGCGGCTGGCCTCGGCGTACGGCGTGGCGGTGATGAGCACGATGGTGGCTACGACGTTCCTCACGTTCTTCGTGATTCGCTACGGCTGGCACTATCCGCTCTGGCTCTGCCTGCTGGCAACCGGATCGTTCATGGTGATCGACGTGGCGCTGTTCGGCTCGGCGCTGCTCAAGATCCACGACGGCGGCTGGTTCCCGCTATTGATCGGGGCCGGGATATTCACGCTGATGACTACCTGGCGCGAGGGTCGCTCTATCATGTTCCGGCGCCTGCGCTCCTCCTCGGTGCCTCTACAAGGATTTCTCGAGTCACTGTTCCGCGATCCGCCGCAGCGTGTCCCCGGCACGGCCATTTTTCTTACCGCGACACCCGAGGCGACGCCACACGCGCTGCTGCACAACTTGAATCACAACAAGGTTCTGCACGAGCGCGTGGTATTTCTCACCGTCGAGGTGACGGACGAGCCGTGGGTGGCATTCGAGAAGCGGGTAGCGCTCACCAAGCTCGGGCACGGCTGCTGGCGCCTGAACGTGCGCTACGGGTTCATGAACGACCCGGACATCATGCAGGCGCTGGAAATCGCCGACGGCCTCGGCCTGCAGCTCGATACCATGACGACCTCCTTCTTCCTGAGCCGGGAGTCGGTGGTGCCGGTGGCGCAGGGCGAGGGCATGGCGCTGTGGCGCGAGCGGCTGTTCGCGATGATGGCCCGCAACGCGGGCAACGCCGCGGACTACTTCAAGTTGCCCGCCAACCGCGTGATCGAGCTCGGCACGAAAGTCGAGATATAGGAGCAGGGGAAGAATCCGCCCATACCCCGGGGCGCCCTAGTCGTCGCCTACGAGGCGGTAGCCGACCCCGGTCTCAGTGAGCAGGTGCTTCGGCCGCACCGGGTCCTCCTCCAGCTTGTCGCGCAGCTGCTTCATGTAGATGCGCAGGTAGTGGGTGTGCTCGACGTACGAGGGCCCCCACACCTCGCGCAACAGCTGCCGGTGCGTCACTACCATGCCGAGGTGCTGAGCGAGGCAATTGAGCAGGCGGAACTCGATCGGCGTGAGGTGCACCTCTGCGCCTCCGCGGCTGATCCTGCGGCGCTTCAGGTCCGCCTCCACGGGGCCGAGGCGCAGCACCTCTTCGCCCGTCGGCGAGCGGGAGGCATGGCGCAGCGCGACGCGCAGCCGCGCCAGCAGCTCGCCGACGCCGAAGGGCTTGGTCACGTAATCGTCGGCGCCGGCGTCGAGGGCGTCCACCTTCGCCTGCTCGCGCGTGCGCGCCGAGAGCACCAGGATCGGCATCGCCGACCACTTGCGGATGCGCCGGATTACCTCGACCCCGTCGACGTCCGGCAGCCCGAGGTCGACGACCGCGAGGTCGGGCTTGTGCGTCGCGGCGTCGACCGCGCCGCGGGCGCCGCTTTCGGCCTCGACCACGCGGTAGCCCTCCGCGGCGAGCGAGGTGCGCAGGAAGCGGCGGATTTCCGGCTCGTCCTCGACCACTAGCACCGTGGCGCGCGGCTCGCTCACGGCTCCGGCGGCGCCTCGGGCGGCGTCTCCAGCGGCAGCGTGAACCGGAACGCTGCCCCGGCGCCCGGCAGCCGCTCCGCCCAGATGCGGCCGCCGTGCAGCCGTACGATCGCGCGGCAGATGGCTAGACCGAGCCCGACGCCGCCGATCGCGCCTTCGCGCGCGCCGCGCTCGAACTTCGCGAACAGCTGCTCGGGGTCGCCGGGCGGCAGGCCCGGCCCGTCGTCCTCGATCGACACCCGCAGGCGGCCGTCCGCACGCTCGGCGCGGAGCACGACATGCGTTCCGGGCGGCGTGTATTTGGCCGCGTTCTGCAGCAGGTTGGCGAACACCTGCTCGAGCAGCGTCGCGTCCACGCGCACCAGCGGCAGGTCGGGCGGCAGGTGCACCTCGACGGCATGCGAGGCGAGCGGCCCGGTGAGCCGCCGCAGCACCGCGCCGGCGATCTCGGCGAGCGAGTGCCAGTCGCGCTCGAGCGCGATGGCGCCCGCTTCCAGCCGCGTCATCTCGAGCACGTTCGCCACCAGCTGCGCCATCTGCTGCGACTGCTCGAAGACGCTGCGCGCGAGCCCGGCGCGCTCCGCCGGGCTCATGCGCTCGCCGCCTTCGGCGAGGCTCGAGGAGGCGCCCGAGATCACCGCCAGCGGCGTGCGCAGGTCGTGCGAGATCGAGGCGAGCAGTGCGTTCCTCAGGCCCTCGGTCTCCGCGTCGATCGAGGCGCGCTGCGCCCGCTCGGCGAACTCGGCGCGCTCGAGCGCCAGCGCGATCTGCGCGGCGAAGGTCTCCAGCAGGTGGTACTGCTCCGGCAGCGTGACGCGGCGCGGGTTCGCCGGCAGCACCGCCAGCACTCCGAGCACGGGCCGTGCGCCCTCGGGCGGCGCCGGCCCGCCGTGCAGCGGCAGGTAGAGCGCCTCCGCGCCCGGCAAAGTATCGGTGCCGAGGCCCGCGGCGTGGCCATGGTCCTGTACCCACTGCGCGATGCTCAGGTCGGCGCCGTGCAGCGAGCCGGCGATGCTGTCGCCGCGCGGGTAGCGCAATCGTCCGGCGTCCGGCAGCAGCACCACGGCCTGGCTCTCGAACACCTCGCTTACGTGGCGCACCGCGGCGCGCGCCATCGCCTCCTGGCCGCGCGTGGCGGCGAGCTCGCGGCTCATCGCGTACAGCAGCGCGGTGCGCCGCTCGCGGTGGCCGGCGACACGCGCCTGCAAGCGCACGCTCGCAGCGAGATTGGAGATGACCAGCGCCACCGCGAGCATGATGGCGAAGGTGATCAGGTACTGCGCGTCCGAAACCGCGAAGGTGAACTGCGGCGGCACGAAGAAGAAGTCGAAGCTCGCGACGCCGAGCACCGACGCGGTAATCGCGGGGCCGCGCCCGTGACGCACCGCGATCAGCACCACGGCGAGGAGGTAGACCATCACGATGTTGGCGAGCTCGAACAGCGGCGCGGTGACCGCGCCGACCACGGTGCAGAGCGCCGTCGCGATCACCGCCCAGGCGTAGCCGGGCCAGCGGACCTTCGCCGATTCCGGCCGCGCCGCCTGCAGGTAGGCGCGCGTGCGGGCGAGGAACGGGCTGCGCAGCGCAGCTGCTTCGTCCGCGCCTCCGACCACGTGCACGTCGATACCCTCGGTGTTGGCGAGCAGCTCGCCGTAGGTGGACGGTCGCAGCAGGCGCCGCCACAGGGCGCGGCGCGGGCGGCCGATCAGGATGCGCGTCACATTGCGCGTGCGCGCGTAGTTCGCGATTTCCTCGCCGGCGGAGGAGCCGCCGAGCGTCACCGCCTCGGCGCCGAGCGACTCGGCCTTGCGCAGCAGCTCGATGCGCCGGTCGCGCTCCGCTTCGGGCAGGCGCAGCAGGTCCGGCGTCTCGACGTACACCACGATCCACTCGGCGTGCAGCGCGGTGGCGAGGCGCTTGCCGGCGCGCACCAGGCGCTCGGCCTCCTCGTAGGGACCGATCGCGACGAGGATGCGCTCGCCCGCCGCCCAGGTCTCGCGGATGGCGTGGCCTTCCTTGTACTCGCGCATCGCCGCGTCCACCCGGTCGGCGGTGGTGCGCAGCGCGAGCTCCCGGAGCGCGATCAGATTGCCCTTGCGAAAGAAGCTTTCCAACGCCTGTCGCGCCTGCTCCGGGACGTAGACCTTGCCGGCGCGCAGCCGCTCGAGCAGCTCGTCGGGCGGCGTGTCGACCAGCTCCACCTCGTCGGCGGTCTCGAATACGACGTCGGGCACCGTCTCCCGCATGCGCACGCCGGTGATCCCGGCGACGATGTCGTTCAGGCTCTCGATGTGCTGCACGTTGACCGTGGTGTAGACGTCGATGCCCGCGTCGCGCAGCTCCTCGATGTCCTGCCAGCGCTTGCCGTGGCGCGGCGGCGGCTGGCCCTCGATCGGATTGGTGTGCGCGAGCTCGTCCACCAGCAGCAGCGCGGGCTTTCTCGCCAGCGCGGCGTCGAGATCGAAGTCGCGCAGCGCGGCGCCGCGATAGGTGACGGTGCGGTAGGGCAGTTGCTCCAGGCCTTCGAGCAGCGCCTCGGTCTCGGCGCGGCCGTGCGGCTCGACGTAGCCCACGACCACATCGCCGCCCTTGGCCTTCTGCCGGCGCGCCTCCTCCAGCATGGCGTAGGTCTTGCCCACGCCCGCCGTGGCGCCGAAGAAGATCTTCAGCTTGCCGCGCCGGGCCTTCTCCTCCTCGCGCTGCACTCGCGCGAGAAGCGCGTCCGGGTCGGGCCTCGCGGCTGCCATGGAGGCGAACTGTAGCACCGCCGCCGGCCGGCACCGGCGGCCGCGCTCACGCCTGCTACAGCAGCCGCGCGAGGATCGCCACGAGCAGCACGAGCAACGCCGGAAGCGCCGCGCCGACACTCTCCGAGACTTCGTGCGCGTTCTCGCGCCAGGCCACGCGCTGGGGAACGTCAGGAACGTTCGTCACGCCTGCCG
>DATJXO010000073.1:0-11856 GCA_035500055.1 Burkholderiales bacterium | reverse complement strand
CCGACTCGGCGACGAACGACCCCGCGGACAGGTTCTGGCGGACGAAGCGGCTGAACTGGAACGGGACCCGGTAGGCGCTGGTGAACTGCAGGTCCGAGAGCCCCTCGCGCGCCTCGGCCGTCAGCTCGGCGCTGCGCCCGAAGCGCCGCCGGTAAAGCTCGGCGAGCCGCGCGAAGCCGGCGCGGCGCCGCGCCTCTACGTCGTCGGGCGCGCCGTCGCTGCGAAAGAACCGCTCCTCGCCGTAGGCGTAGCCGGGCACCAGCGCGGCGATGCGGCGCGCGATGCGCGCATGGCCCGCGAGCGAGGGATGCTTGGCGCGCGAGAGCTCCAGGCGCGCGCGCAACGCGGGCAGCGTGAACGCCGCGCTCGCGGCGCCCGCCGCGCCCAGCCCGTAGAGGAGATATGACTCAGCCAGCGCCATCTGCGGCCGACGGTTTACCGCAGCCGCGTTACAGCACGGTGACCGAGGCGCTCGGCTTCCTGCTCGCCAACCGCATCCCGCGCCGCCTCGCGACGCGGCTGATGGGCTGGTTCAGCCGCATCGAGCAGCCGCTGGTGCGCGACCTGTCGCTCGCCGCATGGCGGCTGTTCGCCGACCTGCGCCTGCAAGAGGCGAGGAAGAGCCGTTTCGCCAGCGTGCACGACTGCTTCGTCCGCGAGCTGAAGGACGGTGCGCGGCCGGTGGACCCCGATCCCGCGGTGCTCGCGAGCCCCTGCGACGCGATCGTCGGGGCCTGCGGCCGGATCGAGGGAACAAGGGCCTATCAGGCGAAGGGGTTCCCGTACTCGCTCGAGGAGCTGCTCGGCGACGCGCGGCTCGCGGCGCGCTTCCGCGACGGGCGGTTCGCCACCCTGCGCATCACGCCCAGCATGTACCACCGCTTCCATGCGCCGCACGACTGCCGCGTCGAGCAGGTCGTCTACTTCTCGGGCGACACCTGGAACGTCAATCCGCCGGCCCTGCGGCGCATCGACAAGCTCTTCTGCAAGAACGAGCGCGCGCTGATCCGCGCCCGTCTCGATGCGGGCGGCCACGAGCTGCTGCTGGTGCCGGTCGCCGCCGTGCTGGTCGCGAGCATCCGGCTGCGCTTCGTCGACGTTCGCCTGCACCTGCGCTACCGCGGCCCGAACCGCATCGACTGCGACGCGCACCTCGCCAAGGGCGAGCAGATGGGCTGGTTCGAGCACGGCTCGACCGTCCTGGTGTTCGCGCCGCGCGGATTCGAGCTCGCCGGGCGAATCGCGCCCGGCCTGATGGTGCGCACCGGCGAGCCCCTGATGAGGCTGCCGTGAGCGCCGCGCCGTGCTCAGGCCGCCCTGGCCATCGGCGCCGGCGCGGGCTCGAGCTCCGCCTCGGCGCTCCAGTGCACCAGCTCCATGCGCCCGTCGCGGTGCTCGACGATCGCGGTGCAGCTGTCGACCCAGTCGCCGCAGTTGAGGTAGGCGACGCCGCCGGCGTCGCGAATCGTCGCAGTGTGGATGTGGCCGCAGATGACGCCGTCGACGCCGCGCTCGCGCGCGTGCCGCAGCACCGAGTCCTCGAAATCGAAGATGAAGCTGACGGCGCTCTTTACCTTGCGCTTGGCGTAGCCCGACAGCGACCAGTAGCCCGGAATGCGCAGCCGCCGGCGCAGCCACGACAGCCACATATTGAGCCGGACCACGAAGTCGTACGCGGTGTCGCCGAGAATCGCGAGCCAGCGGTGGTAGCGCGTCACCTGGTCGAACTCGTCGCCGTGGATGAGCAGGTAGCGCCGGCCGTCGGCCGCGACGTGCACGTAGTCGCGCTCGACGCGGATGTTGCCGAAAGTGGCGCCGGCGTGCTCGCGGGCCGCCTCGTCGTGGTTGCCCGGCACGAAAATCACCTTGACCTCGTGGCGCGCGCGCTTCAGCACTTTCTGCACCACGGTGTTCTGGCTCGCGGACCAGTAGATGCCGCGCCGGCGCATCGCCCACAGGTCGACGATGTCGCCGACCAGGAACAGGTACTCGCAGTCGTAGGCCTTGAGGAAGGCGAGCAGCCGCTCGGCCTGGCACGCGGGCGTGCCGAGGTGGATGTCGGAGAGAAATATGGCTCGCACGCGCTGCACGGGCTTTCTCAGGTTTCCGCCGCAAGCATCTGGGCGGCGACGTTAATCCCGGCGTATGACATGGCAATGACGTGGCCGAGCCGCTGCTGATCTGGTGGTCGGCGCTCTGCGCTGCCGCCGCGGCGAACCTGGTGCTGTGGGGAGCCTCGGCCCGGCGCCTGCGGCGCGAGGCGGCGCGCATGGCGCCGGAGGCGCTTGCGCGCCGGCGCGCGCTGCTGTGGCTCTCCGCGGCCTACGTGCTCGGCTGCGGCTTCCGCTCCGCGTTCCCGATGATCGACGTGCCGCGCAGCTGCCTGCACGATCCGTGGTTCGCGCGCGTCTTCGTCGGCCGCTCGGTCGCGACCGTCGCCGAGCTCGCGTTCGCGGCGCAATGGGCACTGCTGCTCGGCGAGGCGGCGGCGTCGAGCCGCGCCGCTGCGCTCGCCGCGCGCGCCATCGTGCCGCTGATCGCGGCGGCCGAGGCGTTCTCGTGGTCGGCGGTGCTGAGCGGCGACTACCTGCTGCACGCGGCCGAGAACTCGCTCTGGACCGTTGCCGCCGCGCTCGGCGTGGCGGCCTTCGCCGCGCTGCAGCCGGGCAGCGGCCGGCGCGCGCGGGCCTTCCTCGCCGCGGCGATGCTCTGCGGCGCCGCCTACGTCACGTTCATGGTCCTGGTCGACCTGCCGATGTACCTGCATCGCTGGCAGGCCCAGGCCGCCGGCGACGATGGCTTCCGCGACCTCGCGGAGGGGCTGCGCAGCCTGCTCGCGCCCTGCGTGGTACGCCTCGACTGGGCCTCGTGGCGAGAGGACGTGCCGTGGCTGACGCTGTATTTCACCTTCGCCGTCTGGATCAGCATCGCGCTGGCGCACGCGCCGCCGCTCGGCGGAGGGGGCGGGGCATTTGCGCGGCCGCGGCCGGATGGGCTATAGTTGGCGCCATGACTCCGGCCGCGCTTCTCATCGCGACCCTTACCAGCCTGTCGCTGCTGGCTGGCCTGCTGCTGCGCCTCGCGCGCACAAAATAACTCCCCCAATCCGGCTGTACCCCTGAACCGTCCGACCCGGGCGGCAAGGACCTTTCGCATTCCCACGAGGAGCGTGCCATGAGCACAGAAAAGCTGATCATTTTCGACACCACCATGCGCGACGGCGAGCAGTCGCCGGGCGCCTCCATGACCAAGGAGGAGAAGCTGCGCATCGCGCGCCAGCTCGAGCGCATGCGCGTCGACGTGATCGAGGCGGGCTTCCCGGCGTCCTCCAACGGCGATTTCGAGGCGGTGAAGGCGATCGCCGGCGTGGTGCGCGAGTCGGTCGTCGCCGGGCTGTGCCGCGCCAACGACCGCGACATCCAGCGCGGCATCGACGCGCTCAAGGAGGCGAAAGGCCCCTGGCGCATCCACACCTTCCTCGCCACCAGCCCGCTGCACATGGCGAAGAAGCTGCGCATGACGCCAGAGCAGGTGCTCGAGCAGGCGAAACTCTCCGTGCGCTACGCGAAGAACGCCTGTCCCGACGTCGAGTTCTCGCCCGAGGACGGCAGCCGCTCGGAGCTGGACTTCCTCTGCCGCGTCCTGGAGGCCGTGATCAAGGAGGGGGCGACGACGATCAACATCCCGGACACCGTGGGCTATGCCGTGCCGGAGCAATTTGGAGAGCTGATCAGGGCGCTGAGGCAGAAGGTCCCGAACTCCGGCAAGGCGGTGTGGAGCGTGCATTGCCACAACGACCTCGGCATGGCGGTGGCGAACTCGCTCGCCGCGGTGAGGATCGGCGGCGCGCGGCAGATCGAGTGCACGGTGAACGGCCTGGGCGAGCGCGCCGGCAATACCTCCCTCGAGGAGATCGTGATGGCGGTCCGCACGCGCAAGGACTTCTTCAACCTGGAGACGCGGATCAACACGCGCGAGATCGTCCCCGCCTCCCGCCTGGTGTCCCAGATCACCGGCTTCGTGGTGCAGCCGAACAAGGCGGTGGTGGGGGCGAACGCCTTCGCGCATGCCTCCGGCATCCACCAGGACGGCGTGCTCAAGGCGCGCGAGACCTACGAGATCATGACCGCCGAGGACGTCGGCTGGAGCGCCAACAAGATCGTGCTCGGCAAGCTCTCCGGGCGCACGGCGTTCAAGCAGCGCCTGAAGGAGATCGGCATCGAGCTGGAGAGCGACGACGCGATGAACAAGGCCTTCCAGCGCTTCAAGGACCTCGCCGACAAGAAGGCGGAGATCTTCGACGAGGACTTGCAGGCGCTGGTGGCGCAGGAAGCGGGCGCCTCCGGCGAGGAGGAGTGGAGCCTGGTCGACATGAAGCAGTCGAGCGGCACGAGCCAGAAGCCGTTCGCCTCGCTGGTGCTGAAGTCGAGCAACGCCCAGGTGACGGCCGAAGCGAAGGGCGACGGCCCGGTGGACGCGACCTTCAAGGCGATCGAAGGCGTGGCAAAGAGCGGCGCCGAGCTGCTGCTGTACTCGGTCAACGCCGTGACCCAGGGCACCGAGAGCCAGGGCGAGGTCACGGTGCGGCTCGCCAAGGGCGGGCGCGTGGTCAACGGGGTGGGCGCGGACACGGACATCGTGGTGGCCTCGGCGAAGGCGTACCTGAGCGCGCTCAACAAGCTCGCCAGCAAGACCGAGCGGCTGAACCCGCAGCATGCGCTGTAGCGGCCGCGGTCCGGCCGGGCGCCGGGCTCAGGCCGGCAGCCCGGCCTTTAGCACCGCGTCGCGGTGGTGGGCGAGATCGCTCCCGCGCCTGTAGTGCAGGGTCGGAGCGAGCGTCGCGCCCCAGGTGAACTCCGGATCGAGCCGCTTCACCGCGGCGGCGTGGCGTGCGGCGGCCGCCGCGTCGCCGAGTTGCGCGTAGCAGGCGGCGAGGAAGCAATGGATGAACTGGTCCGGGGCGCTGATGCGCTGGAAGGCCTCGATCGCCTCGCCGTAGCGGCGCGCGACGAAGTAGGCGCGGCCGAGGTGGCCCCAGAAGCGCGGCGGGTGGAACGGGTTCAGCCGCATCGCCTGCTGGATCCAGGGGATGCCCTCCTCGGGTTGCCCGAGCCAGGTGAAGACCTCGCCCTGTTGCACCACGATCAGGTCGTCGTTCGGGTTGAGCCTGAGCGCGCGTTGCTGGTGGGACACGGCCTTGTCGTGGTCGTTGCGCAGCAGGTACATGGCGGCGAGCACGCGCTGCACGTCGCTGTCGTTCTCGTCCAGCGCCAGCGCGGTGCCGAGCGCCGTTTCGATCGTAAGCTCCGCTGCCGCCCTGTCCCGGCACCAGCCGTAGCCCCATTGCTGCCCGAGGATGCATGCCTTCCAGGCGTGCGCGTGCGCGTATTTCGGGTCGAGCTCGATGGCGCGCTCCGCCAGCTCGAAGGCGCGGGCGTTGTCCGGGCGGTTCGAGCGGTGGTGGAGCACTTTCGCCTCGAGCAGGCATTCGTAGGCGGCCATGCTGGCCGGCGGCTTGCGCTCGGCGCGATCGCGCGCCGCGGCCTGGACGCGCCCCGGCAGCACCGCGACGATTGACCGGGTGATCTCGTCCTGCAGCGCGAAGATGTCCTCGAGGTCGCGGTCGTAGCGCTCCGCCCAGAGGTGGCGGTCGGCCTCGGCCTCGATCAGCTGCACCGTGATGCGCACTCGGTTGCCCGCGCGCCGCACGCTGCCCTCGACGACGTACTGCACGCCGAGGTCCTTGGCGGCCTTCTTCACGTCGACCGCCTGGCCCTTGAACTTGAAGGAAGTATTGCGCGAGATCACGAACAGGTCCTTGAAGCGCGACAAGTCGGTCAGCACGTCCTCGGTGAGTCCGTCGACGAAGAACTCCTGCTCGGCGGCGCCGCTCATGTTGGTGAACGGCAGCACGATGATCGCCGGCTTGGCCTGCAGGTCGGCCGCCGCCGGCGCGGGCGCCGCGGCCTTCGCCGCCTGCCCGCCGGCGCTCGCCACGCGGTACACCCGCACCCCGCCGGCGATGTTGTGCAGCTCCTGCTCGCCGAGATCCTCGAAGCGCAGCTTGAGCTTGCTGCGCACCTCGTCGTAGACCTTGCCCGAGACGCAGACGCCGCCGGGCGAGGCGAGCTTCTCGACGCGCGCCGCGACGTTGACGCCGTCGCCGTACAGCCTGCCGTCCTCCACGATCACGTCGCCGAGGTTGACGCCGATGCGGAACTGCATGCGGCGCGCCTCCGGCAGGCCCGCGTTGCAGGCGTCGAGCTGGTGCTGGATCTCGACGGCGGCTGCCACGGCGTCGACCGCGCTGCCGAACTCAGCGAGCAGGTTGTCGCCGGGCGCGTCGACCACCCGGCCGCTGCGCGCCTCGACCAGCCGCGTCACGGTCTGGCGGCACGTGGTCAGCAGCCGCACCGTGGCGGCATCGTCCTCGCCCATGAGGCGGCTGTAGCCGGCGGCGTCCGCGCTCAGGATCGCCGCGAGACGGCGCTGTACGGCTCGCTCGGATGACATGCCCCGACTATTATCGGGCTCGTTGCAGTCTCCGTCCATGCCGCTAGGCGGCTGGTCGAGTCAGCCGCGCGTACGCCACCGCCGCCGCGAAGTAAGCGAGGCTGAGAGCGATCTCGAGCCCGGCCAGCAGCCGCGGCGCCCCGCGCTCGCTGAAGGCGCGCGTCGCGCCTTCGGCGAAGTAGGCGAGGATCAGCATTGCGGACCACTGGTAGGTGCGCCGCCTTCCCTGCAGGACGCCGGCGAAGGGAACGAGCAGGGGCAGGGCCTTGAGCGCGACCAGCGAGCCGCCGGGCCGCAGCGGCGCCAGCCACAGCTCCCAGGCGAGACAGAGCGCGATCAGCGCGCCGAGCGCGGCCGCGGCCGCGCGGCGCAGCAGCTCAATACTTGCCGCGGCCCTCGGGATAGTGCTGCTCCCAGTTGCGGCCGTCGATCTTGCGCACCGAGACGATCTCGAAGGTGCCCTCGTCGAGGCAGCGCGCGTTGACGCTGTAGCCGTCGGGATGCGAGCGCGGCACGTAGAACGACTTGATGCCGCAATGGCGGCAGAAGTAGTGCTTCGCCGTCTTCGTGTTGAACTGGTAGAGCGCCAGCGCGTCCTCGCCCGAAAGCAGGCGGAATTGCCCGGCCTTCACCACCAGGTGCCGGTAGCCGGTGCGGCTGCACATCGAGCAGTTGCACTCGCCGGCCTCGATCTTCGCCGGCGCCATCACCTCGAAGCGCACGCGGCCGCAATGGCAGCCGCCGGCGTGCCGCACCGGCTCATCGGCCATGGCCAAGCCTAAGCGCGATCTCGGCGAGCCGCCGGCCCTGCGCCACGCACAGCGCGCGCTCGTGCTCGCCGAGCGGCAGGTCGTCGGCGACCCCGGCGAAGTGCGAGGCGCCGTACGGCGTGCCGCCGGCGCGCGTCGCGTTCAGCTCCGGCTGCGTGTAGGGGAGGCCGACGATCAGCATGCCGTGGTGGAGCAGCGGCAGCATCATCGAGAGCAGCGTCGTTTCCTGGCCGCCGTGCAGGCTAGCGGTGGAGGTGAACACGCAGGCCGGCTTGCCGGCGAGGGCGCCCTTCAGCCACTGCGCGCCGGTGCCGTCGAGGAACGCCTTCAGCGGCGCCGCCATGTTGCCGAAACGGGTCGGCGAGCCGAGCGCGAGGCCGGCGCAGTCCTCGAGGTCCTTCAGCTCGGCATACGGCGGCCCGTCGGCCGCGTCGCCCGACTCGCCCGGCCGCGGCACCGTGCGCACGCGCGCCTGCGCCTGCGGCACGTGCTCCACGCCCTCGGCGATCCGCTCGGCCATGCGGCGCACCGAGCCGCCGGCGCTGTAGTAGAGGACGAGGATCTCGGCCATGCCTGTATCATAGCGCCCCGCATGAGCGCGATTCCCCGCCGCGAGCGGCTGATCGCGGCGCTCGACGTGCCGACCGCCGCCGAGGCGCGCGCGCTCGCCGAGCGCCTCGGCGACGCGGTGCGCTTCTACAAGATCGGGCTGGAGCTGTTCACCGCGGGCGGCTACTTCGAGCTCGCCGGGTGGCTCGCGGGCCGCGGCTGCCGCGTCTTCGCCGACCTCAAGCTCTACGATATCCCGGAGACGGTGCGCCGCGCGGTCGCCAACCTGCGCGCGAGCGGCGCGGCCTTCCTCACGGTACACGGCAACCGCGGCATCATGGAAGCGGCGGCGCGCGAGAAGGGCGCGGTGAAGATCCTCGCGGTCACCGTGCTGACGAGCTTCGATCGGAAGGACCTCGCCGAGATGGGCTACCGCGGCGAGGTTTCCGACCTCGTGCTCGCGCGGGCGGGCGGCGCGCTGGAGGCGGGCTGCGACGGCGTCATCGCCTCCGGGCTGGAGGCGGCGCCGATCAAGCGCAAGTTCGGCGAGCGGCTGCTCGTCGTCACGCCGGGCATCCGCCCGGCGGGCGGCGCGGCAGCGGATCAGAAGCGGGTGGTCGACGTAGCGCAGGCGTTTGCCGGCGGCGCCGACTACATCGTGGTCGGGCGCCCGATCCGCGTCGCCGCCGACCCGCGCGCCGCGGCCGAGGCGATCCAGGCCACGATCGAGCGAATCTTCCCGGCGTGATGCAGGCGAATGCTGGCAAGGGAGCCCCGCATGATCAAAGTCACCGTGATGTACCCGTACGTCGAGGGCGCGCGCTTCGACCATGACTACTACCGCGACCGGCACCTGCCGATGGTCAAGGCCAGGCTGGGGAGCGCCTGCGCCTACTACACCGTCGACAAGGGCCTGGCCGGCGGGGCGCCCGGTGCGCCGCCAGCCTTCGTGGCGATGTGCGCGTTCATCTGCGATTCGGTCGAGGCCTACCAAGCCGCATCGCGAGAGCACCGCGCCGAGATCCGGGGCGACATCGCCAACTACACCGACATCGCGCCGGTGATCCAGGTCAGCGAGGTGGTTGTCGAACGGTCAGATCGTTGAACCCGCTCAATCGAGTAACAAGACGCCACGTCATCACGTCCAACTGGTGTTCTGGCCGTGGCGCGAAAATGCGGCCTGACCCCTCGCTCAACCGGACCCGCCGCGGCATGATGCCGCAGAATCGGTACGAGAAATGGAAAGACATCGCCATGCTTTCTGGTCCACCGGGCCTGCGCGTGATTAGAGGTTTCGACGACGAGACCCTGTCAGGAGCGTGGAAAGGACATCGCTCTTCCCGTCTCGGGCTTCAGTGGCGAGTCATCTACCGCGCTGCGCCGGATCAGCAACTGTTTCAGGTGATTTCGATCACCGCACATGACTATCGGAGGCCGTAGATGAGCCAGTTCCGCGCAGCGAAGAAGCGGGTGAGCGTATCTGTGGGCGAATCCGTGCGCATCATTCGGGAGCTGCAGGACCTTAGCCAGAACCAGCTCGCGGAGCACACGGGGATTCCGCAGGCAACTCTTTCCGCCATTGAGAACGACCGCGTTCGCCTGGGCGTCGAGCGCGCCAAGGTTCTCGCAAAGGCCCTCAAATGCCATCCTGCCGTCTTGGTGTTCCCGGGGTGGGAAGACCATCTTCAATCTGCGGCATAACCCGCTGCCGCAGCCGACGCGCTGAAGCGCGCGGCTGGGCGCGACGTCAGAACGCGCTATCCGAGGTCCGGCATCCGCTATCGCGCGCTGATCGGCCTCACCAAGGAGGAATATGAAGATGCAACGGGTCGACGCAATCAATCAGCGGGTCCACGCGCTCGCCGACGCGGTCGGCAAGCTGCTGGTCGACGGCTTCCACTATCTGGGGCTGTTCGCGATCGGCGGCGCCATCGTGTGGTCGGCGGCGAGGGCGTTCTTCGGCATGGCCGAGAACGGGCAGGCGTCCATTCACGACATCCTGCTGCTCTTCATCTACCTCGAGCTCGGCGCGATGGTCGGCATCTATTTCAAGACCAACCACATGCCGGTGCGATTCCTCATCTACGTCGCGATGACCGCGCTGACGCGGCTGCTGATCGGCGACGTGCAGTCGTACGAGCGCCCGGACCTGGGGATCGTCATGGTTTCGGGGGCGATTCTGCTGCTCGCGCTGGCAACGCTGGTGATCCGGTACGGCTCGGCCAAGTATCCTTCCGAGCCGGCGGACGGCCGGGGATGATCGCCGGGTGGACGCCGGCGGCCGCCTGACCGTGTCGTCGCCTACTACTTCCACGACGTGCCGTTCCTCGTCAAGCTCGCGCTCTTTGCCCTCGCCGGGCTGCTGTCGCTCGTCCCGACGCGCGAGTTCCTGTCGTGGCGTCCGGCACTGCGCGCGGGGCGGGCGCCGGCGATCGACGCGGCGCGGCTGCGCCAGGTACGCTTGTGCATCCACCTCGAGGCCACGCTGGTGGCGGCGATCCTGCTCTGCGCCGCGCTGATGGCGCGCGGCGTGGGCTACTTCGGCTGACGCGGCAATGAGCGACAAGGCGCTCGCGGTCGATCTGCGCCCGGCGACGCACGACGACGTCGAAGGGATCGTGGCCTGCGTGAGCGCCGCCTACGGGCCGTACGTGGAGCGCATCGGCCGCAAGCCGGGCCCGATGCTCGCCGACTATCGCAAGCTCATCCACGAGCACCAGGTGTTCGTCGCAGAGCGGGGCGGGGTGGTCGCGGGCGTCCTCGTGCTGGCGGTCACGAAGGAAGGGTTTCTGCTCGAGAACGTCGCGGTCGACCCGGCGTTCCACGGCAGGGGCATCGGCCGGCGCCTGCTGCAGCTCGCCGAGGACGAGGCGCGGCGCCAGGGCTTCGGCAGCATCTACCTCTACACCCACGCCAGGATGACCGAGAACCGGGAGCACTACGCGAAGATCGGCTATATCGAGTACGACCAGCGCGTCGAGGACGGCTACGCGCGGATCTACATGCGAAAGCCGCTGCGCTGACCGCGCCTGCCGTATCATCGGCGGCTGGCAAGGGGAGAATGCGCATGGCGGAAGAAGCGACGCGGACCAAGGTCACGATCTTCACCGGCTCGTACCGGATCAAGGGCTACATCGACCTGATCCCGGGCGCGCGCGTCACCGACTACATGGCCGAGGCGAAGGAGTTCATCGCGGTCACCGAGGCCGAGGTCTGGGAGCTCGAGATCGGCGGCCGCCAGCTGCTCTCGGCGCCGTTCCTCAACGTCAGCCGGGAGCATATCCAGGTCATCGCCCCCGATCACCCCGGCTAGGGGATCGGCACCGCCGAGATCAGCGTCGCGCCGACGTCGACGCGACGCGCCGACTCGTGCGCTGGGCGCAGCCGGTGGCCCGCGATCCCGGGCAGCACCGCCTGCACGTCTTCCGGGATCACCTTGTCGCGCCCCTCGATCAGCGCCCAGGCCTGGGCGGAGTGCACCAGCGCCAGCGCCGCGCGCGGCGACAGCCCGGTGGCGAAGTCGGGCGAGCGCCGCGTGTGCTCGACGATCGCCTGCACGTAGTCGAGCAGCGCCGGCGCGACGTGCACGCGCTGCACGCCTTCCTGCAGCTCGAGCAGCTCGCCGGGCTCGAGGCTGGGCCCGAGCGTGGCGAGCAGGTCGCGGCGGTCGGCGCCCGAGAGCAGCGCGCGCTCGGCGTCGCGGTCCGGGTAGCCGAGCTCGATCCGCATCAGGAAGCGGTCGAGTTGCGACTCCGGCAGCGGGAAGGTGCCAACCTGCTCGGAAGGGTTCTGCGTGGCGATGACGAAGAACGGCTCGGGTAGCTTCCTCGTCTCGCCTTCGGCGGTGACCTGGTGCTCCTCCATCGCCTCGAGCAGCGCCGACTGCGTCTTCGGCGTGGCGCGGTTGATCTCGTCGGCCAGCACCAGGTTGGCAAAGATCGGGCCGGGCTGAAACCGCAGGAACTTAGCGCCGTGATCGCTGGTTTCGATGATCATGCTACCCACGATGTCGGCGGGCATCAGG
>DATJXO010000072.1:0-9244 GCA_035500055.1 Burkholderiales bacterium | reverse complement strand
GGTGCCTGACGCCGTTGTTGAAGCTGAGAACGCCGAGCACCACCGTGAAGACGACGAAATAGCCGAGCTGCCATTTCACCGACAGCACCTGCGCGATCGTGGGCAGCGTGGAGAAGCCCGCCGCGACAGTCGCGGCGTTGACCGCGATCAGGCCCACGGTGCCCGGAATGCAGGTCAGCACCGTCATGCGCAGGGGCGACCAGCCGGAGAAGTGCGCGCCGGCCATGGTGTAGACGACCCAGCTCACCGCGCCGAGCAGCACCAGCACGTCGCCGCCGAGCGAGCCGCCGACGAGCCCGTGGCGCGGATCTCCCTTGGTCACTACCAGCAGCACGCCGGCGATCGCCGCGGCGATGCAGGCGAGCGTGAAGCGCGGCGGGCGCAGGCCGCGCGTGAGCCACAGCGCGAGCGCGGTGAGCGGCGTCTGCAGCGCCATGATGATCGACGCGTGCTCCGGCCGCGTGTAGGCGAGCCCCCACCACACCAGGGTGTTGAACGCGGTGAAGCCGAACAGGCCGTAGACCACCGCGGGCAGCAGGCGCCCGCCGTAGCGCAGCGCCGCGCGCCCCTCGCTCAGCCAGAGGATCGCCACGAACAGCAGCACCCCGGCGCCATAGCGCGCCGAGCCGAGGAAGAACGGGTCGAGCACCGGCAGCGTGCGCTTGGCCACCGGGAAAAGCGCGCCCCAGGAGGCGATCGCGATCCCGAGCCAGGCGAGCCCCTTCGCTGGATTGCCGTGCTGCAGGGCTAGGCGGCCTTCTTCTCTTCGCGCAGGGCGCGGCGCAGGATCTTGCCGACGTTGGTCTTGGGCAGCTCAGAGCGGAATTCGACGTACTTCGGCCGCTTGTAGCCGGTGAGCTTGTCCTTGCAGAACTCGATCACCTGCTCGGCGGTGAGGGAAGGATCCTTCCTGACGACGAACAGCTTCGGCACCTCGCCCGAGTGCTCGTCGGGCACGCCGATCGCGGCCACCTCGAGCACGCCGGGGTGCATCGCCACGACCTGCTCGATCTCGTTCGGGTACACGTTGAAACCCGAGACGAGGATCATGTCCTTCTTGCGGTCGACGATGCGGATGAAGCCCTTTTCGTCCATGACGCCGATGTCGCCCGTGTGCAGGAAGCCGTCCGCGCCGATCACCTTGGCGGTCTCGTCCGGGCGCTGCCAGTAGCCCTTCATCACCTGCGGACCCTTGATGCAGATCTCGCCCGGCTGGCCGAGCGGCACTTCCTTGTCGTCGTCGTCGCGCAGCGCCACGTCGGTCGAGGGGATCGGCAGCCCGATCGAGCCGTTGAACTCGGTGACGCTCGGCGGGTTGGTGGTCGCCACCGGGCTGGTCTCGGTCAGGCCATAGCCCTCCAGGATCATCTTCCCGGTGCGCTGCTTCCACTTGTCGGCGACGGCCTTCTGCATCGCCATGCCGCCGGCGCCGAAGATCTTGACGTGCGAGAAGCTGAGTCTGCCGAAGTCCGGGTGATGCATGAGCGCGTTGTAGAGCGTGTTCACGCCCGTCATCATGTTGTAGCGGTGCCTGCCGAGCTCCTTGATGAACGCCGGGATATCGCGCGGGTTCGTGATCAGGACGTTGAGGCCGCCCTGCTTCGCCATCATCAGGCAGTTCACCGTTAGCGAGTAGATGTGGTAGAGCGGCAGCGCGGTGATGATCACCGGCGTCTCGCCCTCGAGCGAGGCGGTCAGGTTCCACGACGCCTGAGCGATGTTGGCGAGGATGTTCCGGTGCGTGAGCATCGCACCCTTGGAGACGCCGGTGGTGCCGCCGGTGTACTGCAGGAACGCGAGGTCGTCGTGGCCCGCGTCGGCCGGCGCGGGCGCCATCGCGGCGCCGGCGGCGATCACGGCGTTGAAGCGCTCGGCGCCGGGGAGCTCGAACGCCGGCACCATCTTCTTCACCTTGCGCACGACGAAGTTGACGATCGCGCCCTTGACGCCGAGCAGATCGCCGAGCGACGCCAGCACGACCTGCTTCACCGGAGTCCTCGGCAGCACCTCCTGCAGCGTGCGGGCGAAGTTCTCCAGGATCACGATCGCCTCGGCGCCGGAGTCCTTCAGCTGGTGCTCGAGCTCGCGCGCGGTATAGAGCGGATTGACGTTGACCACGACGTAGCCGGCGCGCAGCGCGCCGAACAGCGCGACCGGATACTGCAGCACGTTCGGCATCATGATGGCGACGCGCGCGCCCCTGGGCAGGCCCCTGGACCGCAGCCAGGCGCCGAAGGCGCGGCTCATGCGCTCGACGTCGGCGAAGGTGAGCGTCCGCCCCATGCAGTGGTACGCCGGGCGATCGGAGAACTTCGCGGCGCTTTTCTCGAACAGCTCGCCGATCGATCCGAACTCGTCCCAGGCGACCTCGGCGGGCATGCCCGGGGGATAGCTCTTCAGCCAGATGCGCTCCATGCTCCTCCTCCCGCGTGCTGACGCAGGAATTCTAGCGCAGCGCCGGAGCGCGCCCGGCCGCCTTCAGCGATTCCTGAACCTCGGCTTGCGCTTCTCGACGAACGCGGCCATGCCCTCCTTCTGGTCGTCGAGCGCGAAGCTGGCGTGGAACAGGCGGCGCTCGAAGCGCACGCCTTCGGCGAGCGGCATCTCGTAGGCGCGGTTGACCGCCTCCTTCGCCATCATCGCCACCGGCAGCGAATACGAGGCGATCTTCTCCGCGACCGCCATCGCCTCCTGCATCAGCCTGTCCGAGGGCACCACGCGCGCCACCAGCCCCGCGCGCTCGGCTTCCTGCGCGTCCATCATGCGCGCGGTCAGGATCAGGTCCATCGCCTTCGCCTTGCCGACCGCGCGCGGCAGCCGCTGCGTGCCGCCCGAGCCCGGGAAGGTGCCGAGGTTGATCTCGGGCTGGCCGAACCTCGCGCTCTCGGCCGCGATCACGATGTCGCACATCATCGCCAGCTCGCAGCCGCCGCCCAGCGCGTAGCCGGCGACCGCGGCGATCACCGGCTTCCTCACGTTGCGGATGTGCTCCCAGTCGCGCGTGATGTAGTCGGTCTTGAACGCGTGCATGAAATCGAAGTCCTTCATCGCGGCGATGTCGGCGCCGGCGGCGAAGGCCTTGTCATTGCCCGTGATCACGATGGCGCCGATGCCGTCGTCGGCATCGAAGCCGTACAGCGCGGCGCCGAGCTCCTGCATCAGCTTCGGCGCGAGCGCGTTCAGCTGCTTGGGGCGGTTCAGGCGCACCAGCGCGACGCGGCCTCTCACTTCAGTGGCGATGAATTCGTAGCTCATGCGGCTGATTTTAGCTAAGCTTCGGCGATGGACCCCGTCCTGGTTTCGCTCGAAGGCAACGTGCTGCGCTGGACGCTGAACCGTCCCGAGCGCCTCAACGCCTTCAGCCTCGAGATGCACGCCGCGCTGCGCGAGGCGATGGCGCGCGCCGAGCAGGACGCGGCGGTGCGCTGCGTCCTGGTCACCGGCGCCGGGCGCGCCTTCTGCGCGGGCGCCGACCTCGCCGGGCGCGACGTCAACCCGGCGCAGCCGATCGACCTCGGCGCGACGCTGGAGTCGAACTACAACCCGCTGGTGCTGCGCATGCGCGCGCTGCCCAAGCCGATCGTGTGCGCGGTGAACGGCGTTGCCGCGGGCGCCGGGGCGAACTTCGCGCTCGCCTGCGACATCGTGCTCGCGGCGCGCTCGGCATCGTTCATCCAGGCGTTCGTCAAGATCGGGCTGGTGCCGGATTGCGGCGGTAGCTATTTCCTGCCTCGCCTCGCCGGCACGCAGCGCGCGATGGCGCTCGCCATGACCGGCGACCGCCTCCCGGCCGAGGATGCGGAGCGCTGGGGCGTGATCTGGAAGTGCGTGGACGACGGCGACCTGATGGCGGAGGCCGGGAAGCTGGCGCAGCAGCTGGCGGCCGGGCCCACCCGGACGCTCGGGCTGATCAAGCAGCAGATGTACGCCTCGGCCGGCAACGCGCTCGGCGCGCAGCTGCAGCTCGAGCGGGAGCTGCAGCGCAAGGTCGGCGAGGGCGAGGACTGGAAGGAGGGCGTCGCCGCGTTCCAGCAGAAGCGCAAGCCCTCGTTCCAGGGGCGATGAAGCGGTTCCCCCTAGAGCCGATCGAGAAGGCGTCGCGCAAGGCGCTGCGCGAGCTGCAGCTCAGGCGCCTGAAGTGGTCGCTGAGGCGCGCCTGGGACCGCGTGCCGCACTACCGCAAGAAATTCGAGGCCGCCGGCGTCAAGCCCTCGGACCTCAAGTCGCTTGCCGACCTGGCGAAATTTCCGTTCACTACCAAGGCCGACCTGCGCCAGACCTACCCTTTCGGCATGTTCGCCGTGCCGATGGACCAGGTGGTGCGCGTGCACGCCTCCTCCGGCACCACCGGCAAGCCCACGGTGGTCGGCTACACCAGGAAGGACATCGACACCTGGAGCCACCTCATGGCGCGCTCGATCCGCGCCGCGGGCGCGCGCCCGGGAGACAAGGTACACGTCGCCTACGGCTACGGCCTGTTCACCGGCGGCCTCGGCGCGCACTACGGCGCCGAGCGCCTCGGGCTCGCCACGATCCCTGTCTCGGGCGGCATGACCGAGCGCCAGGTGCAGCTGATCGCCGACTTCAAGCCCGAGATCATCATGGTGACGCCCTCCTACATGCTGGCGATCGCCGACGAGATGGAGCGCCAGGGCCTGGATCCGAAGAAGTCCTCGCTGCGAGTCGGAATTTTCGGCGCCGAGCCCTGGACCGACGAGATGCGCCGCAACATCGAGCGGCGCACCTCGCTGCAGGCGATAGACATCTACGGCCTGTCGGAAGTGATGGGTCCGGGCGTGGCGCAGGAGTGCATCGAGACCAAGGACGGCTTGACCATCTGGGAGGACCATTTCTATCCCGAGGTGATCGACCCGGAGTCGGGCGAGGTGCTGCCCGAGGGGGACAGGGGCGAGCTCGTCTTCACCTCGCTCAGCAAGGAGGCGCTGCCGGTGATCCGCTACCGCACGCGCGACCTCACCCGGCTGCTGCCGCCGAGCGCGCGCAGCATGCGCCGCATGGAGCGCATCACCGGCCGCTCCGACGACATGCTGATCATCCGCGGCGTCAACGTCTTCCCGTCGCAGATCGAGGAGCTGATCCTGAAGCAGGCGGAGCTCTCGCCGCACTACGTGCTGGAGCTGTCCAAGGAAGGCCCGCTCGATCGCCTTACGGTGCTGGTCGAATCCGGGAGCGAAGGCCAGGAAGCGGCGAAGCGCCTCCAGCACAACATCAAGTCGCTGATCGGGGTCACCACCGACGTGAGGCTGGTGCCGATCAGCACCATCGAGCGCTCGATCGGCAAGGCCAAGCGCGTCGTGGACAAGCGCCCGAAAGGCGCCTAGCCGCGAGCGCCCGCGGTGAGGCTCACTCGCGCAGGCCTGGAAGACGCGGCGCGCCTGGTGCATTCGGCGATGGCGCCGACGCCGCAGCTTTCCTGGCCGCTGCTCAACGCGCGGGCAGGATGCGAGGTCTGGGTCAAGCACGAGAACCACACGCCGATCGGCTCTTTCAAGGTGCGCGGCGGGCTGGTGATGCTGGACGAGCTGAAGCGCGCCAAGCCCGGGATCCGGGGCGTCATCAGCGCCACGCGCGGCAACCACGGCCAGTCGCTCGCCTGGGCGGGCCGGCGCCTCGGCATGCGGGTGGTGGTGGTCGTGCCCCACGGCAACAGCCGCGACAAGAACGCGGCGATGCGCGCCTGGGGCGCGGACCTGGTCGAGCACGGGCGCGACTACGACGAGGCGCGCGAGCATTCGGCGAAGCTGGCGGCGGCCGAGAAGCTCGAGTACATCGGCCCGTTCCACGCCGAGCTCGCCGCCGGCGTCGGCAGCTACGCTCAGGAGCTCTTCGGCGCGGTCGACCGGATCGACGACGTCTACGTCCCGATCGGCTGCGGCTCCGGCATCTGCGGGGTCATCGCCTGGCGCGACGCCCTTGGCCTCAAGACCAAAGTGATCGGCGTCGTCTCCGAGCTGGCGCCGTGCTACGCCTTGTCTTTCGAATCAAATACTCCCCTGGAAACCCCCTCGGCGAATACATTCGCCGACGGCATCGCGGTGCGCGTGCCGGTACCCGCGGCGCTGGAAGCGATCCGTGCCGGCGCCGAGCGCGTCGTGCGCGTCTCCGACGACGAGATCCGCGCCGCGATGCGGATCTTCTTCTCCGACACGCACAACGTGATCGAGGGCGCGGGCGCAGCGCCCCTGGCCGCGTTGCTCAAGGAGCCCGTGCGCAAGGGCAGGCGCGTCGCGGTCATTGCCTCGGGCGGCAACGTCGACCGCGACGTCTATCTGCAGACGCTACGAGGCGAGTAGCTCGCCCGAGAGGACGCCCTCCAGCGCGAGCAGCGCGCGCTTCTTCGACAGGCCGCCGGCGTAGCCGGTGAGCGCGCCGTCCGCGCCCATGATGCGGTGGCACGGCACCACGATGCCGATCGGGTTGCGGCCGGTCGCCGCGCCGGCGGCGCGCGCGCTGCCCGGGACGCCGGCGCGCCGCGCGAGCTCGCCGTAGGAGATCGTCTCGCCGAACTTGACGCCCGCGATCGCCTTCCACACCGCCTTCTGGAAGCCGGTGCCCGCCGGGTCGAGCGCGAGGTCGAACGCCTTGCGCTTGCCCGCGAAGTACTCGGCGAGCTGGCGCTTGGCGCGCTTCAGGTGCGCATTGGCCGGGTCGTGCTTCCAGCCGGCTCCCTTGCGCGGCAGGTACTTCTGGCGGTCGAAATACACGCCGCTGAGGCCGTTTTCGCTCGCGGCGAGCAGCATGCCGCCGATCGGGCTTTCGTAGGTGTCGTAGTAGCGCATGTTCAGTCCTTGTCGTGGAGGGATTGCCACAGCTGCATGACCGCGTAGGCGCGCCACGGCCGCCAGGCTTCGGCGGCGGCGAGCGCGCGCTTCGGGTCGGTTTCGCCGAGGGCTCTGAGGACGCCGGCGTCGCCCTGCGGAAACGCGTCTGGCCAGGCGAGCGCGCGCATCGCGATGTATTGCGCAGTCCATTCACCCACGCCCGGCAGCGCGCGCAGGCGTTCGAGCGTCGCCTCGACATCGGCGTGCGGCGCGAGCTCGAGGCCGCCCGCGGCGACCGCGCGCGCGAGCGCGATCACGCCGCGGGCACGCGCCTCCGGCATGCCGAGCTTCGCGAGGCCGCCCGGCCTTGCCTCCGCGATTCGTTCGGCCGAAGGGAAGAGCATCGTGAGCGAGGCAAACGGCGTCGCGGCCGGATCGCCGAACGCCCCGACGAGGCGGCCGGCGAGCGTGCGCGCGCCCGCGACCGTGACCTGCTGGCCGAGGATCGCGCGCACCGCGAGCTCGAAGCCGCAGAACGCGCCCGGCACGCGCAAGCCGGGGCGGCGCCTGGCGAGGCCGCCGAGCGCGCCGCAGACTTCGGTCGGGTTGCAGGCGAGGTCCGCGAGCGCCTTGACGCGCGAGAGCAGCGGCGGCAGCGCGCGCGCGAGCGAAGCCGATACCGTGACGCGCAGCGCCGCCTTCTTCGGCGCCGGCGCGATCGCGATCCAGCCGCTGTGCTCGCGGCCGGCGTGCGCGAGGCGCGCCGTGCGCTGGTAGGCGCCGCCCTCGAGCGCCTCGACGCCGGCGGCGGCGCGGGCGTCGAGGAAGGCGGCGAGCGCCGGCCAGTCGTACGGCGGCCGGTAGGAGAGCTCGAAGGCGAGCGTGTCGGGCGCCGCTGCGGCGGCCGCATGCCGCCGCAGCTGGCCCGGCTGCAGGCGGTAGCGCTCGCGGAACAGCGCGTTGAAGCGGCGCACGCTGCGAAAGCCGCTCGCGAACGCGACCTCGGTGACCGGCATCGCGGTGTCGGTGAGCAGCCGCTTGGCGAGCAGCAGCCGCTGCGTCTGCGCGAACTCGACGGGCGAGACGCCGAACTCGGCGCCGAACGCGCGCCGCAGGTGGCGGTCGCTGATGCCGAGGCGCGCCGCGACCGCGTCGAGCCGGTCCTCCTCCAGCGTGCGGTCTTCCAGCAGGCTCGCCGCCGCCTGCGCGAGGCGCGTGGTGGCGTCGATGCTGGCGTTGCCGGGCGCGAGCTCGGGCCGGCAGCGCAGGCACGGCCGGTAGCCGGCCGATTCGGCGGCCGCCGCGCTCGGGTAGAAGCGGCAGTTCTCGCGCCGCGGCGGCTTCGCGGTGCACACCGGGCGGCAGTAGATGCGCGTCGAGGACACCGCGACGAAGAAGCGGCCGTCGAAGCGCGCGTCGCGCGCCCGCAGCGCGCGGTAGCAGGTGTGGGGATCGAGCGTCATGACGGCGAGTCTAGACCGCGCCCCCGGTCCCCGCTAGCCGTTTCCGGACATGACGGCGCCGTGTCCGAAAACGGCTAGCCAGGCCCGGCCACCGTCGGCGATGATGCGCGCATGACGCCGGCCGACTACGCCCGCCTGCTGCTGCTCGCCGCGATCTGGGGCGGCGCCTTCCCGTTCATGCGCGTCGCCGCGCCGGTGTTCGGGCCGGCCTGGACCGCGGAGCTGCGCGTCCTCGTCGGCGGGCTGGCGCTTTACGGCTGGCTGCGCCTCAGGGGCGTCGACCCGGGGCTGCGGCGCCACGCGCGCTTCTACCTGCTGCTCGGCGCGGTCGGCATCGCGCTGCCCTTCGCGCTGTATTCGTACGCCGCAATGCGGGCCCCGGCCTCGCTGCTCGCGATCCTCAACGCGACGGCGCCGATGTTCGGCCTCGCCTGGAATGCGTCGTTCCGCGACGAGCGGCTTACCGGGCGCAAGCTCGCCGGCCTGGCGCTCGGCATCGCCGGCGTCGCGCTGATCGCCGCGCCCTCGGAGATCGCCGCCTCCGGCGCACTCTCGAGCGCGGTCGCCGCCGCGCTCGGCGCGTGCTGCTGCTACGGCGTCGTCGGAGTGCTGGTCAAGCGCTTCGCTCGCGGCGCCACGCCGCGGGCCATGGCCGCCGGCAACCAGCTCGCCGCGGCCGCGGTGCTGCTGCCTTTCGCCGCCATGGTCCCGACTGCCACCCCGCCGACCGTGCTCGCCGCGGCGAACCTGCTGGCGCTCGCGCTGCTCGGCAGCGCCGTCGCCTTCCCGCTCTACTTCCGGCTCATCGCCGACGTCGGCGCGACGCGCGCGCTCACCGTCACCTACCTGATCCCCCTCTTCGGCGTGACTTGGGGCTATCTCTTCCTCGGCGAGTCGCTTCCGGCGAGCGCCCTGGCGAGCGCCGCGCTGATCGTCGCCGGCACCGTCCTCGTCACTCGCAGCTAAAATCAGGGACAGGCCCCGTTGTCCGCGATGCGG
>DATJXO010000071.1:0-13150 GCA_035500055.1 Burkholderiales bacterium | reverse complement strand
GAGCACTTCGTGCACGCCGGGGGGCTTCGGCTGGCTGAACTTCCTGAACTACAGCACCGGCGCCGCGGTGCTGACGCCCGGGCTCTCGGGGGTGAGGCTGGACGCGACCATCGTGGGCGTGAACGTCCTCTACATCTCGGGTGAGCCGGTGGTCGAGGTCGTGACCTCGACCAACCCGACGCCGACGATCAACCCGAACGTGCAGTTCGCGGCGACGGCGGCCGGGTTCGCGGGCCAGCGCGTGCTGTGGCGGGAGCTGCTGCCCTAGCGGTCAGGGTGTCTCCCGCCGCGCCAGCTCGCGCGGCAGGCTGAATACGACGTGCTCGGCGATGCCCTCGAGCGGCCGCACGCTCTTGGCGCCGAGCTCCATCAGCCGCTCGATCAGCTCGTTGACCAGAGCTTCCGGCGCCGAGGCCCCCGCGGTGACGCCGACGCGGCTGCGGCCGGCAATCCATTCCGGCTTCAGGTCGGCGGCGCTGTCGACCATGTAGGCGTCCACGCCCATGTTCTGCGCCACCTCGCGCAGGCGGTTCGAGTTCGAGCTGTTCGGCGAGCCCACCACGATCACCACCTCGCAGCGCGGCGCCATGAACTTCACCGCGTCCTGCCGGTTCTGCGTCGCGTAGCAGATGTCGTCCCTCTTCGGCCCGCGGATCCGCGGAAAGCGCGCCCGCAGCGCAGCCACGATCTGCGCCGCATCGTCGACCGACAGCGTGGTCTGCGTGACGTAGGCGAGCCTGCTCTCGTCCCGCACCTGCAGGCGTTCCGCGTCCGCTACGGTCTCGACCAGGTACATGCCGGAGGCAGCCTGCCCCATGGTGCCCTCGGCCTCGGGGTGCCCGCGGTGGCCGATCATCACCACCTCGTAGCCGTCGCGCAGCATCTTCGCCACCTCGACATGCACCTTGGTGACGAGCGGGCAGGTGGCGTCGAACACCCTCAGCCCCCTCGCCTCGGCCTCCGCGCGCACCGCCTTCGCCACGCCGTGGGCCGAAAACACGACCGTGCTGCCGCGCGGCACCTCGTCCAGCTCCTCCACGAAGACCGCGCCCTTGCGGCGCAGCGTCTCGACCACGTACTTGTTGTGCACGATCTCGTGGCGCACGTAGATCGGCGCGCCGTGCCGCTCCAGCGCCCGCTCCACGATCTCGATCGCGCGCTCGACGCCGGCGCAGAAGCCGCGGGGGTTGGCGAGCAGGACATCCATGGGCGGCATTCTACGGTCTGCGCGCGTAGGCGGCGTCGAAAGCCGCCTCCAGCGCCGGGTGCGTGCCGCGCAGGCGGTCGATCACCTGCTTCGCCCATTCGAAGTACTCGCGGCGGCGACCCAGGTCCCAGTGCGCCGGCGGGCGCGCCGCCACGTCGCGCAGGTTGCAGATCTTGTCGGCGAGCTTTACCAGCTTCGCCTCGCGGCTGGCGCGCGCCGCGTGCGCCACCTGCATGCGCTTGCGCGTGCGCTTCTGCAGCATCTTGTTGTCCGTCACCTCCAGCACGATGGACGCGATCGCGGCGCCGAAGTTCTGCTCCAGCTCCTCGGGCGTAGTCTGCGTGTCCTCGATCGTGTCGTGCAGCAGCGCTGCGGCGAGCACTTCGACGTCGGTCACCCCGCCCTCCAGCGCCAGCACCTCGGCGAGCGCGATCGGGTGGTTGATGTAGGGCGACGCCTCCGCGTCCTTGCGCCTCTGGTCGCGGTGCTTGTGCGCGGCGAAGGCCAGCGCCCGCAGCAGCAGGGCGATGTCCCCGCGGTCAGGCGCGCCGCTCACGACCCGCACCCTCGCGCCGCAGCAGGCCCTCGAGGATCAGGATTCCCGCGCCGACGGTGATCGCCGAGTCGGCGGCATTGAACGCCGGCCAGTGCCAGGCCCCGGCGTGGAAGTCGAGGAAGTCGACGACGTGGCCGTACGCGAGCCGGTCCCAGAGGTTGCCGAGCGCGCCGCCGAGGATCAGCGCCAGCCCGAAGCAGAACAGGCTTTTCAGGGGGTTTCTAAAGATCAGGAAGCCGACGATCAGGGAGGCCGCAACGGCGATCGCGGCGAACAGCGGCGTCTGCCAGCCGGGCGCGGCGGCGAGGAAGCTGAACGCGGCGCCCCGGTTGAACACCAGCACCAGGTCGAAGAACGGCGCCAGCCGCACGCTCTCGCCGGGGGCCAGCGCGGCCAGCACCGCGGCCTTCGAGGCATGGTCGAGCGCGACGACAGCGGCGGCGAGCCCGAACCACGGCGCCGGCCTAGGCATATACGCGGCGCTCGCCCGGACCATGCAGGTTGCTGTGGCAGCGCCCGCACAAGCCTTCGCCGTCGACATCGGGGCGGTGATGCCAGCACCGATCGCACTTCGCGTGCTCGCTCCGGCGGACTTCGACGAGAACCGGCGTGCCATCAAGTCGGGCGACCGAAGCCCTCGAGCTCAGCAGGACGAATTTAAGCTCGTCTCCCAGCCGGGAAAGCGCTTCGTAGAGGGCTCCCTGGGCCTGAATATCGATCTCGGCCGCGAGGGAGGAGCCGATTTCCTTCATCTCCCGCTTGACCTCGATCTTCTTGGTCACTATCTCGCGGAACTGCCGAATGTTTTCCCAGTGATCCAGCGCCGATTGATCGAGCTCCGGGGAGGGGATACGGTGCCAGACCTCCTCGAACACGCTCCTGTCCGGGTTCCGGACGAAAATCTTCCACGCCTCCTCCGCTGTAAAGCTCAGTACCGGCGCCATCAGCCGCAGCAGGCTGTGGGTGATGTGCCATAGCACGGTCTGTGCAGAGCGGCGCGCACGCGAATCGGCCCCGCAGGTGTAGAGCCGGTCCTTGAGGATGTCGAGGTAGAACGCGCCGAGGTCCTCGGAGCAGAAGGTCTGCAGGCGCTGCGTCACGAGGTGGAACTGGTAGCGCTCGTAGTCTGCCACCGCCGCCGCCTGCATCTTCGCCGCGAGCGCCAGTGCGTAGCGGTCGATCTCGGACATCTGCGCCGCCGGCACCGCGTGCCGCGCGGGATCGAAATCCGAGGTGTTGGCGAGCAGGAACCGCAGCGTGTTGCGGATGCGGCGGTAGCTCTCCACCACGCGCTTCAGGATCTCGTTCGAAATCGTGAGCTCGCCGGAGTAGTCGCCGCTCGCCACCCAGAGGCGCAGGATCTCCGCGCCCAGCGAGCCGGCGATCTGTTGCGGCGCGATCCCGGTGCCCTTCGATTTCGACATCTTGCGGCCTTCCATGTCGATCACGAAGCCGTGCGTCAGCAGCCCCTTGTATGGCGGCACTCCGTTCATCATGCACGACACCAGCAGCGACGAATGGAACCAGCCGCGGTGCTGGTCTGAGCCCTCGAGGTACAGGTCGGCCGGAAATCCGGTTTCGGCGGCATGCGAATGCTTGAGCACGGTGAAGTGCGTCGACCCGGAGTCGAACCAGACGTCGATCGTGTCCTTCACCTTCTCGTAGCGCTCCGCGTCCGCGCCGAGCAGCTCGGCGGGCTGCAGCGTTTGCCAAGTCTCGATGCCGCCCTTCTCGACGCGCCTCGCCACTTCCTCCAGCAGCTCGAGCGTCCTCGGATGCAGGGCCCCGCTCTCCTTGTCGACGAAGAACGGCATCGGCACGCCCCACTGGCGCGCGCGCGACAGCGTCCAGTCCGGGCGGTTGGCGATCATGCCGTGCAGGCGCGCCTTGCCCCAGGCCGGGAAGAATTGCGTCGCCTCGATGCCGCGCAGCGCGGTGGCGCGCAGCGGCTCGGCGGGCTTGCGCCCGTTGAACCCGGGGACCTGGTCCATTCCGGCGAACCACTGGACCGTCGCCCGCAGGATCACCGGCGTCTTGTGGCGCCAGCAGTGCATGTAGCTGTGGGTATGCTTCCAGTCGACGGCGAACAGCGCCCCCTTCTCCTCGAGCAGCTTCACGATCTTCGCGTTCGCGTCCCAGATCGAGAGACCGCCGAACAGCGGCAGCGAGGCGGCGAACCTGCCGTCTCCCTGCACCGGCGTCAGGATCTCCTCGTCCTTCATGCCGTAGCGCCGGCAGGACTCGAAGTCCTCGACGCCGTAGGCGGGCGCCGAGTGCACCACCCCGGTTCCGGACTCCAGGGTGACGTAGCTGCCGAGGTACACGGGCGCGGTACGGTCGTAGAACGGATGGCGGAAGCGTATGCCCTCCAGCGCACTGCCCTTCGCCTTGCCGATCATGCGCCAGGCCTTGATGCCGTAGCGCGCGAGCAGCTTGGGCATGGCGAGCGAATCGAACTCCTCCTCCGTCGCCTCGGGGACGTCGCCCGCCTGCAGCATGCCCTCGGCGACGATCAGCAGGCCGCGCTCGGTGTCGAGCAGCACATAGTCGAAGTCCGGGTTGACGTTCAGCGCCTGGTTGCCCGGCAGGGTCCACGGGGTGGTGGTCCAGATCACGATCCAGCCTGGCTTGTCCGGGAGCGATCGAAGCCCGAAAGCTCTCGCGATTCCCTCCCGGTCGAAGAAACCGAAACCGACGTCGATCGCGGGGTCCCGGCGGTCTTCGTACTCGACCTCGGCCTCGGCCAGGGCCGAGCCGCAGTCGAAGCACCAGTTCACCGGCTTGAGGCCGCGGAAGATGTAGCCCTTCTCCAGCAGCTGGCCGAGCGCGCGGATCTCGTCCGCCTCGTTGCCGAAGGCCATGGTGAGATAGGGGTTGTCCCAGTCGCCGAGCACCCCGAGGCGCTGGAAATCCTTCTTCTGGCTCGCGATCTGCTCGGTGGCGTAGGCCCGGCAGAGGCGCTGCGTCTCGCCCGCCGGCAGGTTCTTGCCGTACTTCTTCTCGATCTGGACCTCGATCGGCATGCCGTGGCAATCCCAGCCCGGGACGTAGGGCGCGTCGAACCCCGCCAGCGTCTTCGACTTGACGATCACGTCCTTGAGGATCTTGTTGACCGCGTGGCCGATGTGGATCTCGCCGTTGGCGTACGGCGGGCCGTCGTGCAGCACGAAGCGCGGCCTGCCCCGCGCCACTTCCCGGAGGCGCCGGTACACGCCCTTGTCCTGCCAGTCCTTCACCCACTGCGGCTCGCGCTTGGCGAGGTCGCCGCGCATCGGGAACGGCGTATCGGGGAGATTGAGGGTGCTGCGGTAGTCAGCCATTCGGGTTCAGGCGGCGCTCGCCTTCATGAAGAATTCCCTGGCGCGCTCGGCGTCGCGCGAGATCGCGGCTCGCAGCGCCTCGACCCCGTCGTACTTCTCCTCGTCGCGCAGCTTTTCGAGGAACGTGACGCGCAGGTGGCGCCCGTAGAGGTCCCCCTGCCAGTCGAAGAGGTGCACCTCCAGCAGCGGCGCGGCGCCCTCGCGCACCGTGGGCCGGCGCCCGACGCAGGCCACGCCATGCCGCACCTGCCCGAGCTCCTCGAGCTCCGCCCGCACCGCGAAGATGCCGGCGAGCGGCGGCACGCGCCGCACGATGATGTTGGCCGTCGGGAAGCCGAGCGTGCGCCCGAGCTTCTCGCCGTGCGCCACGCGCCCGCTCATCGAATACTCGCGCCCGAGCAGGCGCGCGGCGCGCGCCAGGTCTCCCGCCTCGAGGGCCGCGCGCACGCCGGAGCTCGACACGCGCGTACCTTCCTGCAGCACGTCGTGCATCGGCTCCAGCTCGTAGCCCAGCCGCCCCGCCTCGGACGCGAGCAGCGCGTAGTCGCCCGCGCGCCGGGCGCCGAAGCGGAAATCGCGCCCCACCAGCAGCCAGCGGGCCTCCAGCCCGCGCACCAGCATTTCCTCCAGGAACCGCGGCGCAGCCATCGCCGCGAGTCGCGCATCGAACCGGAGGATGTGCACGCGGTCCACGCCCGCCTCGGCCATGCGCTCGAGCTTCTCGCGCAGGCGCGTCAGGCGCACCGGCGGCGCGCCCGCGGCGCCGGCCCCGCGGGCGAAGAACTCGCGCGGATGCGGCTCGAAGGTAAGCACGCACGCCGGCAGCCCCAGCTCGCGCGAACGCGCGATGAGGCGACCGAGCATGGCGCGGTGCCCGCGGTGTATGCCGTCGAAATTGCCGATGGTGAGCGCGACGGGGCCGCTCCCCGGCTGGATGGTCCCGTGCTTGACCTGCATCAGCGCGTGTAAAATGCTGAATTATAGCGGCTTTCGAAGAATCTCACTCAAGCGAGAGGCCCGCATGAAGACGCTAGAAGAGCAGATGTCCTTCTATGCCGCGTACCACCAGGATGCGCGCAACAAGGCGACGCATTTCGTCGGCGTCCCCGTGATCATCCTTTCGCTCCTCATCCCGCTCGCCTGGCTGCGCATCCCGGCGGGACCCATCGAGCTGACCGCCGCGATGCTCTTCGGCGGCGCGGTGGTCGCCTACTACTTCGTCCTCGACGTTCCGCTGGCGAGCGCCATGCTGGTGGTCACCGGCGCGCTGGTCTGGGCCGGCGACCTGATCGCCCGGCAGGGGTCGGCCACGGGACTCGCGTGGTTCGGCGTGCTGTTCGTCGGCGGCTGGGCCCTGCAGCTCTGGGGCCACGTCTACGAGGGCAGGAAGCCCGCTCTTGCGGACAATCTCTTCCAGATCTTCGTGGCGCCGATCTTCCTTGCAGCGGAGGTGTTCTTCGCCCTGGGCTACAAGCCGCGCCTGCGCGACGCGGTCGAGCAACGCGCACGCGCGCTGCGCACCGCGGCGGTGCACGCCGTGGAGCGGGCCGCGTCCTGACGGAGCGCTGACGGCCGCGGCGGCGGCTTTGCCAGCGCATGGGCAATCGGCGAGAATCCGCCGCTGCCGCCCGGCAAGCCCGCACGCGGCGCTTCGGAGGAGGGAACTTCGGCCATGAAGCCGCTGCTTACGCTAGCGCGCGCCATCGACTGGCTCAACGAGCGGGTCGGGCGCCTCGTGTACTGGTGCATCCTGATCATGGTGCTGGTCAGCGCGGCCAATGCGACTTCGCGCTACGCGCTCAACATGGCGTCCAACGCCTGGCTCGAGCTGCAGTGGTACCTGTTCTCGGCGGTCTTCCTGCTGTGCTCCGGGTACACGCTGCTGCATAACGAGCACATCCGCATCGACGTCATCAACTCTCGCCTCTCGCGCCGCACGCAGGTCTGGATCGACGTCTTCGGGATCCTCCTGTTCCTGCTGCCGATGTCGCTGTTCATCATGTGGCTGTCATGGCCACCGGTGGAGAACGCCTGGGAGACGGGCGAGGTTTCGGTGAACGCCGGCGGCCTGATCCGCTGGCCGGCCCGGCTGCTGATCCCGGTCGGGTTCTTCCTGCTCTCGATCCAGGGCTTCTCGGAGCTGATCAAGCGCGTCGCCTTCCTCATGGGGCTGATCCCCGACCCGGCCGAGAAGCACCGCGACGTGATCCTGGAGGAGATGAGCGGCGGCGCGAAGGAGGACGCACAGTGACCGCCTTCATCATCGCCAACATCGCGCCGATCATGTTCTGCGGGCTGATCGTATTCCTGCTGCTCGGCTTTCCGGTCGCGTTCTCGCTCGCCGCGCTCGGGCTGTCGTTCGGGATCCTCGGCATCAAGCTGGGCCTGCTGAACGAGGCGCTGTTCCAGGCGCTGCCCGAGCGCGTCTTCGGCATCATGTCGAACGACACGCTGCTGGCGGTGCCGTTCTTCACCTTCATGGGGCTGATCCTGGAGCGCAGCGGCATGGCGGAGGACCTGCTCGACACCATCGGCCAGCTGTTCGGGCCGGTGCGCGGCGGGCTCGCCTACGCGGTGGTGTTCGTCGGCGCCCTGCTCGCGGCGACCACCGGCGTGGTCGCCGCGTCGGTCATCTCGATGGGCCTGATCTCGCTGCCGATCATGCTGCGCTACGGCTACGACCGGCGGCTCGCGACCGGCGTGATCGCGGCGTCCGGGACGCTTGCCCAGATCATCCCGCCGTCGCTGGTGCTGATCGTGCTCGCCGACCAGCTCGGCCGCTCGGTGGGCGACATGTACGCCGGCGCGATCTTCCCCGGGCTGGTGCTGACGGCGCTCTACGCGCTCTACGTGCTGGGCACGGCGATCTTCAACCCACAGGCGGCTCCCGCGCTGCCGCCGGAGGCGCGCCCGCTACGCGGCTGGAAGCTGATGGCCCGCGTCGTGTTCGTGCTGATCCCGCCGCTCGCGCTGATCTTCCTCGTGCTCGGAACCATCTTCCTCGGCGTCGCGACGCCGACCGAGGGCGGCGCCATGGGCGCGACCGGCGCGCTCGCCCTCGCGCTCATCAACCGGCGGCTGACCTGGTCGCTGCTGCGCCAGGCGATGAATTCCACCGCCAAGCTCACGACCTTCGTCATCTTCATCCTGGTCGGCTCCACGGTCTTCAGCCTGACGTTCCGCGGCGTCAACGGCGACCTCTGGATCGAGCACCTGCTCACCAGCCTGCCGGGCGGGCAGATCGGATTCCTGATCGTCGTCAACCTGCTGACCTTCTTCCTCGCGTTCTTCCTCGACTTCTTCGAGCTCGCCTTCATCATCGTGCCGCTGCTCGGCCCGGTCGCGGAGAAGCTCGGTGTCGACATCATCTGGTTCGGGATCCTGCTCGGCATCAACATGCAGACCTCGTTCATGCACCCGCCGTTCGGCTACGCGCTGTTCTACCTGCGCAGCGTCGCGCCCGCGACGGAGTACGTCGACAAGATCACGAAGAAGACGCTGGCCCCGGTGACCACGGGGCAGATCTACTGGGGCGCGGTGCCCTTCGTCGTCATCCAGGTCATCATGGTCGGGATCGTGATCGCGTTCCCGCAGCTGGTGACCGGCAACCTGGAGAAGGCGAAGTTCGACATCAACAAGATCCAGATCGAGGTGCCGACGCCGGACTACGAGAAGCAGGAGATCCAGGTGCCGCCGGCCTTCGCCACGCCGCCCGCCGACAAGGGCGGCAAGTAGCGGCAGCCGAAAAAAACCCCGCCGAGGCGGGGTTTTTTGTTGCCACGATCGCCGCGCGATCAGGCCTTGTGGCGCAGGCGGAAGTTGTCGTCCGTGTTCTCGTCCACCAGGAACCAGGAATTCGACTCCTCGCGGAACTTCTTCCACTCCGGATAGATCCGCTTCCAGTGCGCGCTCTTTTGCATCAGGTCGCCCTCGTACAGCTCGAAGGCCGCCTTGGCTGCCGCCTGCATCAGGTCGCGCGGGAACGGGCGCAGCACGGTGCCGCCGCCGATCAGGCGCTTCAGCGCCGCGATGTTGACCACGTCGTACTTGGCGGGCATCCAGACGTTCGCCTCGGCGCACGCGGCCTCGACTGCAGCCTGATAGTGCTTCGGCAGGTCGTGCCACTTCTTCTCGTTGATCAGCGTCGTCAGCGACGGGCCGGGCTCCCACCAGCCAGGGTAGCAATAGAACTTCGCCACCTTGTTGAAGCCGAGCTTCTCGTCGTCGTACGGCCCGACCCACTCGGCAGCGTCGATCGCGCCCTTCTCCAGTGCCGGGTAGATGTCCGGACCGCCGAGCGACTGCGGCACTGCGCCGAGCCGCTTGCAGACCTCGCCGGCGATCAGGCCGCCGATGCGGAACTTGATGCCCTGGAGGTCCTTGACCGACTTGATCTCCTTGCGCCACCAGCCGCCCATCTGGCCGCCCGTGTTGCCCGCGAAGAGGACCACGCAGCCGTAGTCCTTGAACAGCGGCTCCATCACCTCCTTGCCGCCGCCGTGGTACCACCACGCGTTCTGCTGGCGGCAGTTCATGCCGAACGGCACCGCCGTCGCAAGCGCCCACGCCGGATCCTTGCCGGCGTAGTAATAGGGCGCCGTATGCCCCATCTCCACCGTGCCCGCCTGCACCGCGTCGAGCACCTGCAGCGCGGGGACGATCTCGCCCGCGGCGAAGGTGCGGATCTGGAAATTGCCCTCGGTGATCTCGGCGACGCGCTTGGCGACGAGGTCAGCGCCGCCGAAGAGCGTATCCAGGCTCTTCGGCCAGCTTGCGGCCAGCCGCCACTGGATCTTCGGGTTCGACTGAGCGATCGCCGGCGCCGCTACGCCGCCGACCGCAAGACCCGCCGCGGCCTTCTTAAGGAACGATCTGCGTTTCATGAAATCCGCTCTCCTCTCTTGATTGAATCGGGATGAATCTGATTCTTGCTGCGTTTTCGATGCTAGGGGCCGAATCTTAGGCCGGTATTTGCAATTGCGAAAGTCCCTGGGGCCCGCGGCCCGGAAGCGGCCACGGCCTAGTTCAGGCGCGCGCAGCGCCGCGACAACTCGACCGCGCGGGCGCGCATCTCCTCGCCGTCCGAGGCCTCGGGCTCGCGCTGGAGGTAGTCGGTCAGGTCCTGCAGCGCCGGCCGCCAGCACTCGAGCCGCTCGTAGACCAGGGCCCGGTCGCGCCGCTCGGCGGCCGCCTCCGGGCTGACGATGATCATGCGGTTGAGCACCTGCAGCAGCCGCTCCGGCCTGTCCGCCTCGCGGTACACGCCCTTCAGGTTCCGCAGCACTCGCGCCACGATCTGGCGGGGGCTCGCGGGCTCCAGGAACTGCTCCAGCGGCAGGTCGGCCACCGCGACGCCGCCCGGCTCTCCGACGCCGGCGCCCGGGGGGATGACGCGCTTCAGGCGCTCGCGCAGGTCGTCGGTGGACTGCGGCTCGCCGCCGGTGAACGGGTCCAGCACGAGGACTCCGCCGCGCATCGGCAGGCGCACCAGGAAGTGGCCCGGGAAGGAAACGCCCTCGAGCGGCAACTCGACGCGCCGGCCGATCTCCATGTACAGGATCGACAGGGTGATCGGGATCCCGGTGCGCCGGTCGATCACCTCGTTCAGGTAGGAATTGCGCGGATCGTAGTAGTTCTCGGTATTGCCGCTGAAGCCGAGGTCGTCGAACAGGAACTCGTTCAGCGCCAGCACGCGCTCCTCGGCGGCGGCGTTCGGCGCGATGCGCGCCCGCAGGCGCTTCGCATGGCGCTCGATCTCCCCGAGATAGCCCTCGACATCCAGGCCGGGATAGGCGTCCTCCGCGATCTGCAGGCAGGCGCGCGCCAGGTCGAACCGCCCGCCCTCGCCCCGGACCAGCTCGGAGAACCCGTCGAGCGAGGCGGTCACTCGGCGCCCCGCGCCGAGAACTGCCGCAGCCGGAACCCCATCGCCGCGAGGCAGGCGCCGTAGACGCCCAGGCCGAGCAGCACCAGGCCCGCCAGCATCGCCACCTTCCATTGCCATCCCGCGGCGAGCCAGCGCGCCGCCGGCGCCATCGCGAGCCACAGCGCCGCCGCCATCGCCAGCACCGCGAGCGCCACCTTGGCCGCGAACCGGGGCCAGCCCGGCTCCGGGCGGTAGATACCCTGGCGGCGCAGGTTGCGGTACAGCAGCGCCGCGTTGAGGCAGGCGCCCAGCCCGATGGCGAGCGCGAGGCCCGCGTGGCGCAACGGCAGGATGAAGGCGAGGTTCATGAGCTGCGTCGCCGCGAGCGTGAGCAGGCCGATCTTCACCGGAGTCGTCACGTTCTGCCGGGCATAGAACCCGGGCGCCAGGATCTTCACGAGGATCATCCCCACCAGCCCGATACTGTAGGCCACCACCGCCTGGCGCGTCATCCAGGCGTCCTCGGCGCCGAAGCGCCCGTAGTGGAACAGCGTCGCGATCAGCGGCATCGCCAGCACCGCGAGCGCGGCGGCCGCGGGCAGCGCGAGCAGCAGGGTCAGGCGCAGGCCCCAGTCGAGCAGCCGGCTGTAGTCGTCCACCGAGCCGCTGGCATGGTGCTTCGACAGGCTCGGCAGAAGGATCGTTCCGAGCGCGGCGCCGAGCACGCCCGCGGGAAATTCCATCAGGCGGTCCGCGTAGTACAGCCACGACACGCTGCCGGTGGCGAGGAACGAGGCGAATATGGTGTTGATCACCAGCGAGACCTGGCTCACCGAGACGCCGAACAGCGCCGGTGCCATCAGGCCGAGGATCCGGCCTACCCCGGGATGGCGCGGCGCGAAGCGCCAGCGCGGCAGCATCCCGACGCGCGCCAGCGCCGGCAGCTGCAGCGCAAGCTGCAGCGCGCCGCCGACGAACACCGCCCACGCCAGCGCCATCACCGGCCTCTCGAAGCGGTCGGCGAAGCCTATCGCCGCCACGATGAACGAGACGTTGAGCAGCGCCGGCGTAAACGCCGGCACCGCGAAGCGGCTCCAGGTGGTCAGCACCCCGGCCGAAAGCGCCACCAGCGAGATGAACAGGATGTACGGGAACGTGACGCGCAGCATCGAGACGGTGAGGCCGAACTTGGCCGGATCCGCGGCGAACCCCGGTGCCGTCGCCCAGACGATGAGCGGGGCGCCGGCGACGCCGAGCGCCGTCACCGCCACCAGCACGAGCAGCAGCGTCGTCGCGACGGCGTCGATCAGGATGCGCGTCTCCCCCGGCGAGCCCTGCGCGCGCGCCTCGGCGAGCACGGGGACGAAGGCCTGTGAGAAAGCGCCCTCTCCGAACATCCGCCGCAGCAGGTTCGGGATGCGGAACGCGACGAAGAAGGCGTCGGTGGCGAGGCCGGCGCCGAATACCCGCGCGATGAAGAAGTCCCGCGCGAACCCCAGGATGCGCGACACCAGGGTCATGCTGCTAACGGTGGCGAGGGCCCGCAGCAGGTTCACGTAGCCCTTTCCGGGCGCGGGTTCATGCTAAGATTCGCCCCTTTTTCGAGCCGGGCACTCCATGGCCAACATCAAGTCTGCGCGCAAGCGCGCCCGCCAGGCGGTCGTCCGCCGCGACCACAACATGAGCCTGCGGACCGCGGCGCGCACCGCGATCCGCGACGTGCGCAAGGCGATCGCCGCCGGCAACAAGGCCGCGGCCGAGGCGGCGCTCGCCAAGTCGCGCGCCGTCATAGACCGCGTCGCGGCCAAGGGCGTGCTGCACCCGAACGCGGCTGCCCGCCACAAGAGCAAGCTCGCGCACGCGATCAAGGCGATGCACTAGTCGGTGTCCGAGGTCCGCTGCCGGCGCGCGACCTCGGTCCTCTCCGCCACCCGCCCCGCACGCGTCCTGAGCTCGTTGTCCTTGGCGAAGCTGACGAGAAACCGGTAGGCCATCGGCTCGATTTCCTCGAGCCGGATATCCACGACCACGCAGCGCACACCGTCGGCGGTCACCGGATGGACGTAGGGCGAATACTGCATGCGGTGATCGCCGCCGAAGGCGGCCATCACGCCGCACAGGCGCTCGGCCCAGTCGCTCGGCCGGAAGGGCTTGCCGTCCAGGGTCAGGCCCTGGATGACGAACTCCACCACCGGGGAATC
>DATJXO010000070.1:0-27898 GCA_035500055.1 Burkholderiales bacterium | reverse complement strand
CTACGCTTTCAACTGCAGGCTCTTGTACTCGAGAAATTCCTCCAGCCCGTAGACGCCGGCCTCGCGGCCGTGGCCGGACTGCTTGAAGCCGCCGAAGGGCGCGTTCATGTTGAAGGCGCCGCCGTTGACGTCCACCTGGCCGGCGCGGATGCGGCGCGCGACCGACTGCGCGCGGGCGTCGTCCTTGCCCCAGACCGCGCCGGCGAGGCCGTAGGGCGTGTCGTTGGCGATGCGCACCGCGTCCTCCTCGTCCTTGTACGGGATGATCGAGAGCACCGGGCCGAAGATCTCCTCCTGCGCGATGGTCATCGAGTTCTTCACCTTGCCGAAGACCGTCGGCTTGACGAAGTAGCCGCCGCGTATTTCACCTGCCAGGCCGTCGGGCTTGTCGGCGCCGCCGGCGAGGAGCTCGGCGCCTTCCTCCTGCCCCTTCTTGATGTAGGCGCGCACGCGCTCCAGCTGCGCTTGCGAGGAGAGCGGCCCGAGGCGCGTCGACTCGGAAAGCGGGTCGCCGAGCGTGAAGCCCTTCGCGGTCTCGGCCGCGAGCCTCGCCGCTTCCTCGTACTTGGAGGCGGGGACGAGCATCCGGGTCAGGGCGGTGCAGGTCTGGCCTGAGTTGAGGAAGCAGCCGTTCACCGTGCCCTTCACCGCGGCGGCGAGGTCGGCGTCCTCGAGGATGACCGAGGCCGACTTGCCGCCCAGCTCCAGCGCGACGCGCTTGACGCTTTGGGCGGCGACCTCCGAGATGCGCTTGCCGGCGCGCGTCGAGCCGGTGAACGAGATCATGTCCACCTGCGGATGCTTCACCAGCGCTTCGCCGGCCTCGGGCCCGAGGCCGGTGACGACATTGAGCGCGCCCTTCGGCAGCCCCGCCGCCTCGACGACCTCGGCAAGGATGAAAGCGTTGAACGGCGCGACCTCGGAGGGCTTCAGCACCACGGTGCAGCCGGCGGCGAGCGCCGGCGCGACCTTGAGCGCGATCTGGTGCAGCGGATAGTTCCACGGCGTGATCGCGCCGACCACGCCTACGGGTTCGCGAACCACAAGGGAATTGCCGTTCTTGTTTTCAAAAGCAAAACTTCCCAGGATTTTCGCGTAATTCGCAAAATTCGCGATCGGGAGGCCTGCCTGGATGCGGCCGGAGAGCTTGATCGGCATGCCGACCTCCTGCGCGATGGTCTTCGCCAGCTCGTCGGCACGCGCCTTCAGGCCGTCCGAGATCTTCTGCAGGTACTCGGCGCGCCTGGCGGGCACCGTCGCGCTCCAGCCTTCGAGCGCCGCGCGCGCCGCCTTCACGGCGGCGTCGATGTCCTTCGCGTTGCCGGCGGGCACCTTGCCCATCACTTCGCCGGTGCCGGCGTTGTGCACGTCCAGCGTGCCGGTCGAGGAGGGAGCGACCCATTGGCCGCCGATGAAAAACTTGTCGCGCTGAATCATCGGGATATCCGTCTCAGGGGGAAATGCGAGGCGCTACTGTAGCATGCGACGATGAGCGCGAAGGGCCAGTTCAGGCTTCTTGCCGAGCGGCGCTTCCTGCCGTTCTTCCTCGTGCAATTCTTCGGCGCCGGCAACGACAACGTCTTCAAGTTCGCCTTCACCGTGCTCGCGACCTACAGCGCGGCCGAGTGGGGCGGCATGGAGCCGGCCTCCGCCGGCGCCGTGATCGGCGGCATCTTCATCGTGCCGTTCGTGCTGTTCTCGGCGACCGCGGGGCAGCTCGCCGACAAGTTCGACAAGGCGGCGCTGATCCGGTTCGTCAAGAACCTCGAGATCGGGATCATGCTCGTCGTCGCCGCGGGCTTCGTCTGGAAGACCGCGGCGCTGCTGTTCTCCGGCGTCTTCCTGATGGGGCTGCACTCGACGCTGTTCGGGCCGGTGAAGTACGCCTACCTGCCGCAGCACCTGAAGGACGAGGAGCTCACCGGAGGCAACGGCATGGTGGAGATGGGCACCT
The DNA here is from genome assembly GCA_035500055.1 of Burkholderiales bacterium. Classification (GTDB taxonomy): domain Bacteria; phylum Pseudomonadota; class Gammaproteobacteria; order Burkholderiales; family SG8-39; genus RBG-16-66-20. Next base: position 25,944 of record DATJXO010000070.1, on the reverse strand, counting down.
TCGTCGCGATCCTGCTCGGCACCATGGCGGGCGGCGCCCTGGTGGAGCTCGGCGAGGCGGGGCCGCGCTGGGTCGCGGCGGTGTCGGTGGGGCTGGCGCTCCTCGGGCGGGGCGCGGCCGCTTTCGTGCCGCGCTCGCCCGCGCCCGAACCCGGCCTCGCCATCAACTGGAACCCGGTGAGCGAGACCTGGCGCAACCTGCAGCACGCGCGCGTCAGCCGCGCGGTGTTCCTGTCGATCCTCGGCATCTCGTGGCTTTGGTTCTTCGGCGCCGTCTTCCTCACCACGTTCACCGGCTACGCCAAGGAAACGCTCGGCGCCGGCGAAAGCGTGGTGACCCTGCTGCTCGCGGTGTTCTCGATCGGCATCGGCGCCGGATCGCTGCTGTGCGAGCGGCTCTCCGGGCACAAGGTCGAGATCGGGCTGGTGCCCTTCGGCTCGATCGGCATGACGCTGTTCGCGCTGGACCTCTGGCTGGCGAGCGGCGGCGCGGCGCCGGGCGCGCTGGCCGGCGTCGGCCCGTTCCTCGCCGACCGCGCGCACTGGCGCATCGTCGCGGACCTGTTCCTGCTCGCCCTGTTCGCGGGGTTCTACAGCGTGCCGCTGTACGCGCTGATCCAGAGCCGCTGCGAGCCGTCGCACCGGGCGCGCATCATCGCTGCGAACAACATCCTGAACGCGATCTTCATGGCGGTCGCCTCGCTGATGACCGCGGGACTGCTGCGCGCCGGCCTGTCGCTGCCGCAGCTCTACGCGGTGGTGGGCGCGATGAACGCCGCGGTGGCGCTGTTCATCTACGCGCTGGTGCCCGAGTTCCTGATGCGCTTCATCGTCTGGATGCTGATCCATTCGGTGTACCGGCTGGAGAAGAAGGGCCTCGAGCACATCCCGGACGAAGGGCCGGCGGTGATCGTATGCAACCACGTCAGCTTCGTCGACGCGCTGGTGATCGCCGCGGCCTGCCCGCGCCCGATCCGCTTCGTGATGGACCATCGCATCTTCAGGCTGCCGCTGCTCTCGTTCGTGTTCCGCACCGGGCGCGCGATCCCGATCGCGCCGGCGAAGGAGGACCCGGAGATGATGGAGCGGGCGTTCGCCGAGGTCGCGCGCGGGCTGGCCGAGGGCGATCTCGTCGCCCTCTTCCCCGAGGGGCGCATCACGGACACCGGGGAGCTCTATCCCTTTCGTCCGGGCGTCACGCGCATCCTGCAGGCGACGCCGGTGCCGGTGATACCGATGGCGCTGCAGGGACTGTGGGGGTCGTTCTTCTCGCGCAAGGGCGGCGCCGCCATGTCGAAGCCCTCGCGCTTCGTGCCGTTCCGCAGGATCGGCCTCGCGGTCGGCGCGGCGGTGGCCGCCGAAGCGGCGTCACCCGGCGCGCTGCAGGCGAACGTGCTGGCGCTGCGCGGCGAGCGGCGCTAGCCAGCGGCTATACTCGGACGATCTCTTCCTGCGGAGCGGAAAATGGCGCGCACGGGCAAGGCGGTGGTCTGCCGCGAGCTGAACAAGCCGGTGGTGGTGGAGACGGTCTCGATCGATGCGCCGAAGCGCGGCGAGGTGACGGTGAAGATCGCCGCGTGCGGCGTGTGCCATTCCGACCTCTCGGCGACCAACGGCACCATCGCGCTGCCGCCGCCGCTGGTGCTGGGACACGAGGCCGGCGGCGAGGTGATCGAGGTGGGCGAGGGCGTGGCCGACCTCAAGATGGGCGACCACGTGGTGAGCTCGTTCATCTATATGTGCGGCAAGTGCCGCTTCTGCTCCACCGGGCGCCCTGTGCTGTGCCTCGAGCAGGGCAAGGCGCTACTGACGCCGCCCGAGGGCACGCCGCGCGTCAAGGACGCCGCCGGCAAGCCGCTCAACATCTTCTCCGGCTGCGGCGTGATGGCCGAGTACGCCACGCTGTCGGTCGACAACGTGGTGAAGATCGACCCCCAGATCCCGCTCGATCGCGCCGCGCTGGTCGGCTGCGCCGTGACCACCGGCGTCGGCGCGGTGTTCAACACCGCGCGCGTGGAGCCCGGATCGACCGTCGCCGTGTTCGGCTGCGGCGGCGTCGGGCTGAACGTGATCCAGGGCGCTGCGATCGCGGGTGCCGAGCGCATCCTCGCCATCGACACCATGGCTTCGAAGCTCGAGATGGCGAGGAAGTTCGGCGCCACCGACGTGCTCGCCATAACGCCCGGGCAGGACCCGACGCGGGAGATCAAGAAGCTCACCGGCGGCGGCCCGGACTACGCCTTCGAGTGCGTCGGCGCCGGGGCGCTCGGCGAGCTGGTGTACAAGGCCGTGCGCCGCGGCGGCAAGGCGGTGATCGTCGGCGTCGCGCGCCCGACCGAGTCGACCGCGTTCAAGCCGATGACCATGGTATTCGAGGAGAAGACGCTGCAGGGGAGCTACTACGGCTCGTGCGTGCCGCGGCTCGACTTCCCGAAGATGCTGCACCTCTACATGGGCGGCAAGCTCAAGCTTGACGAGCTGATCACGCAGCGCTACAAGATCGATCAGGCGCCGCAGGCCTTCGCCGACCTGGAGGCGGGCAAAAACGCCCGCGGAGTCATCGTCTTCTAAGCTTTTCTAGCAAGCCTTTTTTCAACCAGGCGCGCAAAGAAACTCGCCCCATAGGGCAGCGCGCGGTCGTTGAAGTCGTACGAGGGGTTGTGCACCTCGCAGGCGCCCTCGCCGTCTCCATTGCCGATGTTGATGTAGCAGCCGGGCACCGCGTTCAGCATGAAGGCGAAGTCTTCCGACGCCATGATGAGCCCCGGGCTGCGGTTGACGTTCTCGGCCCCGACGAGCTCGTTGCAGACGCCGGCGGCGTAGTCGGCCTCGTCGGCATTGTTGATGGTGGGCGGGAAGATGGCGCGGAAATCGGTTCTGGCGCGCGCCCCGAACCCCGCGGCGACGCCCTCGGCGACGCGCGCGACACTGCGGCCGATCAGGTCCATCACCTCGGTGGAGAAGGCGCGCGCGGTGCCGGAGAGGCGCGCCGTCTGCGGGATCACGTTGTAGGCGTGGCCGGCGTGGATCTGCGTCACCGAGACCACCGCGGTGTCGACGGGCCGGACGTTGCGCGCCACGATGCTCTGCAAGGCCGCTGTGACGTGCGCCGCGACGAGCACCGAGTCCACCCCCGACTCCGGACGCGCGCCGTGCGAGCCGCGGCCCTCGATGTCGATGTCGAAGAAGGCGCCGCCCGCCATCATCGGCCCGGCCTTGACCGCGAACCTGCCGAGCGGCATGCCCGGCCGGTTGTGCATGCCGAACACCGCCTCGCAGGGAAAGCGCGTGAACAGGCCGTCGTCGACCATCGCCTTGGCGCCGCCGAGGCCTTCCTCGGCGGGCTGGAAGATGAAGTTCACCGTGCCCTCGAAGTTGCGCGTCGCGGCGAGGTACTTGGCGGCGCCGAGCAGCATTGTGGTGTGGCCGTCGTGGCCGCAGGCGTGCATGCGCCCGCCGTTCCTCGACTTGTAGTCGAAGGCATTCTGCTCCTGTATCGGCAGCGCATCCATGTCCGCGCGCAGACCGACGCTGCGCCCGGACTTGCCCGCGCGCAGCACGCCGACGACGCCGGTCCTGCCGACGCCCTCATGCACCTCGAGGCCGAAGGACCTCAGCCGCGAGGCGACCAGCCCCGAGGTGCGCAGCTCCTCGAAGCCGAGCTCCGGGTGCGCGTGGATGTCGCGCCGCCAAGAGGTCATTTCTTCCATGAGCGCCTCGATCTTCGGGTAGAGCGGCATCGCACGGCCTCCTAGCGCAGCACGGCGCCCTGCTTGACGCCGCGCTCGGTCTTCTCGTCGTATTCCTCGTCGCGCTTGCGCGCCTGCTGCTGCAGCAGGTTGAAGCGGGTGCGCAGCACCGGCTCGATCTCGGAGCATTTCGGGGCCTTCAGCGCCTTCGCGAACCTGCGGAAGCTGGCCTCGAAGTCGCGCCCGATCTGCAGGTGGCCGTCCTCGTGGACTTTGAGCGCGGCGAGGTAGCGCGACCAGCTGGTTTCCAGACCGGGCGCCGCGTTGACCGGCTTTTTCCAGCGCGGCATCACCACCTTGAGGTCGAGCTTCGTGCTCAGGTCGTCCACGACGCAGCCGCCGGCGACGCGCTTCGTCTTGAACTCGTAGGACAGGTACCAGGTGGCGTACCCGGGGTGCCCACCGCCGCGCGAGACCACGGACAGGCGCAACGCCGGCAACTCGCGGCCCTCGACGTCGTAGTAGTGGATCTCGGCGTCCGACAGCGGGCCGTGCGCCTGGGATTCGCCGGCGACGGTCGTCTTCTTCGTGCCGGCGGGGCAGTTGCGGTCGCTGTAGCTGACCTTGCCGTCGGGCGCGACGCACTTCTGCAGCGCCGCCGCGGTGAGCGGCGCAGCGAGCAGCGCCCAGGCCAGGCCGGCCGCGGCCGCGGCGCGCACCCCGATGCCCCTCAGGCCACCTCGAACAGCCCGGCCGCGCCCATGCCGCCGCCGATGCACATGGTGACGACGACGTACTTGGCGCCGCGGCGCTTGCCCTCGATCAGCGCGTGCCCGGTGAGGCGCGAGCCGGTGACGCCGTAGGGGTGGCCGACCGCGATCGAGCCGCCGTTCACGTTGAGGCGGTCGTCGGGGATGCCGAGCTTGTCGCGGCAGTAGATCACCTGCACCGCGAACGCCTCGTTCAGCTCCCACAGGCCGATGTCGCCGATCTTCAGGCCGGTGCGCTCGAGCAGCTTCGGGATCGCGAACACCGGCCCGATGCCCATCTCGTTCGGCTCGCAGCCGGCCACCGCGAAGCCGCGGAACACGCCCATCGGCTTGAGGCCCTTCCTCGCCGCCATCTTGTCGCTCATGATCACCTGCGCCGAGGCGCCGTCGGAGAACTGGCTGGCGTTGCCGGCGGCGATCACGCCTCCCTCGATCGCCGGCTTGATCTGCGACACGCCCTCGAAGGTGGTGTCGGCGCGGATGCCCTCGTCGTGCTCGGCGGTGACCTCCTTCATCGTCTCGGTACCCGTATTCTTGTCCACGACCTTCATCTTGGTCGTGACCGGGACGATCTCGTCCTTGAACTTGCCCTCGGCGCGCCCCTTCGCCGCGCGCAGCTGGCTCTGCACGCCGTAGCGGTCCTGCCGCTCGCGGCTAATGCCGTATTTCTTCGACACGTACTCTGCGGTCTGCAGCATCGGCCAGTAGACCTCGGGCTTGTGCCGGTGCAGCCACTCGTCCTGGTAGTGGTTCTTGTTCATCTCGTTCTGCACCATCGAGATCGACTCGACGCCGCCCGCGATGTAGACGTCGCCTTCGCCCGCCATGATGCGCTGGCTGGCGATCGCCACCGCCTGCAGTCCCGAGGAGCAGAAGCGGTTCACGGTCATCCCCGAGACGGAGACCGGCAGGCCGGCGCGGATCGCGATCTGGCGCGCGATGTTGCCGCCGGTGGCGCCCTCGGGCGTGGCGCAGCCCATGATCACGTCCTCCACCTCCTGCGGCTCGAGCTTCGCGCGCTCCAGCGCCGCGTGCACCACGTGGCCGCCCATCTTGGCGCCGTGCGTCATGTTGAGCGCGCCGCGCCAGCTCTTGCAAAGCGGCGTGCGCGCGGTCGAAACGATCACTGCGTCGGTCATGTCCGATCCTCCTTTATCCGTTGAACCTCTTGCCCGCCTTGGCAAGCTTGACGAGCAGGGGCGCGGGCTTCCACACCTCGCCCATGTAGCCTTGCTGGAATTTCTCGATCGACGCCAGCACCTTGTCCAGGCCCACGGTGTCGGCGTAGAACATCGGCCCGCCGCGGTAGGCGGGAAAGCCGTAGCCGGTGAGGTACACCATGTCGATGTCGGAGGCCCTGAGCGCGATGCCCTCCTCAAGGATGTACGCGCCCTCGTTCACCAGCGCGTAGATCAGGCGCTCGACGATCTCCTCGTCCGAAATGGCCCGGGTCTGGATCTTGTTCTCGGCCCTGTATTGGGAAATTATCTTGTCAACTTCGGGATCCGGAATGGGCTTGCGGTCCGGCAGGTTGTACTTGTACCAGCCCTTGCCGGTCTTCTGCCCGTAGCGGCCCTGCTCGCAGATGCGGTCGGCGACCTTCGAGTATTTGAAGTTCGGCCGCTCCTGGTAGCGGCGCTTGCGGATCTCCCAGCCGATGTCGAGGCCCGCCATGTCGCCCATGGTGAGCGGGCCCATCGCCATGCCCCACTGGTAGGCCGCGGCGTCGACGTGCTGCGGCGAGCAGCCCTCGTCGACCAGGAACAGCGACTGCTGGCCGTACTTTTCCACCATGCGGTTGCCGATGAAGCCGTCGCACACGCCCGAGACCACCGGCACCTTCTTCAGCGTCTTGCCGAGCTTCATGGTGGTGGCGAGCACGTCCTTCGCGGTCTGCTTGCCGCGCACCACCTCCAGCAGCCGCATCACGTTGGCGGGCGAGAAGAAGTGCGTGCCGATCACATCCTGCGGGCGCCTGGTGACCGCGGCGATCGCATCCACGTCGAGGGTCGAGGTATTGGTGGCGAGGATCGCGCCGGGCTTCATGATCGCATCGAGCTTCCTGAACGTCTCCTGCTTCACGTCCATGCGCTCGAATACCGCCTCGACCACGATGTCGGCGTCCCTCGCGTCCTCGAGCTTCGCGGTCGGCTTGATGAGCGCCATGCGCTTATCCATCTCGTCCTGCTTCAGGCGCCCCTTGGAGACGGTCGCGGCGTAGTTGGCCTTGATCTTGGCGACGCCCTTGTCGACCGCGTCCTGCGTCATGTCCATGATCGACACCGGGATGCCGGCGTTGGCGAAGTTCATGGCGATGCCGCCGCCCATGGTGCCGGCCCCGATCACCGCGGCCGAGGCGATCTTGCGCAGCGGCGTGTCGTCCGGCACGTCGGGGATCTTGCTGGTCTGGCGCTCGGCGAAGAACATGTGGCGCAGCGCCATGGACTCGTTGCCCTCGACCAGCGTCTGGAAGCGCCGGCGCTCCTCCTTGCGTCCCTCGTCGAACGGCTTGGTCGCCGCCGCCTCGACGCAGGCCACGATCTCGAGCGGCGCCGGGAAGCCGCGCGCCCGCTTGCCGACCTCGGCGCGCGCCGCGGCGAAGAACTGCTTCGGGCCGCCCTCCACCTTGACCGTCATGTCGCGGATGCGGCGCGGGCCCTTCTTTTCCGAGACCAGCTTCCTGGCGAAGGCGAGCGCGCCCTCGAGCAGGTCTCCCTGCACGATCTCGTCCACCAGTCCGAGCTTGAGCGCGCTCTCGGCCGCGACCGGGTTGCCGGTGGTCATCATCTCGATGCCCTTTTGCGCGCCGACCACGCGCGGCAGCCGCTGCGTGCCGCCCGAGCCGGGCAGCAGCCCGAGCTTTACCTCCGGCAGGCCGAGCTGGCTCTTCGGCAGCGCGACGCGGTAGTGGCAGCCGAGCGCGAGCTCCAGGCCGCCGCCGAGCGCGAAGCCGCCGATCGCGGCGATCATCGGCTTGGGGAAGCCGTCCTGCGCGTCGTTGATCTCGGGCAGCGACGGCGGCACCAGCATCTTCGGCGTGTTGAACTCGCGGATGTCGGCGCCGCCGGAGAACGCCTTGGCGGAGCCGATGAGGACCAGGGCCTTCACCGCGGGATCGCCCGCGGCCTTCTGGATGCCGGCCATGATGCCGGGCCGCAGCACGCTGCCGAGGCCGTTGACCGGGGGATTGTCGAGGGTGACGACGGCGATGCCGTCGCGGACGGAATACGAGGCCGCTTCGCTCATTCGGTGGATTCTCCGCAGGGAGGCGTCGATTGTACACGCGCGGGTCGGCACCGAGGGCTGCGTGCGGCGATAATAGCCGCCCGACGTTTCGAAGCGAGCCGCCTTGGAGCTCTCTGCAGGCGTTACCGTTGCCGTCCTCGGGGCGGCGCTGCTGCACGCGTCGTGGAACGCGCTCGTCAAGTCGGGGCGCGACCCGCTGCTCGACATGGCGCTGCTCACCTTCGCCGGCAGCGCGATCGCGACGGCGCTCGCGCTGGCGCTACGGCTGGCGCCGCCGGTGGCGGCTTCCTGGCCGTACCTCGCGGCCTCCACCGTCATCCACGTCGGCTACTACGTGGCGCTGGCGGGCGCCTACCGCGCCGGGGACCTCTCGCACGGCTATCCGATCATGCGCGGCACCGCGCCGCTGCTCACCGCGGTCGGCACCTGGCTGCTGCTCGGCGAGCCGCTGTCGCCCGCGGCGGCGGCGGGCGTGCTGCTGATCAGCGGCGGCGTGCTGTCGCTGGGTTTCGCGGGCGGAGGGGCGAGCGGCCGCGCGACGGCCTGGGCGCTGACGAGCGCCGCGCTGATCGCGCTCTACACGCTTGCCGACGGCGCCGGCGTGCGCGTCTCGGGCGACGCGTTCCGCTACGTGGTGTGGGTCTTCGTGGTGCACGCGGTCCCGTTCTGGCTGGGAATGCTCGTGCTGAAGCGCGGCGAGTTGCTGCGGCATGCCGCGCGCCACTGGAAGCGCGGCTTCGGGGGCGCGGCGCTGTCCGGGCTTTCCTACGGCATCGCGCTCTGGGCGATGACGCGGGCGCCGGTCGCGATCGTCGCGGCGCTGCGCGAGACCGCGGTGATCTTCGGCGCGCTGATCGGCGCGTGGCTGCTGCGCGAGGGCCACCTGCGGGCGCGGCTGGCCGGCGCGGCGGTGGTGCTCGCGGGGCTGGTCGCCCTTAGACTCTAGGCCGTGAGCTGGCAAAAGGAAATCGACGAGCTGCGCCGGCGCGAGGCGCTGGCGCGGAGGATGGGCGGGCCGGAGAAGGTCAAGCGCCAGCACGACGGCGGCAAGCTGACGGTGCGCGAGCGCGTCGAGCGGCTGCTCGATCCCGGGTCGTTCCACGAGATCGGCGCGCTGGCCGGCTGGGCGAAGTACGGCGCCGACGGCGAACTCGCCGACTTCACGCCGGCGAACCTGGTGTTCGGCCGCGGCCGGATTGCCGGCCGGCCGGTCGCGGTCACCGGCGACGACTTCACGGTGCGCGGCGGCGCCAACGACGGCGGCATCAAGAACAAGCTGCTGGCGGTGGAGCGCATGGCCTGCGACCTGCGGCTGCCGCTGGTGCGCCTGGTGGACGGCACCGGCGGCGGCGGCTCGGTGAAGAACCTCGAGCTGCAGGGCCACTCGCCGATGCCGAAGGCGTTCCTCTGGGACTGGTGGACCGACAACCTGGGCGAGGTGCCGGTGGTGTCGCTCGCGCTCGGCTCGGTCGCCGGGCTGGGCGCGGCGCGCGTCGTCGCCAGCCACTACTCGGTGATGGTGAAGGACACCTCGCAGATGTTCGTCGCGGGCCCGCCGGTGGTGGAGTGGACGCACGGCAAGTACGAGAAGAACGAGCTCGGCGGCAGCCACATCCACACCCGGAACGGCGCCGTGGACGACGAGGCGGCGAGCGAGGACGAGGCGTTCGGCAAGACGAGGAGGTTTCTCTCTTATTTGCCTTCGTCCGTCCATGAATTGGCCGGCCGAGCGCCCGTCGAGGACGATCCAGGGAGGAAAGATCCCTGGCTGGTCGAGGCGGTGCCGCGCGACCCGCGCAAGGTGTATCCGATGCGCAGGATCATCGGCGCGCTGGTGGACGAGGGCAGCTTCTTCGAGACCGGCAAGCTCTGGGGGCGCTCGGTGATCACCGGGTTCGCGCGGCTGGCCGGCTGGCCGGTGGCGCTGATGGCGGGCGATCCGATGCACTACGGCGGCGCCTGGACCGCTCGCGCGTCCGAGAAGATCACGCGTTTCGTCGACCTGGCGCAGGTGTTCCACCTGCCGGTGGTGCACCTGGTGGATTGCCCGGGCTTCCTGATCGGCCCGGACGCGGAGAAGGAGGCGACGATCCGCTTCGGCATGCGCGCCGCGGCGGCGATCCTGCAGTCGACGGTGCCGTGGTGCTCGGTGATCGTGCGGAAGGTGTTCGGCGTCGCCGGCGCCCTGCACCAGAACTCCTCGCGGTACGGTATGCGCATCGCCTGGCCCTCGGCCGAGTGGGGCTCGCTGCCGATCGCCGGCGGCCTGGAAGCCGCCTACCGCGCCGAGATCGGGGCCGCGCCCGACCCGGCGGCGAAGCGCGCCGAGATCGAGGCCAGGATCCGCAAGTTCGCCTCCCCGATGCGCGGCGCCGAGCGCTTCGACGTCGAGGAGATCGTCGATCCGCGCGACACGCGAAAAATACTCTGCGAGTTCGCCGAGCTCGCCGCGCCCTTACGCACGCCCGGGCGCTCGTCGTTCGGAATGCGCCCATGACCGAGAAAACAGGGACAGACCACGTTTTCCAGCCGAGAATGAGAAGGAGCGAATGACAGTCGCTACGAAACAGGTCGGGGCCGCCCTGGTGGTGGGGGCGGGCGACGCGCTGGGCGGCGCCATCGCGCGCCGCTTCGCGCGCGAAGGATTCGCGGCCTGCGTGACGCGTCGCCACGCCGAGAAGCTCGCGCCGCTCGCCGAGCGCATCCGCGCCGAAGGCGGCGTCGCGCATCCGTTCGGCTCGGACGCGAGGAAGGAGGACGAGGTCGCGAAGCTCTTCGCGACGATCGAGCGCGACATCGCGCCGCTCGAGGTGGTGGTGTTCAACATCGGCGCCAACGTGCGCTTCCCGATCGCCGAGATGACCGAGCGCGTCTACCGCAAGGTCTGGGAGATGGCCGCGCTCGCCGGGTTCCTGGTCGGGCGCGAAGCGGCGCGCGCGATGACGCCGCGCGGCCGCGGCACCGTCCTGTTCACCGGCGCGACCGCAAGCCTGCGCGGCGGCGCCGGGTTCGCCGCCTTCGCCGGCGCCAAGCACGCGCTGCGCGCGCTGGCGCAGAGCATGGCGCGCGAGCTGGGGCCGAAGGGCATCCACGTCGCGCACGTCGTGATCGACGGCGCCATCGACACGCAGTTCATCGCCGAGAATTTCCCGGAACGCTACGCGCTGAAGGCGCAGGACGGGATCCTGAATCCCGACGCGATCGCCGAGAACTACTGGCAGCTGCATCGCCAGCCGAGGAGCGCGTGGACCCACGAGCTCGACCTGCGGCCCTGGATGGAGAATTGGTGAGCATGGCGAAGACGGTCGAGTTCTTCTTCGATTTCGGCAGCCCCACGAGCTACCTCGCGTACACGCAGCTGCCGAAGATCGCGGCGGCGGCGGGCGCGGAGATCGCTTGGCGGCCGGTGCTGCTCGGCGGGGTATTCAAGGCGACCGGCAACGCGAGCCCGGTCACCGTCCCGGCCAAGGGCAAGTGGATGGGGTCCGACATGGCGCGCTGGGCGCGGCGCTACGGCGTGCCTTTCGCCATGAACCCGCACTTCGTCATCAACACGCTGGCCCTGATGCGCGGCGCGGTGGGCTACCAGATGCGCCATGCGGCGCAGTTCGAGCGCTACTGCGAGGCGATGTTCCGCGGCATGTGGCAGCAGCAGCGCAACCTCGGCGACGCCGAGGAGGTGGCGCGGACCCTGGCGCAGGCCGGGCTCGATGCCGGCGGGTTTCCCGCGCTCGCCGCGGACCCGGAGGTGAAGGCGCGCCTGATCGCCGCCACCGACGAGGCCGTGGCGCGCGGGGTGTTCGGGGCGCCCACGTTCTTCGTAGGCGAGGAGATGTTCTTCGGCCAGGACCGGCTCGAGTTCGTGCGCGAGGCGCTCGCCTAGGGCCGCGGCGGCGGCGCCCGCCGTGCGACAATTGGACAACCTGAAAATCCGCATTGCGGGGGAACGATGGCGACCCGGCCCGAAGAGCGCATGACCGAGCCCGAGATGAATCCGAAGGACCTCTGGCTGGAGGAGATTTTCACCGACCGCAGGGTGGGCACGATACGGCGCATGACGCCGGTGAAAGGTGACGGCGCGCGCGACGACTCCCGCGAGGTGAGCTACGTCGGCGAGACGCAGGTGCTGAGCCAGATCGGCACGCTGCCGATCACCTTCCCGCTGGAGGCGAAGTCGCTGGAGGAGGCGGCGAAGCTGTTCGGGCCCGCCGCCAAGGCCGCGATCGAGCGCACCGTGAAGGAGCTGCAGGATCTGCGCCGCCAGGCGGCCTCGTCGATCGTGATCCCGCAGGGCGGGATGCCGCCGGGCGGCGTGCCCGGCGGCGGCAAGATCCAGATGCCCTGAGGGGCGGCCAGCGCAGGAGGAGAGGAGCATGATGCAAGGCCTGATGATGGACATGCCGCTGCTCATCAGCGGCCTGATCCGGCACGCGGATCGCCATCACGGCGACACCGAGATCGTGTCGAAGACGGTGGAGGGCGACCTGCACCGCTACACCTACCGCGACGCGCATGCGCGCTCGCGGCGCCTCGCCAAGGCGCTGGCGAAGCTCGGCGTGCGGATGAACGACCGCGTCGCGACGCTGGCCTGGAACGGCTACCGGCACTTCGAGATCTACTACGCGGTGGCCGGCTCGGGCGCGATCATCCACACCATCAACCCGCGGCTCTTCCCCGACCAGATCGTCTACATCGCCAACCACGCCGAGGACAAGGTCCTGTGCTTCGACCTGACGTTCGCGCCGCTGGTGGAGAAGCTCGCGCCGCAGCTGAAGTCGGTGAAGCACTACGTGCTGATGACCGACCGCGCGCACATGCCGGCGAAGACCTCGATCCCGGGGCTGCTCTGCTACGAGGAGCTGCTCGCGGCCGAGGACGACCGCTTCGAGTGGCCCGAGTTCGACGAGAAGACCGCCGCGTGCCTGTGCTACACCTCGGGCACCACCGGCAACCCGAAGGGCGCGCTCTACGCGCACCGCAGCACCATCCTGCACGCCTACGCCGCGGCGCTGCCGGACGCGCTCAACTGCTCGGCGCGCGACGTGATCCTGCCCGTGGTGCCGATGTTCCACGTCAACGCCTGGGGCCTGCCGTACACCTGCGCGCTGACCGGCACCAAGCTCGTGTTCCCCGGCCAGCACCTCGACGGCAAGAGCCTGCACACCCTGTTCGAGCAGGAGGGCGTGACGATGTCGGCGGGCGTGCCGACGATCTGGCTCGGCCTGCTCAACTACATGAAGGAGCAGAAGCTCAGGTTCTCCACGCTCAAGGGCGTGGTGATCGGCGGCTCGGCGGCGCCGCCGGCGATGATCCGCACCTTCCAGGAGGAGTACGGGGTGCAGGTGCTGCACGCCTGGGGCATGACCGAGATGAGCCCGCTCGGCACCGTGTGCACCTTCAAGGCGAAGCACATGAAGATGGACAAGGAGGCGCGCTACGCGCTGCAGAACAAGCCCGGGCGCGTCATCTACGGGGTCGACACCCGCATCGTCGGCGAGGACGGCAAGGAGCTGCCGCACGACGGCAAGGCCTTCGGCGAGCTGCAGGTGCGCGGGCCGTGGGTCATCCGCAGCTACTTCAAGGGCGAGGGCGGCGATCCGCTGAAGAAGGACGAGGCCGGCCGCGGCTGGTTCCCGACCGGCGACGTGGTGACGATAGACCCCGACGGCTACATCCAGATCACCGACCGCTCCAAGGACGTGATCAAGTCGGGCGGCGAGTGGATCAGCTCGATCGACCTGGAGAACATCGCGGTGGCGCACCCGGCGGTGCAGGAGGCCGCGGTGATCGGCGTCAAGCACCCGAAGTGGGACGAGCGCCCGGTCGTGGTGGCGGTGAAGAAGGCCGGGCAGGAGGTGAGCAAGGACGACCTGCTCAAGTTCTACGAGGGCAAGATCGCGAAGTGGTGGATGCCCGACGACGTGGTGTTCGTGAAGGAGCTGCCGCACACCGCCACCGGCAAGCTCTCCAAGCTGACGCTGCGCCAGCAGCTCAAGGACTACAAGCTCCCGGGCTGAGCGCGCCGGCGTGCTCGAAAGCGACGCCAAGCTCGAGCAGCAGCTGAAGGCCGCCGACGCCGGCGTCCGCGACCGGCGCCGGCGCGTGCGCTGGGCGGGCGCCAGCGCCGCGAGCTACGCGCTCGACACGGCGTTTCTCGGGCTGTTCGCGTGGGCGGGGACGGTGCCCGCTGCGGCCGCCGTCGCGTTCGGCGCCGGCGCGGTGCTGATCTGTGGCGGCCAGTTCCTCGCCTACGCCACCGGAATCAACCTGAAGGCGCGCGACCCCAACCTCACCGAGCTGTTCATCATCCTCGCCATCGCCATGAACCTGGCGGTCGTCGCGGTGGCGCCGCACGTCACCTTCCCGTTCCTCGCCAACCAGTTCACCATCTTCGCCTTCGGCATGATCTGGCTCCCGGTGCGGGATTCGTTCGTGGTGTGGACGCTCGGCGCGCTCGGCCTGGGCGCGGTGCTGCTGCAGGTCGGCCCGCGCATCGACGTGCCCGCGTCGAACGGCTTCGAGCTGCTGCTCACCTGGGCCTACTTCTCGCTCGTCATGGGCCGCTGCCTGATGCTCAGCGTGTACGCCGGCGACATGCGCACGCGCCTCGGCGAAAGCCGGCGGCGCCTGGCGGCCTCGCTCGCGCAGGTGCGGGAGCTCGCCAGCCACGACGAGCTGACGCGCACGCTGAACCGCCGCGCGCTGACGGCGCAGCTCGAGCAGGAGCGCGCGCGCGCCGAGCGCAGCGGCGCGCCGTTCTGCATCGCGATGATGGACCTCGACCGCTTCAAGTCGGTCAACGACACCTACGGGCACGCGGCGGGCGATGCCGTGCTGCGCGGCTTCGCCGCGACGGTGCGCCAGACGATGCGCGGCACCGACGCGTTCGGGCGCTACGGCGGCGAGGAGTTCCTGATGATCCTCGTCGCCACGCCGCTCGACGCGGCACTGGAGGCGCTGGAGCGGGTCCGCGCCGCCGTCGAGGCGACCGACTGGCGCGCCATCACGCCGCATCACGGGGTCACGGTTTCGGCGGGCGTCGCCTGCCATCGCAAGGGGGAAAACGTGGAGCAGCTGCTGCATCGCGCCGACCAGGCGCTGTACGAGGCGAAGCACGCCGGGCGCAACCGCGTGGTCCGGGAGCGCGCATGAGCCATGTCGGCGTCGAGACGCGCGACCGGGTGCTGCGCATCGAGATCGCGCGGCCGGAGAAGAAGAACGCGCTGACGCAGGAGATGTACCGCGCCATGGCCGACGCGCTGGCGGCGGCCGACGCGGACGCCTCGGTGCGGGTGGCGCTGATCCACGGCTCGCGCGACTGCTTCACCGCGGGCAACGACCTGAAGGACTTCCTCGAGCGCGGGTCGCACGGGGGGCCGAGCGAATCGCAGCGCTTCCTGCGCGCGATCGCCGGCTTCGGCAAGCCGCTGCTGGCCGCGGTGAGCGGCGCCGCGGTGGGCATCGGCACCACGATGCTGCTGCATTGCGAGCTGGTCTACGCGGCGCCGGGCGCGCGGTTCCAGCTGCCGTTCGTGCCGCTCGGCCTGGTGCCGGAGGCCGCCTCGAGCTACCTGCTGCCGATGGTCGCCGGCTACCAGCGCGCCGCCGAGCTGCTGCTGCTCGGCCAGCCGTTCACCGCGGAGAAGGCGCTCGCCGCGGGCATCGTCACCGAAATCGTGCCGGAGGGGAGCCTGCTCGACTACGCGCGCACCGCCGCGGCGGCGCTCGCTGCGCTGCCGCCCGCGTCGGTGCGCCTCACCAAGCAGCTGATGAAGGCGCCGCACCGCGCCGCGGCCGGCGCGCAGCTCGAGGAGGAGCTGCGCGTCTTTGCCGAGCGGCTCGGCTCGGCCGAGGCGAAGGAGGCGATGACCGCGTTCTTCGAAAAGCGCAAGCCGGACTTCTCGCGCTTCTAGCGGATTCGCGGCGCCGGGAATCAGGCAATGCCTTTCCAGAGAATCGCGAAGAACGTTCTGGCAGTCCTCGTCCTCGGCTTGTGCGCGGGGCCGGCGCTCGCGGATTTGTACCGCTGGGTGGACCCGGAGACGGGGTCCGTCAAGTTCTCGAGCTACCCGCCGCCGTGGTACGGCGATGCCACCAAGGAGCGCGGCCAGCCGAAGGTCGAGCGCATTCCGGCGCAATCCGAGGGCGCGCCCGCGCCCGCGCAGGCCGGCGCCGAGGGCGAGAAGGCGGGCGCCGCGGCCGGGCCGGGCCTGGAAGCGCTCGAGGCGCGGCGCAACGCGCTGCTGAAGGAGATCGCCGAGGGCGCCGGGCAGTCGCCCGAGCTCTTCAAGCGCCGCATCCAGGCCTACCAGGCGGTCGCCGACGAGATGGACAAGGCCGATCCCGCCGGTGCGCAGGCGCGCGCGGCGGAAGCGCGCGCGCTGCTGGAGAACCTCGCCAAGGGCGCGCAGTGAGCGGCGCGGACATCCGCCACGAGTGGGTCGACCGCGGCGGGGTGCGCTTGCACTGCGCGGTCGCCGGCGCAGCCGGACGGCCGCTGCTGCTCTTCCTCCACGGATTTCCCGAGTTCTGGGCCGCGTGGCGCGAGCCGATGGCGTACTTCGCCGCGCGCGGCTGGCTGGCGGTCGCGCCCGACCTGCGCGGCTACAACCTTTCCGACAAGCCGGCGGAGGTCGAGGCCTACAAGGCGAAGCACCTGGTCGCCGACGTGCTCGCGGTCGCGGCGCATTACGCGCGCGGCAAGTTCGCGCTGGTCGGGCACGATTGGGGCGGCGCGGTGGCGTGGTCGGTCGCGATCGCGCACCCGGGGCGGCTCGCGCGGCTGGTGATGATCAACTCGCCGCACCCGTACGTCTTCTGGCGCGAGCTGCGCGGCAACCCGGCGCAGCGCAAGGCGAGCGAGTACATGGTGCTCTTCCGCTCGCCGAAGACCGAGCGCGTGCTGTCGGAGAACGGCTTCGCGCGCCTGCTCTCGGCCTTCGGCCACTTGCCCGAGTCGTGGCACAGGGACCTGGTCGAGGCCTGGTCGCGCCCGGGGGCGCTCACCGGCGGCCTCAACTACTACCGCGCCTCGCCGCTCTATCCCGCCTCGCCGGGCGACCCGGGCGCCGCGCGCCTCGAGCTCGAGGCGAAGGACTTCATGGTGCGCGTGCCGACCCTCGTCGTCTGGGGCGAGCGCGACACCGCGCTGCTCACCGGCTGCCTGGAGGGGCTGGAGGCCTGCGTGCCGGACCTGAAGGTCGTGCGCGTGCCCGACGCCTCGCACTGGATCGTGCACGAGAAGCCGGCACGGGTGTGCAGCGAAATGGAGCAATTCCTGAAGGGATAGGCCCCTAGAATTCCCGCGGGGGGAGGCGAATAGATGAGCAAAACCAATCTCAGCCTGCGCAGCCTGGAGAACCGGGTCGGCGAGGAGTGCGGCGTCTCGCCCTGGGTCGAGATGCCGCAGCAGCGCATCGACCTCTTCGCCGAGGCGACCGAGGACTTCCAGTGGATCCACGTCGACCCGCAGCGGGCGAAGGACTCGCCGTTCGGCACCACCATCGCGCACGGCTTCCTGACGCTCTCGATGCTGCCGAAGCTCTCCGAGTCGACCTTCGAGTTTTCCGACCGCAAGATGGGCGTCAACTACGGCCTCAACAAGGTGCGCTTCACCGCGCCGGTGCCCGCGGGCGCGCGCATCCGCGGCCGCTTCACGCTGGCGAAGTACGAGAAGCTCGACGGTGACGGCGTGCAGACGACCTGGAGCGTGCTGATCGAGCGCGAGGGCGGCGACAAGCCGGTGTGCGTGCTGGAGGCGATCAGCCGCCACTACTTTTAGGGTTTTTGAGCCTTTCTTTTTTCCATAATTTCATTCGAATGAAAAAAAGCGAAGACGCACGCTGGAAGCAGCGCCCGCCGGGCTCCAACTGGGGCGAGTTCGGCCCCGACGACCAGCGCGGGCGCATGAACTGGGTCGACCGCAGCAAGGTGCTGCAGGGCGTGGCCGAGGTGAAGGAGGGCCGCAGCTTCGTGCTGTCGCTGCCGCTCGACTACCCGGGCGGCAACACGCTCAACCCTCGGCGCCACCCGCCGCGCATCGCGGCGACGCAGCGGGACGGCCGCCAGAACTACTGCTACGCGGTGCAGCACGACAACCCGCTGCAGACCGACGTCATCTGCGACGACGTAGTGCTGCTCACGCTGCAGTACTCGACGCAGTGGGACAGCTTCGCCCACGTCGGCGGCATGTTCGACGCCGACGGCGACGGCAAGGCGGAAGCGGTCTTCTACAACGGCTTCAAGGCGGGGGCAGACGTTGTTCCAGCGAGGGAAAATACAAATTCGGAACCTTGGGCTCGCTTCGAGGGCACGCAGGCGAAGGCGCTGGGGATCCAGAACCTCGCCGAGCACGGCGTGCAGGGCCGCGGCGTGCTGATCGACCTGCACGCGCATTTCGGCCGGCGCCGGCACGCGGTCGGTTTCGGGGACCTGCAGAAAATACTCGAGAAGGACAAGGTCGAGGTCGAGAAGGGCGACATCGTGTGCTTCTACACCGGCTTCGCCGACGTGGTGCTGGAGCTGAAGAAGAACCCCGACCCGAAGCTGCTGCACGAGACCTGCAGCGGGCTCGACGGCCGCGACGAGAGGCTGCTGCAGTGGGTCTCCGACTCCGGGCTGGCGGTGCTCGCCGCCGACAACTACGCGGTGGAGCTGTTCTCGGCGGCGCCGTGGAAGAGCACCTCGCACGCCATGCTGCCGCTGCACGAGCATTGCCTGTTCAAGAACGGCATCCACCTCGGCGAGCTCTGGTACCTCACCGAGCTGGCGGGCTGGCTGCGCGAGCACAAGCGCAGCCGCTTCCTGCTCACCGCGCCGCCGCTGCGCCTGCCCGGCGCCGTCGGCTCGCCCGCGACGCCGGTGGCCACCGTATGAGCAAGGTCGCGATCATCACCGGAGCGTCGTCCGGGATCGGTGCCGCTACGGCGGCGCTGCTGGCGGGAAAGGGGTGGAATGTCGTCATCAATTTCTCCCGGGACGAGAAAAGGGCAAAGGAAATACAGAAAAAATGCCCTACCTCGATCCTCGTGCAGGCCGACGTCGGCGACGATGCCGGATGCCGCAAGCTCGCCAAGGCCGCGCTCGACAAGTGGGGCCGCATCGACGCGCTGGTGAACAACGCCGGCACCACCAAGTTCGTGGCGCACGCGAAGCTCGACGGCCTGTCGGCCGACGACTTCCTGCGCATGTACCGGTTGAACGTGGTGGGCCCGTTCCAGATGGTGCGCGCCTGTGCCGACGCGCTGAAGGCGGCGAAGGGCGCGGTCGTCAACGTCTCCTCGGTGGCGTCGCAGCTCGGCACCGGCTCCTCGATCGCCTACGCCGCGTCCAAGGCGGCGCTGAATTCGGTCACCTATTCGCTGGCGCGCGTGCTCGGGCCCGAGGTGCGCGTGAACGCCGTGTGCCCCGGCTACGTGGACACGCCGTGGCAGACCGGCGCGCTGGGGCAGGAGCGCGCCGACCAGGCCAAGGCGCACTACGCGACGCTGGTGCCGCTGAAGAGCCACGCGACGCCGGAGGACATCGCCGACGCGATCGCGTGGCTCGTCGAGGGCGCGCGCCAGGTCACCGGCGAGACGATCTTCGTGGACGGCGGCATGCACATCTCGCCGCCGCGATGAGCGGCGAGGCGTTCGACTACGTCATCGTAGGGGCGGGCTCGGCGGGCTGCGTGCTCGCCAACCGCCTCACCGCCGACCCGCGGGTGCGCGTGCTGCTGCTGGAGGCGGGCCCGCGCGACACCGATCCCTGGATCCACATCCCGCTCGGCTACGGCAAGCTCTTCACGCGGAGGGCGGTCAACTGGTCCTACGAGTCCGAGCCCGAGCCGGCGCTCGGCGGCCGGCGCGTGTTCAGCCCGCGCGGCAAGGTGCTGGGCGGCTCCTCCAGCATCAACGGCCTGGTCTACATCCGCGGCCAGCCCGAGGACTACGACGGCTGGGAAGTGCCGGGGTGGTCGTACGGCGAGCTGCTGCCCTACTTCAGGAAGTGCGAGAACCAGCAGCGCGGCGAAAGCGATCTTCACGGCGCGGGCGGGCCGATCGGCGTCTCGGACATGGAGCGCCACGAGCTCGCCGACGCCTTCATCGACGCCGCCGCGGCACTCGGCGTGCGCCGCAACGCCGACTTCAACGGCGAGGAGCAGGAAGGCACGGGCTACTACCAGTGCACCACGCTGAACGGCCGGCGCGCCAGCACCGCCGTGGGTTACCTGCGCGAGGCCGAAAAGCGGCCGAACCTGACTGTTTTGACTGAAGCTCTTGCCTTGAAGATTCTCTTTGATCGCAGGAAGGCTGCTGCAATCAGATATAGGAAAGATCAACAGGCTTTAGAAGCAAAGGCAAACCGCGAAATCATCCTCTGCGGCGGCGCGTTCAACTCGCCGCAGCTGCTGCAGCTCTCCGGCGTCGGCCCGCGCGCGCTGCTCGAGCGGCACGGCGTGGCCCTCGTGCACGACGCGCCGGAGGTGGGCGAGAACCTGCAGGACCACTTCTACGGCCGCACCTTCTGGCGCTGCAACCGGCCGATCACGCTGAACGACGACATGGCGAGCTGGCTGCGCCAGGCGAAGATCGGCCTGCAGTGGCTGCTGGCGCGGCGCGGCCCGCTCACCATCGGCGCCGGCTACGCCGCGGCGTTTGTGCGCACGCGACCGGAGCTGAAGCGCCCCGACGCGCAGATCTACTTCATCAACTTCTCCACCGCGAAGCGCGGCGGCGTGCTGCACCCGTTCTCCGGCTTCACGCTCTCGGTATCGCAGCTGCAGGTCGAGTCGCGCGGCTCGGTGCGGATCCGCTCCGCCGACCCGGCCGCGCCTCCTGCCATCGGCTACAACTACCTCGCCACCGAGCGCGACCGGCGCGTGATGCTCGACGGCCTCCGCTGGATCCGCCGCGTCGCCGGCACCCGGCCGCTCGCCGACTACATCGTGCGCGAGGAGATGCCCGGCGCCCAGGTGCAGTCCGACGACGAGCTGCTCGCGTTCCTGCGCGACAACGGCGACACCGTCTTCCACCCCACCTCCACCTGCCGCATGGGCGTCGACGCGCGCTCGGTGGTCGACTCGCAGTTGCGCGTGCGGGGCCTGGAGCGGCTGCGCGTCGTGGACGCCTCGGTGATGCCTGCGGTGGTGTCCGGGAACACCAACGCCGCGGTCATCGCCATCGCCGAAAAAGCCGCCGACCTCATCGCCAATCCCCGATAATTCGCCTACCCCGAGGGGCCATGGCGGGACGAAAGAAAGCCGGCAAGGCCGTGGCGCCGCGCGCGCGGCGCGGCCGCGCTGCGCCCGCGAAGGCGCGCGACGCGTCGCTGCGCCGGCAGCTCGCCGAGGCGCGCGGCGAGGCCAGGGAGGCGCTCGAGCGGCAGACGGCGACGGGCGAGATCCTCAAGGTCATTGCCCGCTCGCCCTCGGACGTGCAGCCGGTCTTCGACGCCATCACCGATGCCGCGGAGAGGCTTTTTGCGGGGCAGGGCGTCGGCCTGTGGCTGGTTCGGGACGGAAAGCTTCGCCTGAGCGGCTGGTCGAGGCGCCACACGCAGCCGGACGGCGACGACGAGATCGAGATCGACCGGGCGAGCGGTGTCGGCCGCGCCGTGCTTGCCGGCGCCGCGATTCAGATCGCCGACATTCGCGACGCCGACGAGGGCCTCGCCCACTCCCGCGCGCTGGCCAGGCAGTACGGCTGGCGCGCCGCTCTGTGCGTACCCCTGATGCGCTCGGGAAGCGCGATCGGCGGGGTATCCGTCGTGCGCGCGCGGCCCGGCGCGTTCTCGGAGAAGGAAGTGGCGCTGCTGCAGACCTTCGCCGACCAGGCGGTGATCGCGATCGAGAACGCACGCCTGTTCAACGAGACGCGGGAGGCGCTCGAGCGGCAGACGGCGACTGCGGAGATCCTCAAGGTCATCGCCAGCTCGCCGGACGACGTGCAGCCGGTGTTCGACGCCATCGTCCAGACCGCGAAGCGGCTGAGCGGCGCGTACTCGACGACGGTCACGCAGGTGCGCGACGGAATGCTGCACCTGGTCGCGCATACGGCGACCACGCCCGAGGGCCTCGCGGCGCTCCACCAGTTCTTTCCGATCCCGGTCGAGGGTACCCCCATGGGCGGCGCCATCCAGTCTCGCCGGCCGGCATTCATCGACGACTTCCAGACCGATCCGGCGATCACCGACGCCGACCGCCATCTCGCCCGGACACGCGGATTCCGCAGCGTGGTGTTCGTGCCGCTGGTCCGCGGCGGCGTCGCCATCGGATCGCTGAACGTGACGCGCCGCGAGGCCGAGCGCCTCTCGGACCACCAGGTCGACTTGCTCAAGACCTTCGCCGACCAGGCGGTGATCGCGATCGAGAACGTGCGCCTGTTCAACGAGACGAAGGAAGCGCTCGAGCGGCAGACGGCCACCGCCGAGGTCCTCGGCGTGATCAGCCGCTCGCAGACCGATCTGCAGCCGGTGTTCGACATCATCGGCGAGCGCGCCGAGAAGCTTTGCCGTGCCGACATCAGCGTGGTGTCGCGGGTGGAGGGCGAGCTGATCCAGCTGGTGTCGATCCACGGCATGAGCAGCGAAGGCGTCGAGGCCACGCGCCGGGTGTTCCCGATGCGGCGCGAAGACGAAACGATAACGGCGCGCACCGTTCGCGAAGCGGCCGTCGTGCACGAGCGCGACGTGCTTGCCCTAGAGCGCTACGAAGGCAGGGACGCGGCGCGCGTGGGTGGTTACCGCAACTGCCTGGGCGCGCCGATGATTCGCGATGGGCAGGTGATCGGCGCCATCTTCGTCGCCCGCCACGAGCCGGGCCTCTTCAGCGACCACGAAATCGCCCTGCTCAAGACCTTCGCCGACCAGGCGGTGATCGCGATCGAGAACGTGCGCCTGTTCAACGAGACGAAGGAAGCGCTCGAGCGGCAGACGGCGACGGCGGAGATCCTCAGGGTCATCGCGAGTTCGCCGTCGGACGTGCAGCCGGTGTTCGAGGCCATCGCGGCACGGGCGGCCCTCCTGAGCCAGGCGAAGTTCGCCTATGTCACGACCTACGACGGCGAGTGGATTCATTTGCGCGCGACTTTCGGCCCCGATTCAAGCCGGCACGCCACCAGCTATCCGATCAAGCCGGGGGGCGCCGCGATATCGGGGCGGGTGGTGCGCGACCGCGCTCCGGTGCAGGTCGAGGATGTGCTCGTGGATCCGGAGTACGCCCACAAGGACGCGGCGAAAGTTACCGGTTTCCGAGGGGGATTCGGAGTTCCCATGATGCGCGACGGCCAGGTGCTCGGCGCAATCGTGGTCGCGCGACCCGAGCCCGGCAAGGTGCCCGAGCAAATTGTCGAGATTCTCCAGACCTTCGCCGACCAGGCGGTGATCGCGATCGAGAACGTGCGCCTGTTTAACGAGACCAAGGAAGCGCTCGAGCGGCAGACGGCGACGGCGGAAATCCTCAAGGTCATTGCCAGCTCGCCGGCGGACGTGCAGCCGGTGTTTGAGGCAATCGCGGCCAGCGCGATGCGGCTAATTCGGGGCTTCTCGGCGGCGGTGGCGCGCCTCGAAGCCGATCACCTCCACCTGGCCGCGCTTACCACAACCGGCGCGGCGGGCGACGAAGCCCTGCGCCGGACTTTCCCGCTGCCGCTTGCAAGGTCGGCGCTCCTGGCAAGGGCGATTGAGAGAAAGGCGCCAGTCTGGACCCCTGATATCGAATCAGACCCTGAGGCGGGCGATCACATCAAGTCCGCCGCGCGAATGCGGGGATGGCGCTCGGCTGTCGCCGCGCCGATGGTGCGCGGCGCGGAGGCGATCGGGGTCATCAACGTTACCCGGGCCACGCCGGGCCCGTTCAGCGATCATGAAGTCTCCTTGCTCAAGACCTTCGCCGACCAGGCGGTGATCGCGATCGAGAACGTGCGGCTGTTCAAGGAGTTGCAGAGCCGCACCGAGGCGCTGACCAAGTCGGTCGGCCAGCTCACGGCCCTGGGCGAGGTGGGGCAGGCGATCAGCTCGACGCTCGAGCTCGACAAGGTGCTGCAGACGATCGTGCAGCATGCGGTGAAGCTGACGGGCGTGGAATCCGGCGCGATCTACGAGTACGACGAGCAGGCCGCGGTGTACCGGCTGCAGGCGGCCGAGAACGTGTCGCCGGAGCTGGTCGAGGCGGTGCGCCGTCAGCCGATCCGAAAGGGCGACGGCGCGACCGGGCGGACCGCGGTGACGCTGCAGCCGATGCAGGTCACCGATATCGAGGGCGAGGCTTACCACGGCTCCCGCAAGGATAACCTCGTGCGCATGGGCTACCGCTCAGTGCTCGCGGTGCCGCTGCTGCACGAGGATCGCCTGCTTGGCGCGCTGCAGGTGTTCAGGCGCACCCCCGGCGAGTTCGCGCCGGAGGTCGTCGAGCTGCTCAAGACCTTCGCCACGCAGTCGGCGATGGCGATGCAGAACGCGCGCCTCTATCGCGAGATCGAGGAAAAGGGCCGGCAGCTGGAGGTCGCGAGCCAGCACAAGTCGCAGTTCCTCGCCAGCATGAGCCACGAGCTGAGGACGCCGCTGAACGCCATCCTCGGCTTCAACGAGATGATGCTCGACGGGCTCTACGGCGAACTCCCGGGTGATCTGAGAGAGCCGCTGGATGAAACGCAGAAGAGCGGCAGGCACCTGTTGGGCCTCATCAACAACGTGCTCGACCTCGCCAAGATCGAGGCCGGGAGGATGGAGCTCGCGCTCACGGACTACTCGGCGCACGACGTCGTCGATAACGTGCGCGCAACGCTGCGGCCGCTTGCCGAATCGAAGGGCCTCGCGCTTGGCATAAACGTACCCGCGGATTTGCCTCTGGCCTACGGGGACCCCGGGCGCTTGACGCAGTGCCTCGTTAACCTTGCAGGCAATTCGCTCAAGTTCACCAAGCAGGGACGGGTAGATATCGCGGTGGAGCTGGACGAGGGCAAAACACTGCGCTACCGCGTCACCGACACCGGCATTGGAATCCCGTCAGACAAGATCGGGAGCCTGTTCACCGAGTTCAAGCAGACCGACGCCACGATCGCCTCAGAATATGGGGGGACGGGTCTTGGGCTGTCGATCACGAAGAAGTTCGTCGAAATGCATGCTGGGCGGATCTGGGTCGAGAGCGAGCTTGGCAAGGGCTCCGCCTTCATCTTCGAGATACCCCTGAGGGTCACCCAATGAGCGGGAAGACAGTTCTTTACGTCGAAGATAACGAAGCCAACCGCAAGATCGTGCGTCAGCTGTTGAAGAATACAAGCTACACGCTGATCGAGGCCTTCGACGGCGAGGCGGGTGTAGCGAAGGCGCTCGAAGCACGGCCGAACCTGATCCTCATGGATGTGCAGCTGCCCAAGATCTCGGGGCTCGAGGCCACGCGCAGGCTACGCGCGGAAGCTCCGACGGCGAATATCCCTATCATCGCCATTACCTCGTTCGCACTCTCGGGAGACGACCAGAAGGCGAAAGAAGCGGGCGCCACGGCATACATCGCAAAGCCCTACAGCCCAAGGGACCTCCTTGCCCTGATCCGCAAGACGCTTCCCGAGGAGTGAGGAGACCGTGCCGCAGTCGCCCCTGCTGCGCGCCGACCGGGTGATCGGATGAGGCGGCGAGAGACAATGTGCGTGCTGCTCGCGCTCGCCGCGGCACCCCTCGCCGCCCGGGCCCAGCCCGCCGCGAGGCCGGCTCGAATCGTTTTTCTGCTTTTCGGTCGCCGGCCTCCCGGGCCGGTGCCGGCCATCACGAATCGTTTCCTCGACGCCTTCAAGCAGGGAATGCGCGAGCTGGGCCATGTCGAGGGCAAGACGTTCGTGATCGAACCCCGCTGGAGCTCGAACAAGGTCGAGGACGTCGCAAAAGAGGTTGCGGCCTTCCAGCCCGACGTGATCCTTACGAACGAGATCGTCGCCCGCGTAGCCCGGCAGGCAGCGCCCGCAGTCCCCATCGTCCTGGACTGGGGCGACCCGGTCGCCGGGGGGCTCGCAAAGAGCCTGGCGTGGCCCGGAGGCAACGTCACCGGGCTGGCGACCCTCAATCAGGACACCAGCCCCAAGCTGCTCGAATTGCTGCTGGCGGTTGTGCCCAAGCTTTCGCGCGTGGCGGTGCTCGCGAATCCTAACTTCCCTTCGTACGCGACGGGCTTGAAGAACCTCCAGAACGCTGGGCGGCAGGCAGGGGTGGAGCTCCTGCCGATAGAGGTCCGCTCTGTGGAAGAGATCGACAGCGGGTTCGCGCGCA
>DATJXO010000069.1:0-2604 GCA_035500055.1 Burkholderiales bacterium | reverse complement strand
GCGGCACGACGAGCGCGTCACCGAGTTCCTGCTGGTGCCCTACTTCGGCGCCTGCATCCACGTGCCGCCGCCCCCCGCCAACCAGATCATCGACGTGTTCCCGGACGAGCCGGTGCCGAATATGCGAACCATGGACACGGTGTGGGTGATCGGCGTGCTCGAGGCGCGCCGCTCCGAGGCGAAGAGCTCCTCGGACCACCGCATGGGCATGGGCACCGCCGGGTACCGCATGAAAGCCGAGCTGATCGAACCGTACAAGGACCGGTGATGCGCCACTGCGCACCTGCCGTGGCGCTCGCGTTCCTGCTCGGCGCGGGTGCGGCTCTCGGTGGCCGCGCGATCGCGGAGGAAAGCCGCTGCATCAACGCCAAGGAGCACGAGCGACTGCAGCGCATGTACGATCGGTATCAGGCGCGGTACGGCCTGGCTGTGGTGGCGCAGCAACTGCTCGATTTCGACAACGCGCAGCGCGCTCTCGCGCAGCAGCTTGCCGCCTGCCGCAAATCCGCCCCGCCGGCCGATGCCACGCGCTGCGAGGCCCTCGCCAGGCAGATCGAGGCGCGCAGCCGCGAGCAAGACGCGCTCGCCGACCGCTTCAACGCCGCGCTCGACCTGCAACTGTTCCTGGCGACGCTCGAGTTGCGGCTACAGCAGCCGGTGTGCCGCGACTAAGCAGGAGGCCGACATGGCGCATCTCCGCAAACCGCTCGGCGCCGCATTGGCACTGAATACTGTCATCGTCGCGGTCGAGGCGGCCGCCGGATTCGGCTCAAACAGCCTCAGCTTGATCATGGACAGCGTGCACAACCTTTCCGACGAGCTGGGTCTCGTCTTCCTCTGGCTCGCGTTCGTGCTGCCGCTCGGGGTATCGCGCGGGCTGGTGCGCTCCGCCAACCTGTTCAACTCGGTCGGCCTGATCGCGGCGAGCGCCCTGCTGCTCTGGGAAGCGGCCGCGCGCTTCCTGCACCCGATGCCGCTCGCGGGCTGGATCCCGATCGCGGTCGGGATTGCCGCCGCCGCCGGCAATTGGGGCGTCGCACGCCTGCTGCGCGGACCCGCACGCGAAAACACGGCGATCCGCCTTTGCTATCTCCACAACCTGGGCGACGTCCAGGTCTCGCTCGCACCGGTCGCCTCCGGCGCGCTCGTGCTCGCGACAGGCAGCGCGACGTTCGACCCGCTGATCGCGGGCGCGATTTCGCTCTGGCTGATCGCCTCCACAGTGCGGGAGGTGCTCGCATCCGGCGAGCAGCTGATCTGGCCGGAGAAGCTCGGCTGCGGCCACCCCGACGAACGCTGAAGGCGCCTAGCCCGTGACGCGGGTGACGGCGAAGATCAGCGCCGCGCCAAGGCAGGTGAGCGCAAACAGGCCCGCGGTAAGCCCGGGGCCCGCCTGCGAATGCGCCTCGGGCAGGACGTCGGCTGCGCCGATGTAGAGCAGAAAACCGGCGAAAAAGCCCAGATAGAGTATGAGCACCGAATCCGGCACCTGCAGCCTTACTGCGATGGCGGCACCGAGCATCGGCGCGGCTGCGTCGAGCAGCAGCATGACGAGCGCGCGTCGGCTCGAATTGCGGTTGACCAGCATCAGGCTGACCGTGTTCAGCCCGTCGCAGAAGTCGTGCGCGATCACCGCAACCGCCACCGCGATGCCGACCGACTGCGATACCTGGAATCCGAGCCCGATGCCGACGCCATCCATGAAACTGTGTCCTATGAGCGCGAGCGCCGAGAGCACGCCCGCCCGCGGATGGCGGTGCGCGGCGTACTGGGTTTCGTGCGCGTGGTGGATGAGGACGGTCTTTTCCAGCACGTGAAACAGCAGAAACCCGCCCACCAGAGCGACCATCGCTTTATCCGCATCCAGGCCGTGCGCCTGCGCCATGCCGAAGATCTCGGGGATGATGTCGAAGCTCACCACGCCCAGCAGCACGCCGGCGGTGAAGCTCAGGATAAGGTGCAGGCGGTCGCGGAAGCGCAGCGCGAAGAAGCCGCCGCCGAGCGTGGAGACGAAAGTCGCGAAGGACAGCAGGATGGCGGTCATCGCGCGTGCGCCTCGCGCCCGCTCGCGGCGAATGGCGCAGTGGCCAGCAGCATCTGCAGGCTGCGCCCCGGCCCGGCGTTCGGTCGGGAATCGCGGTTCGTCATCGAATTAGCATGTTTTCGTCCTGCCGAACATGAGACTTTACGATTCTTTCGCCTCGCTTACTTGCCGTTGGCGCGACCGGTGCTGCGCGCTACCTGACCTCGAGCGTGACGCGGATGTCCTGATCGGACGCTACCGGCTTGCCGTCGCGCATCGCCGGAAAGAAGCGCCACTCGCCGAGCTTCTCGATCAGCAGGCGGTTCAGCCGCGGATTGGGCGTGGGCTTGATCAGCTCGAAGGTCGCCGCGCCGTCCGCGGCGACGTGAAAGCGGACCACCGCCACGGCATGGAAGGCCTCCTCCCTGAGGTCGTCCGGAATTTCCGGCAGCGGACGCACGATTGCCTGCGCGCCCAGGTTCGAGGTGCCCGCGGACTTCGCGACGGGGGCCTGCGGCGCGGCCGGCGCCGCGGGGGCGGGCGGCGGCGCGGGTGGGACAGGCTCGGCTCGCCCGGTCGCG
>DATJXO010000068.1:0-15462 GCA_035500055.1 Burkholderiales bacterium | reverse complement strand
GCGCCGCCTAGCGCTTCGCCTTCGCCTCGTAGGCGGCGACCGCGTCCTTCAGCATGGTGTACTCCGGGCAGCCGAAGGTGCACAGGTCGTCCAGGATCCGGAGGTGCTCCTTCGCCTTGTCGAGGTTGCCGACCATCAGGTAGGCCTCGCCGAGGTACTCGTGCGCGCCGCGGTGCTTCGGATCGAGCCGCAGCGCCTCGTTGTAGTGCTCGAACACCAGCGCCATGCGCGGGTTCGGGCCCTTGCGGATCGCGTAGGCGTACAGGTTGTGGTAGTCGGCGCTGTTCGGATTGCGCCGCAGCGCCTCGCCCAGCAGCGCCTCCGCGCCGGCATAGTCCTTCGCCCGGAACTTCTCCTGCGCCTGCTCGATGACCGGGTCCGCCGGGGCCGAGATAGTGCGGTCGTTCGGCGAGTCGCCGCCGCCCGCCGCCAGGGCCGTTCCGCCGCCCGCCAGCAGCGCCGCCGCTGCCGCCAGGTAACACGCAAGCTGCCTCATGCCGCTCTCCCTTGGAGGAATCCGCCAGTCACGTTAACAGGCGCCGCCCCCGATGCATTCCGCGCCGCGCTCGCGCCGCGCCTAGACGTAGTCCTTCGACGCGGCGTCGGCGTCGGCCGGCGGCCCGACCAGCGTCCCCTGCAGGCGGTCGCAGCCGCAGGCGAGCAGGAGCGCGCGCTGCTGCTCGGTCTCGACTCCCTTGCCGGTCACCTTGAGGCCGAGCGCGTGGCCGAGCGCCACGATCGCCGCCACCACCGCGCTGTGGTCGGCGTCGCGGTGCGCTTCGGCCACCAGGGAGCAGTCGATCTTGAGGGTGTCGAGCGGAAAGCGGCGCAGGTGCGCCACGCCGGAGAGCCCGACGCCGAAGTCGTCCAGCGCCAGCCACACGCCGAGCTCCTTCAGCTTGCGCAGCGTCGCCAGGGCGACGTCGGCGTGCTGCATCGCCGCCGACTCGGCGACCTCGAGCTGCAGCAGCGCTGGGGGCAGGCCGGACTCCTTCAGCGCGCGCGCCACGGCGTCGGCGAGCCGCGGGTCGGCAAATTGCCGCGGCGAGAGGTTGACGCTCACCGGCAGGCCGCGCTCGGCGCCGATGAAGCAGCCCCAGCGGCAGGCCTCGCCCAGCGCCCACTCGCCGAGGCGCAGGATCAGCCCGGTGTCGTCGGCGAGGTGGATGAAGTCGTGCGCCTCGATGAGGCCGCGCGTCGGATGCTGCCAGCGCAGCAGCGCCTCGTGCAGCACCCGGGCGCCGGTCTTCGCGTCGACCACCGGCTGGTACCAGACGCGCATCTCGCCCCTCAGCACCGCCTGGCGCAGGTCGTTCTCCAGGGCGAGCCGCCGCGAGGCCGTCTGGTTCATCTGCGCGGTGAAGAACTGGTAGTTGGCGCGGCCCGTCTCCTTGGCGTGGTACATCGCCGCGTCGGCGTTGCGGATCAGGGTCTCGGCGTCGCGGCCGTCGTCCGGGAACACGCTGATGCCGATCGACGGCGTGATCTGCAGCTGGTGCCCCTCCGCCGCCACCGGCTGCGACACCGTCTCGATGATCTTCTGCGCCACGTTGGCCGCGTCCGACGACCTGCGGATCTCCGGCAGCACCACCACGAACTCGTCGCCGCCGATGCGGCAGGTGGTGTCCACCACGCGCAGCTGCTTCACCAGGCGGTCGGCGACCTCCTTCAGCAGGATGTCGCCGGCGGCGTGGCCGACCGAGTCGTTGATCGCCTTGAAGCGGTCGAGGTCGACGAACATCACCGCAGTCTGGCGGCGGTTGCGCTGGCTGGCGGCGAGCGCCTGCGTCAGGCGGTCTTCCAGCAGCCGGCGGTTGGGCAGCGCGGTGAGCGGGTCGTGGTCGGCGAGGTGCTGGGCGCGCGTCTCGGCCTGCTTGCGCTCGGAGATCTCGGCCTGCAGCCTGCGGTTGGCGGCCTGCAGCTCGGCAGTGCGCTCGGCGACCGCGCGCTCCAGCGCGTCGCGCGCGGCGCGCTCGGCGCTCATGTCCTCGAAGATCGCGATCGTGCCTTCCTCGGCCTGCAACGGGTCGATCGCCTTCACCACCACCTTGCACCAGAAGCGCGTGTCGTCCTTGCGCTTGAGCTGGCGCTCGTCGACCCAGGCCGCGCCGCCGGCGAGCTGCGGGAACATGGCGGCGCCGCTCGAGTCGTATTCGTCCTGCGACACGAACAGCTCGGCGCTGCTGCGCCCGGCGAGCTCGCCCGCGCCGTAGCCGAACATCTCCTCCAGCCTGGGGTTGCAGCGCTGGAACACGCGCCGGCGCGAGAATGCGATGCCGACGGTGGCGTTGGCGAGGATCAGCTCCTGCTCGCGCAGCGCCTGCTGCACGCGCGCCTCGGCCTCGCGCTCGAGCGTCACGTCCTCCAGGCTCCAGATCCACTCCTGCTCGGCATCGCCCGAATCGATGCGCCGCCCGCGGTTGCGGCACACGAACGTCGTGCCGTCCTTGCGCCGGAAGCGCCACTCGGCGTCGTGCGTCTCGCCCAGCGCGGTCGCCCGCGACAGCTCGCCGGCGCGCTTCCAGTCCTCGTCCGAGTCGAACAGCGCCGCGCTCGACTTGCCGGCGAGCTCGCCGGCGCCGTAGCCGAACATCTCCTCCAGGAAGCGGTTGCAGCGCTGGATGACGCGGTCGCGCACGAACAGGATGCCGACCGTGGCGTTGTCCAGGATCAGCTTCTGCTCGGCGAGCGCCTTGCGCACGCGCTCCTCGGCGGCGTGCTGCTCGGTAGCGTCGTCGAACAGCCAGACGTAGCCCTTGGCGGGGTTGCCGGGCTCCACCGCGCGCGCCGAGAGGCGGCACCAGAAGCCGGAGCCGTCCTTGCGCCGCATCCACTGCTCGCGCGCGTGGGTGCGCCCGCCGTCGAGCTCGCCGTAGGTCGCGCGCCGCTGCTCGAAGTCCTCGTCGGTGAAGTACAGCTGCCGCGCCGAGGCGCCGGCCAGCTCGCCGGCGTCGTAGCCGAACATCTGCTCGAAGCAGCGGTTGCAGCGCTGGATGGCGCGCTCGCGGATGAACGCGATCCCGACCACCACGTTGTCGGAAAGCGCCTTCTGCTCGGCGAGCACGCGCTGCAGCTCCTCCTCGGCGCGCCTCTGCTCGCTGATGTCCTCCAGCAGCCACACCGAGCCGCGCGAGGGCTCGCCCGGGTCCACCGCATGGCCGCTGGAGCGCTCCCAGAACAGCGTGCCGTCGCGCCGCCGCGCCTGCATCACGTGGGTGTGGGTCTGGCCGCGGGCCATCTCGGCGTAGCCCTCGTCGGCCTTGGCGTAGTCGGCGGCGCTGGCGTAGGTGACCGAGGTCGGCTTGCCGTTCAGCTCGCCCGCGCCGTAGCCGTACATCCGCTCCATGCGCCGGTTGCAGCGCACTATCCTGCGCTCGCGCACGAAGCAGATGCCGATCGTGGCCGTGTCGAGGATCGCCTCCTGCTCGCGCAGCAGGCGCGCCACCTCGTCGGCGTGCCGCTTGCGGCTGGTGACGTCCTCGACGATCCACACCGTGCCCTTGCGCGGCTCGGCCGCGCTCACCGCCTTGGCGATCATGCGGCACAGGAACGTCGAGCCGTCCCTGCGGCGCACCTCCCACTCGACGTCGAGCTGCTTGCCCGCGCCGAGCAGCGGCACCGCGATGGCGCCGAGCGCCTCGTAGCTTTCGCGCGACGGATAGACGATCTCGCCCGACTGGCCGATCAGCTCGCCCGCCTCCCAGCCGAACATCTCGGCGAACTTCGGATTGCACAGGGTGAAGCGGCGGTCGCGCGTGAAGGCGATGCCGATCGAGGCATTGGCGAGGATCGCCTTGTACTCGAGCTCGGCGTCGCGCGGCCGGCCGGCGTAGCCCGCGGGCGGCGGCGACTCCAGCACCGGCGCCGGGCGCGCGCCGGCCTCGGCCTCGGCGGCGGGCTTGGGCTTCTCGAGCGCGCTGCCGTCGCTCATGGTGGCTGGAATCGTACCTCTACAGGGCGACCCTCACCAGAAGGCCTCGACGGAAATCTGCCCCGGCGCGCGCCGCCTGTGGCGTTTCAGCCCGCGCGCGGCGAGTGCCGCGCTCGTGTCCTTCAGCATCTGTGGATTTCCGCACAGCATGAACTGCGAGCGCTCGGGGGAGATGGGGCCGGCCGCCGCCTCCAGGCGCCCGTCGGCGATCGCGGCCGGGATGCGTCCGGCGAGCGAGCCGCATGCCTGCTCCCGGCTCACGAAACTGACGTATTTGAATTTACTTTCATAACGCCTTTCAAAACCCTCAATCAATTGCCGATAGACCAGCTCCCTCGCATGGCGCGCGGCGTGCACCAGGATCACGCGGCGATAGCGCTGCCAGGGCGCGTCTGTGGCCAGGATCGAGACGAACGGCGCGATGCCGGTGCCGGTCGCGACCAGCCACAGGTCCTCGGCCGGCGGCACCTCCCGCAGCACCAGGAACCCGGCCGGGTTGTCCGCGACCCACAGCATGTCGCCGGCGGCGAGGCGCGCGAGGCGCGGCGAGAGCGGGCCCTCGGGCACGATCACGCCGTAGAACTCGAGCATCGGGTCCGCGGGCGGGTTGACGAACGAGAACGGCCGTGCGATGCGCGAGGCCGGATTCCCCGCCTCCGCGTCGAGCGCGATGCGCACGAACTGCCCGGCCTCGAACGCGAGCGGCGGCGCGCTTTTTCCGAGCTCCACCCGGAGCGAAAACAGCGTCTCGGTCCAGTGCCGGTTTTCCAGCACCTTGCCTTCGAGCCATCCGCTCATTGCAGAAGAAAAGGCTCCATATGCAGGTCGCGCACCTGCGCGCCGAGCACCACGATCGAGCCATCGCGGCGGTTGTTGCCGGTGTCGGAGAACTCGAACACGTAGACGCGCTCCAGGCGCAGCCGGCCGGCCTCGTCGCGCCCGAGCCGCAGCCGCGCGAAAGCCACGGTCTCGTCGAGGAACTGCAGGCCGTTGCGCGCGCAGGCCGCGCGCCCCGCCGTCACCGCGCGCTCGCGCGCCCTCAGGCTATCCAGCCAGAAGACCGCCGTCGCCGCCATCGCCAGGAGCGCGCCGAGGTCCCACCCGTTCATCGCAGGTGCCGCTCGCCCCACGCACGGATGGCGGCGACCACGGGAATGAAGCTCCGGCCCTTGGGCGTCAGCCGGTACTCCACCTTGGGCGGCACGAGGCCGAAATCCTTGCGGTCGATCAGGCCGCTCTGCGCCAGCGCCTTCAGCTCCCGGCTCAGCACCCGCGGCGCGATCGGCGCCGAGCCCGGCATGCCGCGCAACAGGCCGCTGCGGATCTCGCCATAGCGGCGCGCGCCTTCCCGCAGGTCCCACAGGATGCGCAGCTTGTACTTGCCGCTGATGAGCCGTTGAAACGCCGCGACCGGGCATGCTGCGCGCGTCGCCGCGGCGAACTCGCGCCCCGGAGCCACGCTATCCATTTTGTCCATACTTGCGATTCCGCTCGTAGCGCTGAATCATAGCCGAGCACGACCACTCTACTCCAAGGGGAATATTCGTGATCGATCTGTACATGTGGGGAACGTCGAACGGCCTGCGCGCGAGCGTGGCGCTTGCCGAATGCGGCCTCGAGCACAGGATTCACAAGGTGGACCTGACCAAAGGCGAGCAGAAGAAACCGGAATTCCTCGCCCTCAACCCGGCGGGCCAGATCCCGGTCATGGTGGATCCTGCGGGCCCGGACGGCGCGCGGCTGGTGCTCGCGCAATCGGGCGCCATCCTGCTCTACGCGGCGGAGAAATCGGGCAAGTTCCTGCCGAAAGACGCGGCGCGCCGGGCGATCGCGTGGCAATGGCTCCTGATGGGCGCCGCCGACCTCGCGAGCGCGAGCTCGGCGCTCTTCCTGACCGAGGCGCAGGTGCCCGAGAAGTCCGCCAGGAACGCCGAGTTCTTCAAGGGCCGGCTGATGCGCTTCTTCGCCCTGCTCGATCAGCGCCTCGGCGGCCGGGAGTACCTCGCCGACGAGATCTCCGTCGCCGACCTGATGATCTACCCCGTGTACGCGGCGCGGAAGGCCCTGGTCGAGGCCGCAGGCGGCATGGCGAACCTGCAGCGCTGGGGCGCGCTACTGGCCTCGCGCCCGGGCGTGCAGCGAGGCATGAGCGCCGCCTAACCCCGTCCGTCGCCGCGGCGCCCGCGGCGCGCCTTGACCCGCGCCGCTCTCATGCCCATGATGCGCGCGGGGCGCTGCTCAGGGAGGCAGCGGTCAGGGGGACCCATCAACACACGCCGCAGGCTGCTGGCGCTTGCGCTCGCTTCGGGCGCGGGTGCGATGCTGCCCGCCCGCGCTCAGCGCATCTACCGCGTGGGCTGGCTCTCCGCGGGCTCGAAGCACCGGCTGCCGAAGGCACCATTTTGGGTGGCGTTCGACGCAGAAATGAGGCGGCTCGGCTTGGTCGAGCAGCGCGATTTCATCATCGACTTCGTCGGCGTCGAGGGAAAGTTCGAGCGCGTGGACGCGGCGTGGCGCGAGTTCCAGCGCCGGAAGGTGGACGTGATCTCCTCGGGCGCCGACCGCATCTCGCGGCGCCTCAAGCCGCTGGTGAAGTCGACGCCCGTCGTCTTCATCAGCTTCGACCCGGTGCGCGAAGGTTTCGCCGAGAGCCTGGCGCGGCCGGGCGGCAACTTCACCGGGATCAGCCTGAGCTCGGGCCCGCAGCTGGAAGCGAAGCGCCTCGAGATCCTCAAGGAGATCCTGCCGTCGATCCGGCGCGTTGCGTTCCTGGGGGCCGCGTTCGAGTGGGACGGCCAGTTCTCCGGCGCCGCGGTGCGCGCCGCGGCCAAATCGCTCGGCCTCGAACTGTTCCAGGTCGATTGCGGCGAGACGAAGGAGACGCTGGCGAGCGGGCTCGAGCACCTTGCGCGTGCGCGGCCCGACGCGGCGTTCGTCCCAAGCGGCGTCACCATGTTCACCTTCCGCCAGGAGATCGGTGAGTTCCTGCGCAGCCACCGCATTCCCGGCGCCTTCGGCTTCGAGGACAGCGTGGTCGCAGGCGGCCTCATGTCCTACGGCGCCGACTGGGACGTTGCCCCCCGCTTGCTCGCCGGCTTCATCGCGCGGATTCTCAAGGGCAGCAAGCCGGCGACTATGCCCATCGAGCAGCCCTCGGTCTTTCGCCTAGCGATCAATCTGCAGGCGGCGCGCGAGCTCGGCGTCACGGTGCCGCAATCCGTCCTGCTGCGCGCCGACCGGGTGATCGAGTGAGGCGGCGCGAATTCCTTCTCGCGGCGGCGGCGGCGGGCGGCACGATCGCCGGCCGCGTAGCTGCTCAGCAGACGCAAAAGATGAAGCGCGTGGGCTGGATCGGCGCCGGCGCCGATCCGAAGGCAGCCGACGCGGTGCTCGGCGAGCCGTTCGTCGCCCGCCTGCGCGAGCTGGGCTGGGTCGAGGGGCGCACGATCGAGATCCTGCGGCGGCGCCCGGGTCCGCAGGCGGACGACGCGAAGGTCGAGGCCGTAGCCCGCGAGCTGATCGCGCAGAAGGTCGACCTGATCTTCGCGCCTTACGGGCCGCATGCACGCGT
This sequence comes from Burkholderiales bacterium, assembly GCA_035500055.1. Lineage (GTDB taxonomy): Bacteria > Pseudomonadota > Gammaproteobacteria > Burkholderiales > SG8-39 > RBG-16-66-20. The sequence goes on along the minus strand of DATJXO010000068.1, from coordinate 7,960 downwards.
CGCGAAAAAGGTCGCCGGTTCGATCCCGGTGGTATTCGCGATCATCAGCGATCCGGTACGCAGCGGCTTGACCACCAGCCTGGCGCATCCGGACGGCAACGCGACAGGGGCGTCGACCATGTTCGAAGACCTGTGGGGCCCGCGCCTCCAGCTGCTGCGTGAGGTCGCGCCGAGGCCGCACCGCATCGCGGTGCTGATGAACCCGGATGTCGACTGGCAGAACCGGCACTACGCGGCAATTCGCGAGGCCTGCGAGAAGCTGGGCCTCGAGACGCTTGAGGTCGTGGTGCGTCGCCGCGAGGATTTCGAGGGCGCGATCGAGCGGACCGTGCGCGAGCACGCCGATGGCCTCGTGTACATGTCGAGCGGCGTCTTTTCCCTCAATCGCCGCGCCCTGGTGCAGCTTATCGCGCGCACGCGGCTCGCCGCGATGTACAGCGGCTCCGAGTTCGTCGACGACGGCGGCCTGATGACCTATTCGATCGACCTGCGCGACCTCATGCGCAAGGCCGCCGAGTACGTCGACCGCATCCTGCGCGGCGCGCGCCCGAGCGAGCTGCCGATCGAGCGGCCTACGAAGCTCTATCTGGTCCTAAACCTCAGGACCGCGAAGGCGCAGGGCATCAGCTTCCCGCAGTCGCTGCTGCTGCGCGCCGACCGGGTGATCGAATGACCGCCGACCTTCATAGAAGGCGCCTCCTCGTCGGCGCGAGCGCGTTGCTCGCTGCTCGCGCAGCCGGGGCGCAGCAGCGCAAGCCGCGCATCGCGATTCCCTCGGGCGGAAACACGTTTTACGTCGAGACGCTGAAGCAGGGAATGCGGGAGCAGGGATTCCCAGACGCCCAGGTCGATTATCTGGTGCGCTCCAGCGCGCAGGCGTCACGCTATGACGAGATCGTCAAGGAGCTGGTCGCGCTGCACCCCGATGTGTTCGTGGTCATCGGGCCGCCGATCGTGCGCGCCTGCCTCAAGGCGACCAAGACGATCCCGATCGTGATGGCGAACGTCTCCAACCCGGTCGGCAACGGCTTCATCCGGAGCCTCGCCCGGCCCGGGGGAAACGTCACCGGCATCGCGACGCAATACGAGACGGTGTTGCCGAAGATGGCGGAGTTGCTGGTGCAGCTGGTTCCCACTGCAGCCAACGTGGCAGTGTTGGTCAACAGCGATAATCCTTCGACGTCTTCATTCTGGAATGCGGCGGAGAGTGCGTTGCGGGCATTGCACAAGATGCCCTTGCGAATCAATGCATCGTCCGAGGCGGGCGTCGTCGCGGCATTCGACCAGATGCACGCCTCGGGCGTGCAGGCGGCGATCGTCGTCGTGGACCTGCTCTTCGGAACCGTGCGCGAAAAGGTTACGGCGCTCGCCCAGAAGGCGGGGATACCGGCCGTGTACGGCGTCCGCGAGTTCGTGGTTGCCGGGGGGCTCGCGTGCTACGGACCCAGCGTGCTGGGCAATGTGCGGGCATCCGCTCGATATGTTGCGCAGATCCTAGGCGGCGCCAAGCCCGCCGATCTGCCCGTCGAGCAGCCGACCAAGTTCGATCTGGTGATCAATTTGAAGACCGCGAAGGCGCTCGGCCTGACGATCCCGCAGTCGGTACTGCTGCAGGCGACCGAGGTGATCGAATGAACCGGCGCGAGACGATGCTCGCGCTGCTCGCGCTCGCCGCGACGCCCCGCGCCGCCCGGGCGCAGCCCGCCGCACGGATCATGTTCTTGATCCAGGGGGCTCCGCCCGGTCCGCCGCCGTGGAAGAACCCCTACCTCGACGCTTTCAAGCAAGGGCTGCGCGCGCTCGGCCATGTCGAAGGCAAGAGCTACATCGCCGAAATTCGCTGGACTTCGGACAGCGCCGGGAAGCCGCTCGATCTCGCGAAGGAGATCGCGGCCTTCAAGCCCGCCGTGATTCTGGCTTCGGAAACCTCCGCCCGGGCCGCTCAGCTTGCGGCACCCTCCGTTCCGATCGTTCTCCCCTGGAGCGGCGACCCGGTGGCCACCGACTTCGCGAAGAGCTTGGCGCGGCCCGGGGGTAACGTCACCGGGATGGCCGCGCTATATCAGGACACCAGCGCCAAGCTGCTCGAGTTGCTGCTGACGATCGTGCCCAAGGTCACGCGCGTTGCTGTCGTCGCCAATCCCGCCGCCCCTTACTATGGCTCGGCACACAAGAACCTCGACGAAGCAGCGCGGCGGGCCAATGTGGGCCTTCTTACGATCGACGTCCGCTCCGCCGCGGACATCGACAACGGGTTTGCGCGCATCGGGCTTGAGAAGGTGAGCGCCGCCGTGGTCATCGGAGAGCCGCTCGTGTTCCGGCAGCGCAAACAGGTCGCGGACCTCGCATTGCGCTACCAAGTGGCCTCGGTCTATCCGGCCAAGGAACATGTCGAAGCCGGCGGCCTCGTGAGCTACGGCGTGGATCTCGCCGACAGCTTTCGGCGCGCGGCGAGCGACGCCGACAAGATCCTCAAGGGCGCGAAGCCGGGCGACTTGCCGATCGAGCAGGCCTCGAAGTTCGAGCTCGTGATCAACCTCAAGACCGCCAAGGCCCTCGGCATCACGATCCCGCAGTCCGTCCTGCTCCGCGCCGATGGGATAATCGAGTGACGATGGCGCCCTGGAGAAGCCGCCGGTGAATGCCGACACCGCGCCGCCCGACCGCAAGGCGCAGATCGACGCGCTGCTGCTCGCGCTCCCTGGCGTGACGACGAAGAAGATCAACGGCCTCGACGCCTATTTCGTGAACGACCGGATGTTCGCCTGCATCAGCGGCGACGGCGTCGGGCTGCGCCTGCCCGCGGCCGTCGCCACCGAGCTGCAGTTCTCGCGCGACAACGTGGTCGCTTTCCACCCCGGCGGCATGGCGAGCACGCGCGAATGGATCCAGATCGACCGCAGCGATGCGGCCGACTACGCCAAGGACCTGGCGCTGTTCCAGGCCGCGCTCGAGTTCGTCAGGGCGGCGCGCGGCCGCTAGCCGCGCAGCGAGACGACGTTGTAGGCCGGGATCGCGCGGCTGAATCCCTTCAGCGTCAGCTCGCCGACGTGCTCGGTCTCGAGCTTCTCCTCGATCTTGCCGAAGACCCGCTGCGCGATCAGCACCTGCCCGGCGTGCGCCTCGCCGCAGAGGCGCGCCGCGAGGTTGGTGACCGGGCCGATCGCGCCGTAGTCGCGCCGGCCCTCGAAGCCGATCGCGCCGAGCGTGGCGTAGCCGTTGGCGATGCCGACCCCGAACCCCAGATCGTGGCCGCGCTTCTTCCAGCCCGCGGCGAGCTTGCCGACCTCGGCGCGCATCTCGAGCGCCATGCGCACCGCGGTCAGCTCGGGCTCGGCGAGCGGCAGCGGGTCGTTGAACAGGATCATCACGCCGTCGCCGGCGAAGTGCTCGATGGTGCCCTCGTGCGCGAGCACGATGCGCCCGAGCGCCGCGTGGTATTCGCGCAGCACGCCCATCACGTCCTCGGGGTCGGCGGTCTCGGAGAACGCGGTGAAGCCGCGCAGGTCGGTGAACACCACCGTGACCTCGCGGCGGTGGGTCTTCATCGGGTCGTCGACCTCGCCCGAGAGGATCAGGTCGCCGACGCGCGGCGAGACGAACCGCTTCAGGCGCGCCAGCCGCTCGATCTCGCCGACCTGCTCGGCGACGCGCTTTTCCAGGCCGGCGTTGAGGCGGGTGACCTCGTCATGCAGTGCCTTCACGCGCAAGAGCGACTTCACGCGCGCGAACAGCTCCGGCTGGTTCACCGGCTTGGAGAGGAAGTCGTCGGCGCCCGCCTCGATGCCCTTGACGCGCTCCTGGTGCGGGTCGAGCGAGGTGCACATCACCACCGGGAGCAGCGCCGTCGCCGGCTCGGCGCGGATGCGGCGGCAGACGTCGTAGCCCGAAAGGCCCGGCATCATGACGTCGAGCAGCACCAGATCGGGCTTCTCCGCCGCCACCTTGGCGAGCGCCTCCTCGCCGTTCGCCGCGGTGCTTACGGCGTAGCCCTTCGCCGCGAGCAGGTCGCCGAGCAGCTTGATGTTGGCCGGCGTGTCGTCGACCACCAGGATCTTCGCCGGCGCGCTCACGGCCGCCCTCGCTGCACCAGGCTCTCGACCAGCGCCAGGAACTCCTTGAGGTTGATCGGCTTGGACAGGAAGCCGTCGAAGCCCGCGGCCTGGATCTGGCTGCGGTCGGTCGGCGTCACCGAAGCGGTGAAGGCGACCACCGGGATGTGCCCGAGCGCCGCGTCGGCGCGCAGCTGACGCAGCGCCTCGATGCCGTTGATGCCGGGGAGCTGGATGTCCATCAGCACGAGATTCGGCTGCTTCTCCTTCGCCAGGCGCACGCCCTCTTCCCCGGTGACCGCCTCGAGCGTGGCGTAGCCCTTCGCCTGCAGCACGTCGCGCGCGAGCTTCATGTTCTTCTCGTTGTCCTCGACGATCAGGATGGTGCTCATAGCCGGTTCGGGATGGTAAAGGTAAAGGTGGATCCCTTGCCCGGCGCGCTCTCCAGGCGGATCGCGCCGCCGTGCAGCTCCACGAACTTGCGCACCAGCGCAAGGCCGAGGCCGGTACCCTCAGCCTTCTTGGTGTAGTCGCGCCCCACCTGGCGGAACTCCTCGAACACCGCCTCCTGGTCCTCGGGCACGATGCCGACGCCGGTGTCCGCGACCGCGACCTCGAGCGCGCTGTCCGCCGGCCTCGCACGCACGCTCACCTTGCCGCCGGCCGGCGTGAACTTCACCGCGTTGGAGAGCAGGTTGAGCATGATCTGCTTGAACTTGCGTTCGTCGGCGCGGAAGGCGCCGAGCGCCGGGTCGACCTCGAGCGCGAGCTCGACGCCGCTGCGCTGCGCGCGCTCCTTGACGAGCGTGAGCGCGTTCTGCAGCGCTCCCCGCACGTCGAACTCGCCGACATCGAGCTCCATGCGCCCGGCCTCGATCTTGGAGAGGTCGAGGATGTCGTTGATGAGGGACAGGAGGTGCTTGCCCGAGGAATGGATGTCGTTCAGGTAGTCGAGCTGCTTCTCGTTCACCTCGCCGAACATCTTCTCTATCAGCACCTCCGAGAACCCGATGATGGCGTTGAGCGGCGTCCGCAGCTCGTGCGACATGTTGGCCAGGAAGTCCGACTTGTGCTGATTGGCAATCTCCAGCTGGCGGCTCTTGTCCTGGATCTCGTTGAACAGGCGCACGTTCTCGATCGCGATCGCGGCCTGGTCGGCGAAGGTCTTCAGCAGCTCGGTCTGGTGCTCCGGCGTCTCGCCGGGCTCGGTCCACGCCACCACGAAGGCACCGACGGGGTTGCCCTCGCGCAACATCGGCACGCCCAGCATGCGGCGCCAGTGCCCGGTGGCCGCCGAGGCGCGGTCATAGTCCGGGTCGGCGTGGGTATCGGCGATGCGCACGACCGACTTGCCGAGGATGGTGCGCCCGCTGAGGAGCGCCGGGTTGGGGGGCGACGGATACACCTTCGAAAAGTAGGCCAGAGCCTCCTTCGACCAATTGCGCGTCGCCGCGAGATGCACGTTGGCGCCGTCGTAGCGGAAGATGGCGGCGATCGGGCTGCCGCTCAGCCGCACCGCGTTACTCAGGATGGTCTCGAATACCGGCGCGACGTCGGTCGGCGACTCCGACATGACGCTGAGGATCTCCGCGGTCGCCGTCTGCCGCTCGAGCGTCTCCTGCAGCTCGGCGGTACGCTCCTCGACTTTGCGCTCCAGGCCGGCGTAGGACTCGCGCAGCTGCGCGCTCATCTGGTTGAACTGCGCGGCGAGCGCCTCGAGCTCGTCGCCGGTGTGGATGTCGATCTTCTGCTCCAGGTCGCCGGCGCCGATGCGCGCGGCGCCTTCCTGCAGGGTGCGGATCGGGCGCACCATGCTGCGCGCGAGCCACATCGCCGCCAGCGCCGAGAACAGCAGGCCCGCGATCAGCAGCGACACGGTGCGCAGGATCGCGGCATTGAGCGTCGCGTACACCTCGGAGATCGGCTGCTCCACGAACACCTTCCAGCCGAGCGACTCGATCGGCGCGTAGGCGGTGAATACCGTGCGCCCCGCGGCGTCCGGCGCGATCAGCGCCTGAGAGGTGTCGTCGCCCTTGTCCAGCGCGTAGCGCACCTGCGGCAGGCGCGAGAGGTCGGTCTTGCGCAGCACCAGGCCGATGTCGGGGTCGGCCACCAGGTGCCCGGTGCCGTCGACCACGTACGCCTTGCCCTTCTTACCCACCTTGATGCGCGTCACCACGTCCCAGATGAACTTGAGGTTGATGTCGGCCACCGTGAGGATGCCCTTGGCGGACGACCGCACCGCGATCGTCATGTACGGCTCGGTCTCCTTGCGGAAGTACACCGGTCCGAACCAGGTCTGCCCCGGTTTCGCCTCGCGGAAGGCGGGATCCTTGGAGTGGTCCTCGCCGACCCCCGTCATCTCCATCCGGAGGCGCGACACCGACAGCAGCTCGCGCCCGCTCGGGTCGACCTGCGCGACGTCGGTGATGTCCGGCACCAGCCGCTGCAGGCGGAAGAACTCGTTGCGCCGCTGCTCGATGCCCTCGCCGCCGCGCGCCAGCAGCGAGGTGATGCGGTGCGTGTCGACGAGCTGGTGCTCGATCTGGCGCATGTAGTCCTCTACGCGCGCCGCCGCGGCGACCGCCTTCTCGCGCTGCAGGCTGGAGAGCGCGACCTTGTTCTCCTGGTAGGAGAAGTAGAGGCCCACCGCGCCCGAGATCAGCAGTGCGCCGCACACCAGCGCGAGGATCAGCACCAAATACTTGCGAAACAGGCGCCCGCGCTCGATGGCGCGGACCTCGCGGCCCTGCGCGATCACGGCGTCTGCCGGCTTCACGCGCGCAGGTACCGGGCCAATCAATTCTCCGGCAGGAAGCCGCGGATGCGACCGAGCAGGTCCATCGGGCTGTACGGCTTGGCGAGGTAGCCGGTCGCGCCGGCCTCCTTCGCCTTCTGCTCGTCGCCCGAGAGCGCAAACGAGGTGATGACGAGGATCGGCGTCGCCGCGGTCGCCGGCTCGGCGCGCAGCCTCTTCGTGGCGTCGATGCCCGACATCTTCGGCAGCTGCACGTCCATCAGGATGAGGTCGGGCTTCACCTCGAGCGCCTTCGCCACGCCCGCCTCGCCGTCGAAGGCTTCGACCAGCCGGTAGCTCGTGCCCTTGAGGAGCGCCCGCACGATCTTGCGGTTCATCTCGTTGTCTTCGACGTAGAGGATGGTTTTTGCCATCACGCTTTCGCTCTCAGAGGAATTTCAAAAATGAAGGCGGAACCCTTTCCGATCTCGCTCTCGACCCAGATGCGCCCGCCGTGCATCTCGACGAACTTCTTGCTGATCGAGAGCCCCAGGCCCGTGCCGCCGTACTCGCTCGCTATGGTAGCGTCGGTCTGCTTGAACTCGGTAAACAGGCTCGCGATCTTCTCCGGCGGGATGCCGATCCCGGTGTCGGTCACGCAGTAGCGCAGCGTCCCGCCGCCGTTCAGCCCGACCGAGATCGCGACCCTGCCCTGCTTGGTGAACTTGAGCGAGTTGCCGGCGAGGTTCATGAGGCATTGCGCGATGCGCCCGGCGTCGCCGTGCGCAAGCGGAATGTCCTGCGGCACCTCGGCGAGGAACTCCAGGCCCTTCTCGGCCGCGAGCGGCCTGAGCGTCGCCTGCACGCTCGCCACCGTATCCTGCACCGAGTAGTCGGCGAGCGCGAGCTCCATCCTGCCGGCCTCGATCTTGGCGAGGTCGAGCACGTTGTTGATGAGGCGCAGCAGGTGCTTGCCGCTCGTCTGGATGTCGGTGAGCGGCTCTTTCATGTCCCCCGGCACGGCGCCGTAGACCTCGCCGAGGATCATCTCGTTGAAGCCGAGGATGGCGTTGAGCGGCGTCCTCAGCTCATGGCTCATGCTGGCGAGGAACTGCGACTTGTGCTGGCTCGCGACCTCCAGCTGCCGGCCCTTTTCCTCGATCTCGCGATA
>DATJXO010000067.1:0-7576 GCA_035500055.1 Burkholderiales bacterium | reverse complement strand
GATGATTTCCAGCTTGTTCTTGACGTTGTCCGGGATCTCGACCAGGTCCTTCACGTTCTCGTCCGGGATCATCACGGTCTTGATGCCGCCGCGGTGCGCCGCCAGCAGCTTTTCCTTAAGCCCGCCGATCGCCAGCACCTCGCCGCGCAGCGTGATCTCGCCGGTCATGGCGACGTCCGCCCGCACCGGGATGCCGGTGAGCACCGACACCATCGAGGTGGCGATGCCGATGCCGGCACTCGGGCCGTCCTTCGGCGTCGCGCCCTCGGGCAGGTGGATGTGCATGTCGTTCTTCTGGTAGAAGTCCGGGTTGACGCCGAGCCTGCGCGAGCGGTTGCGCACCACCGACAGCGCCGCCTGGATCGACTCCTGCATGACTTCGCCCAGCTTGCCGGTGGTGATGGTCTTGCCCTTGCCCGGCATGGTCACCGTCTCGATGGTGAGCAGCTCGCCGCCGACCTCGGTCCAGGCGAGCCCGGTGACCTGCCCGACCTGGTTCTTCTTCTCGGCCATGCCGAAGGTGTAGCGCCGCACGCCCAGGAACTTGTCGAGGTTCCTCGGCGTCACCGCGATGCGCTTCACCTTGCCGTCGCCCTGCTGCTTCTCGGTGAGCAGCTGCTTCACCGCCTTGCGGCAGATCTTGGAGATCTCGCGCTCCAGGCCGCGCACGCCGGCCTCGCGCGTGTAGTAGCGCACGGTGTCGCGCACCGCGGACTCGGACACCTGCAGCTCGCCCTCCTTGATGCCGTTGTTGGTCATCTGCTTGGGCAGCAGGTACTTGATGGCGATGTTCAGCTTCTCGTCCTCGGTGTAGCCCGAGAGGCGGATCACCTCCATGCGGTCAAGCAGCGGCGGCGGGATGTTGAGCGTGTTCGCCGTGGCGACGAACATCACCTCGGACAGGTCGTACTCGACCTCGACGTAGTGGTCGGTGAAGGTGTGGTTCTGCTCCGGGTCGAGCACCTCGAGCAGCGCCGAGGACGGGTCGCCGCGCCAGTCCTGGCCCAGCTTGTCGACCTCGTCGAGCAGGAACAGCGGGTTGCGCACCCCCACCTTGGTCATGTTCTGCAGGATCTTGCCAGGCATCGAGCCGATGTAGGTGCGGCGGTGGCCGCGGATCTCGGCCTCGTCGCGCATGCCGCCGAGCGACATGCGCACGAACTTGCGGTTGGTGGCGCGCGCGATCGACTGCCCCAGCGAGGTCTTGCCGACGCCCGGCGCCCCGACCAGGCACAGGATCGGCGCCTTCATCTTGTCGACCCGCGTCTGCACCGCGAGGTACTCGACGATGCGCTCCTTGACCTTCTCCAGGCCGTAGTGGTCCTTGTCGAGGACCTCCTGCGCCTTGGCGATCTCCTTCGAGATCTTGGAGCGCTTGCGCCACGGCAGGTTGACCAGGGTCTCGATGTAGTTGCGCACCACCGTCGCCTCGGCCGACATCGGCGACATCAGCTTCAGCTTCTTCAGCTCGCCCTCGGCCTTGCGCCGCGCGTCCTTCGGCATGTGCGCGCGCCGCACGCGCTTCTCCATCTCCTCCAGGTCGGCGCCCTCCTCGCCCTCGCCGAGCTCCTTCTGGATCGCCTTGACCTGCTCGTTGAGGTAGTACTCGCGCTGGCTCTTCTCCATCTGGCGCTTGACGCGCCCGCGGATGCGCTTCTCCACCTGCAGGATGTCGATCTCGGTCTCGAGCTGCGACAGCAGGTGCTCGAGGCGCGCCTTCACCTCGAACATTTCCAGCACCTGCTGCTTCTGCTCCAGCTTCAGCGGCAGGTGCGCGGCCACCGTGTCGGCGAGGCGCCCGGCCTCGTCGATGCCGGCGAGCGAGGTCAGGATCTCGGGCGGGATTTTCTTGTTCAGCTTGACGTACTGGTCGAACGCCGAGAGCAGCGCGCGGCGCATCGCCTCGACCTCGGGCGGCGGCGCGCCCTCGGCCGGGATCGGCTCGGCCTCGGCGACCCAGTGCGTCTTCAGGTCGGTGGCCTCGCGGATGCGCGCGCGGCTGCCGCCTTCGACCAGCACCTTCACGGTGCCGTCGGGCAGCTTCAGCATCTGCAGGATGCTGGAGACGCAGCCGATCTCGTGCATGTCCTGCGGGCCGGGATCGTCCTTGGCGGCCGAGCGCTGCGCCACCAGCAGGATGCTCTTGCCGCTCTCCATCGCCGTCTCCATCGCCTTGATCGATTTCGGGCGGCCGACGAACAGCGGGATCACCATGTGCGGGAACACCACTACGTCGCGCAGCGGCAGCAGCGGGTACTGGGTCACGCCCGGGGAGCTTGCGGAGGGAATCTCGTTCATCTCAGACATGTGCGGGCACCCGCGGCGGAATCAACGTGGAAAGCGTACACGCAAGCAGCCCTTGCCGCAACGCGGAAAGCCCGGGAAAAAAGCCTTCTGACAGAAGCTTAAGCCGAGCCGCCGGCGACTTTCGGCTGCTCGGAGTAGATCAGCAGCGGCTTGCCGTCCGCGGCGATCATCTGCTCGTCGACCACGACCTTGCTGACGTTCTCCAGCGCAGGCAGCTCGTACATCGTGTCGAGCAGCACCTGCTCGAGGATCGAGCGCAGGCCGCGCGCGCCGGTCTTGCGCGCGAGCGCCCTCTTCGCCACCGCGCCGAGCGCCGCCGTGCGCACCTCCAGCTCGACGCCTTCCATCAGGAACAGGCGCTGGTACTGCTTGATGAGCGCGTTCTTCGGCAGCGTCAGGATCTCGATCAGCGCCGGCTCGTCCAGCTCCTCGAGCGCGGCGACCACCGGCATGCGGCCGACGAACTCGGGGATCAGGCCGTACTTGATCAGGTCCTCCGGCTCCACTGCCTTCAGCAGGTCGTAGGTCGCCTTGGAGTCGTTGGTGCTGCGCACCTCGGCGCCAAAGCCGATGCCGGTCTTCTCGGTGCGGTTGCGCACGATCTTCTCCAAGCCGTCGAAGGCGCCGCCGCAGACGAACAGGATGTTGGTGGTGTCGACCTGCACGAAGTCCTGGTTGGGATGCTTGCGGCCGCCCTGGGGCGGGACCGAGGCGATCGTGCCCTCGATCAGCTTCAGCAGCGCCTGCTGCACCCCTTCGCCCGAGACGTCGCGCGTGATCGAGGGGTTGTCCGACTTGCGCGAGATCTTGTCGATCTCGTCGATGTAGACGATGCCGCGCTTGGCCTTGTCGACGTCGTAATCGCAGTTCTGCAGCAGCTTCTGGATGATGTTCTCGACGTCCTCGCCGACGTAGCCAGCCTCGGTCAGGGTAGTGGCGTCGGCGATCACGAACGGCACGTTCAGCAGCCGCGCCAGCGTCTGCGCCAGCAGCGTCTTGCCCGAGCCCGTCGGCCCGATCAGCAGGATGTTCGACTTCGCCAGCTCGACCTCGTCGTTCTTCGACAGGTGCTTGAGCCGCTTGTAGTGATTGTAGACCGCGACCGAGAGGATCTTCTTCGCCACGTCCTGGCCGATCACGTACTGGTCGAGGATGTTGCGGATCTCGTGCGGCGTCGGCAGGTCGGACTTGGCGCCCTTGCCGCCCTTGTCCGAGGCGGTCTCCTCGCGGATGATGTCGTTGCACAGCTCGATGCACTCGTCGCAGATGAACACCGACGGGCCCGCGATCAGCTTGCGCACCTCGTGCTGGCTCTTGCCGCAGAACGAGCAGTACAGCAGCTTCTCGCCCGAGGAGGTCTTCTCGGACATCTACGCCGGCTCCCGGGAGACGAGCACCTTGTCCACGATGCCGTACTTTACCGCGTCGTCCGCGCCCATGAAGAAGTCGCGCTCGGTGTCCCGCGCGATGGTGTCGATCGGCTTGCCGGTGTGCTTGGCCAGGATCTCGTTCAGCCGCTGGCGCAGGTACAGGATCTCCTTGGCGTGGATCTCGATGTCGGTCGCCTGCCCGGAGAAGCCGCCCATCGGCTGGTGGATCATGACCCGCGAGTTCGGCAGCACGAAGCGCTTGTCCTTGTCGCCCGCGGCGAGCAGCAGCGAGCCCATGCTGGCCGCCTGGCCGATGCACAGCGTGCTCACGTCGGGCTTGATGAACTGCATGGTGTCGTAGATCGCGAGCCCCGCCGACACCGACCCGCCCGGCGAGTTGATGTAGAAGAAGATGTCCTTGTCGGGGTTCTCCGACTCGAGGAACAGCAGCTGCGCCACGATCAGGTTGGCGGTGACCTCGGTCACCGGCCCGACCAGGAACACCACGCGCTCCTTCAGCAGCCGCGAATAGATGTCGTAGGCGCGCTCGCCGCGGCCGGACTGCTCGATGACCATCGGGATGAGCCCGAGGTCCTGAGGCTCATCCATGCTCGATTTCCAGGTGAGGGGCTTCATGTGCCGCTGCCCATCAGATCGTCGAATGCGACGGCCCTGTCCTCCACTTTCGCTTTGGACAAGACCCAGTTCACCACGTTGCCTTCCAGTGCCAGGCTCTCCATCTCGGACAGCCGCTGTGGCTGCATGTAGAACCATTTTACCACCTCGGCCGGGTGCTCGTAGCTCTGCGCCTCGGCCTCGATCAGCGCGCGCACGTCCGCGGGCTTCGGCTGCAGCTTCTCGGCGCGCGCCAGCTCGGCCACGATCAGCCCGAGCGCGACGCGGCGCCGCGCGCTCGCCTCGAACGCCTGCGGATCGAGCGGCAGCTGCTCGATCCTGAGGCCGCGCGCCTTCAGGTCGGCCGCCGCGGCCTCGATCATCTGCCGGGTCTCCAGTTCGACCAGCGACTTCGGCAGCTCGATCGGCGCCGCGTCGAGCAGCGCCTGCAGCGCCTGCGACTTCAGCCGCGCCTCGATCCGCTTCTTCACCTCGCGCTCCACGTTCGCCCGCACATCGGCGCGCATCTTGGCGAGGTCGCCGTCCGCGACGCCGAGCGCACGCGCAAAATCGGCGTCCAGCGCGGGCAGGTGCGGCGCCTCGACCGACTTCACCTCGACCCTGAACTCGGCGGTCTTCCCGGCCACGTCCTTGCCGTGGTAGTCGTCCGGGAACTTCAGCTCGAAGCTCTTCGACCCGCCGGCCTCGAGGCCGCGCACGGCCGCCTCCATCTCCGGCAGCACCCGGTGTTCGCCCAGCACCAGCGCGAAGCCCTCGGCCTTGCCGCCCGGGAACGCCTCGCCGCCGATGCGGCCCTCGAAATCGATCGTCACGCGGTCGCCGTCCGCGGCGGCGCGCGCCGCCGCCTCGTAGCGCACGCGTTGCTTACGCAGGATCTCGAGGGTGCGCTCGACCGCGGCGTCGTCCACCGCCGCCGCGGGACGCTCGATCTTCGTCGCGGCCACGTCGCCGATGCGCACCTCGGGATAGACCTCGAAGGTGGCGCTGAACTCGAACTGCTTCGCGTCCGGGGCGCCGTCCTTCTTCTCGATGCGCGGGTAGCCCGCGACCTTGAGGTTGGCCTCCTTCACCGCGGCGCTGAAGGCCTTCTGCACCGCGTCGCCGATCACCTCGCTGCGCACCTGCGGGCCGTACTGCTGCGCCAGCAGCTTCATCGGCACCTTGCCAGGGCGGAACCCCGCCATCTTGACGTTGCGCGACAGCTGCTTCAGCCGGTCGCCGACCTGGCGCTCGATCTCGTCGACCTCGACCGACATCGATACCCGCCGCTCCAGCGTGCCGAGCGTTTCCACGTTCACCGTCATTCCTGCGGCCACCTCGTTTCTGGTGCGAAGGGTGGGACTCGAACCCACACGCGGTTAGCGCCAGGACCTAAACCTGGTGCGTCTACCAATTCCGCCACCTTCGCGATTCGAAAAGCCCGACAAAAAACAACGTATTATAGCCCGCGCGTGTCGGTCGGCCATTACGAGAACTTCCCGGTCGCCTCGCTGCTGCTGCCCCGGGCGCTGCGCGAGCCGGTCGGCATCATCTACCGCTTCGCGCGCAGCGCCGACGACATCGCCGACGAGGGCGACGACCCGCCCGCGCTGCGGCTGCAGCGGCTGGGCGAATACGGCGCTCAGCTGCGCGAGATCGGCGCCGGGAACGCGCCGCGGGAGCCGCTGTTCAGGGAGGTCGAGGCGATCGTCCGCCGCCACCAGCTTCCGCTCGGCCTGTTCGAGGATCTGATTTCCGCTTTCCGGCAGGACGTTACGAAGAGCCGCTATGCCGACTACGCCGAAGTGCTCGACTACTGCCGCCGCTCGGCGAACCCCGTCGGCCGGCTGCTGCTGCAGCTTTTCAAACAAACGACCGAATCAAACCTGCGCTGCTCGGACGCGATCTGCTCCTCGCTCCAGATCATCAACTTCTGGCAGGACGTGGCGCTCGACTGGGCCAGAGGCCGCGTCTACCTGCCGCAGGACGAGATGCGCGCGTTCGGCGTCACCGAGGCGCACCTGCGCGAGCGCCGCTGCGACGCGGCCTGGCGCGCGCTGATGGAATTCCAGGCCGACCGGGCGCGCAGCCTGATGCTCTCCGGCGCCCCGCTGCTGGGCGCGCTCTCCGGCCGCATCCGCGCCGAGATCGCGCTCACGATCCAGGGCGGCCTGCGCATCCTGGAGAAGCTCGAGCGCGCCGGCTACGACATGTTCCGCGCGCGCCCGACGCTGCAATGGCTCGACTGGCCGCTGCTGCTCGCCCGCGCGCTATGAGGAACCCGAAAACAGGGACGGACCACGTTTTCCCATGACGCCGGACGAATACTGCCAGCAGAAGGCGGCCGCGAGCGGCTCGAGCTTCTACTACTCGTTCCTGTTCCTGCCGCCGGAGCGCAGGCGCGCGATCACCGCGCTGTACGCGTTCTGCCGCGAGGTCGACGACGTGGTCGACGAGTGCGCCGAGCCGCAGCTCGCCGCGACCAAGCTGGCATGGTGGCGGCTCGAGGTCGGCAGGCTGTTCGCGGGCGATCCCGGCCATCCGGTGACCAAGGCGCTGCAGCCCTTCGTCGCAAGGTTCGGCATGAAGGAAGCGCATCTGAACGAAATCGTCGCCGGCATGGAGATGGACCTGACGCAGACGCGCTACCTCGACTTCGCCGCGCTGGAACGCTACTGCTACCACGTCGCCGGCGCGGTGGGCCTGCTGGCCGCAGGCATCTTCGGCTACTCGGACGCGCGCACGCTCGAGTACGCGAAGTGCCTCGGCACCGCGTTCCAGCTCACCAACATCATCCGCGACGTCGGCGAGGACGCGCGCAAGAACCGCATCTACCTGCCGATGGACGAGCTGCGGCAGTTCGGAGTCACCGCGGCGGACATCCTTTCCGGCTCCCACACCGAGCGATTCACGAAGCTCATGGAATACCAGGCGCGGCGCGCGGAGTCGTTCTACGAGAAGGCGATGCGGACCCTCCCGCCGCAAGACCGCCGCGCGCAACGCGCCGGGCTGGTGATGGCGGCGATCTACTGCGCCACGCTCGCCGAGATCGAGCGCGACGGCTTCCGGGTGCTGGCGCAGCGCACTTCGCTCACGCCGCTGCGCAAGCTGTGGCTCGCCTGGAAGACGTGGGTCACGGCGTAGCCGGGGCGGCGTGAGCCCTCGCGTCGCGATCGTCGGCGCCGGCTACGCCGGCATGGCCGCGGCCGTGGCGCTCGCCGCGCGCGGCGTGCCGGTCACCGTGCTCGAGTCGGGCCCGGTGCCCGGCGGCCGCGCCCCCCCGG
>DATJXO010000066.1:0-2033 GCA_035500055.1 Burkholderiales bacterium | reverse complement strand
ACGGAGTCGGCCTGCGCCTGCGCCAGCGTCCGTGCTGCCTCGAGGTGAGTGCGCGGGGCCTGAGGGACGCGTGGCAGAAGCCCGGCTTCGGCGAGGGTGAGCGCGACGCGCGAGAGGAGATTCGCGCGCCGCGCGTCGCGGATCAGGGCCTCCCACTGCGGCAGGCTCCACGCAACCACCGTTGCGGGGCTGCGCAGAGCGATGACGACAGGGTCGGTGCCGAGGCGCCTCATGCGCGCGATGCGACACGGTCGAACAGAGCTATCGCTTCGCGCAGCACGCCGTACTCGAATGCGAAGCAGTCGGCATCCGAAACCACCTGCGCGAGCAGCTCGAAGCCCTTGCGGCCATGCACGTCGTAGTTGAACGCATGATCGGCGAGGTGGATGAACGTGCGCGCTCTCGACAGAGGGTGCAGGCGGGCCGGTGCAGCGCTCTGGTATTGCGGAAACGCGATCCAGCGCGCCTGCGCGGTGTCGGCCGCGTGGTGCACGCTCTCCGCCGGCGGCTTCATGTGCGCGACCGATCCCTTGGCCGTATCGTGAACCGGAGCGCTCAGGCGGGCTTCGGGAGCGAATCGCCGGACGGTATCGATCGATGCGTTCTTGAGGCTGATGGGGCGGGGCAGCGGCACCACGTGTCCGGTCGCAAGCTCGAGCAGCGTCAACTCGTCGGAAAGAAGTCTCCAGCCGCGGCTTACGAGCCCGGCGCACAGCGTGCTCTTGCCCGAGCCTGGATCCCCCGGCAGCAGCAGCGCTTGATCGGCCTTCGCCACGCTCGCCGCGTGCACGATCAGGAACTGATGGCAATGGCTGCTCACGCACCAGTTGAGCCCCCACTCGAGCATGGCGAAGGCCTGATTCGCAGGCAGCGGAAGAAAGGGGCTCGCCCCATCGAACAGGAAGCGAACCTGCGGCGCGATCCAGCGACGCGCGTTCGTCGGCGCGGCGACCCGAACGTGAAAGTCGGCGAAGCCTTTGTCGTCCTCGACAATGTGGTCCGCGTAGTGGAGCGCGATGCCGTCGAGCACGCTCGGTAGTTGCGACTGGATCCGGTTCACGACGGGTCCGGTGCGCAGGCGCAGCCCGCCGTCGGAAAGTCGCTCCGCCAGCTCGCGGCGCGAGAGATCGTTGACGATCATGCCGGCGCAGGCTCCGCCAGGCCGAGCCGGCCGAACTCGCCCAGCACGGCGGCGACCTCCACGGCCGCGCCGGGTGAGGATCCCGTTGCCGCCAAGCGATCCTCAACCTCGGCGCCGCTGAGCGGCCGGTCTGCGGCGGCGAGGACCTTGAGCACCTGGCTGGCGAGCGGACCCAGTAGATGGGTGCTTCCGCTACGCTCGTTGCGCACGACCAGCTCGCCATCCCATTCGCGCCAGACGAGCGCCTCGATCGGGACGCTGCGCCAGCAGAGCGCGGGTGGTAGCGACATTGCACACTTCAGGCCGGGGACGAGGGGCGACGGCCGGCGCCGGTCCGGTCTACACCGGCGTCGTGGTGGCGAGATAGGCGATGATCTCGTCGGGGCTCCATTGCGCGCCGGACTGCGGCGAGTAGCACCCCTTCGTGATGTACTCGCTCCAGATGTCCTTCACTGCGGAAACGCCCAGCGGCGGGGTGAGGCCGTGCTGCGCATTGAGCAGCGCAGCCACGCACGCGCGCGCCACGTTGTTGGGCGGCGAGCTGCCGAGACCCAGCACGTCTTCGAGCGTCTTCCAGTTGTACGGAGCGTAAGTCGGCGTCTTGAACACGTCGTTGAATTTCGTCCCGGGCTTGTACGGCGACGGCCACTGGCTGCTCGACGCCTTCTTCCAGTATTCGTACGTGTGCCCTTCGCAGGATACACCTCGGCCCGCGGTGCTCGCGTTGGCCGAAACAAAACCCGAGGGTGTGGTGCAAAGACCGAATCCTCCTCCGCGTCCACCTCCGTTACCTCCCCCGAGCACCGGCCGGCTGATCAGCGTCATCACCACCGGCCCGGCGGCGAGCCCGCCACGGAGCAGCCGCCGCCGCCCCGGCATGGGGTGCGCCGGT
>DATJXO010000065.1:0-41748 GCA_035500055.1 Burkholderiales bacterium | reverse complement strand
ACCTCTGTATCCGGCCGAGGAGATCTACGGCATCGTGCCGGCCGATACGCGCAAACCCTACGACGTGCGCGAGGTGATCGCCCGCGTGGTGGACGGCTCTGAGCTCGACGAATTCAAGCAGAACTACGGCACCACGCTGGTCACCGGCTTCGCCCACCTGCACGGCTACCCGGTCGCGATCCTCGCCAACAACGGCATCCTCTACTCGGAGTCTTCGCTCAAGGCGGCGCACTTCATCGAGCTCGCGTGCCAGCGCGGCATCCCGCTCGTGTTCCTGCAGAACATCACCGGCTACATGGTCGGGAAGAAGTACGAG
This sequence comes from Burkholderiales bacterium, assembly GCA_035500055.1. Classification (GTDB taxonomy): domain Bacteria; phylum Pseudomonadota; class Gammaproteobacteria; order Burkholderiales; family SG8-39; genus RBG-16-66-20. Next base: position 41,432 of record DATJXO010000065.1, on the reverse strand, counting down.
TCCGGCGGCATCGCCAAGGACGGCGCCAAGATGGTGACCGCGGTCGCCACCGCGCGCGTGCCGAAGCTGACGCTGATCCTCGGCGGCTCCTTCGGCGCCGGCAACTACGGCATGTGCGGGCGCGCGTACTCGCCGCGCTTCCTCTGGATGTGGCCCAACGCGCGCATCTCGATCATGGGCGGACCGCAGGCGGCGAGCGTGCTCGCCACCGTGCGCGGCAACTTCAAGTCGCGGGAAGAGGAGGAGGCCTTCAAGGCGCCGATCCTCGAGCAGTACGAGCGCCAGGGCCATCCGTACTACGCGAGCGCGCGGCTCTGGGACGACGGCGTGGTGGACCCCGCCGACACCCGGCGGCTGCTGGCGCTCGCGCTGTCCGCGACCCTCAACGCGCCGATCGAGGACACGAAGTTCGGCGTCTTCCGGATGTGACGCGCGGGAGCGCAACCCAACCATGACCGAGACGATCCTGATCGAGCGCCGCGGCGCGGTGGGCGTGGTGACGCTCAATCGCCCCGAGATCCGCAACGCCTTCGATGACGCGCTGATCGCGAGGCTCACCGGAGCCCTTGCCGAGCTCGACCGGGACCCTGCGGTGCGCGCGGTGCTGCTCGCGGGCAACGGTCCCGCGTTTTGCGCAGGCGCGGACCTCAACTGGATGAAGCGCATGGCGGGCTACGGCTTCGAGGAGAACCTCACCGATGCGCGCGCGCTGGCGCAGATGCTGAAGACGCTCGACCGGCTGTCCAAGCCCACCGTGGCGCGCGTGCACGGCCCAGCCTTCGCGGGCGGCACGGGCCTCGTCGCCGCCTGCGACATCGCCGTCGGCACCCCGGCCGCCGAGTTCGCGCTCACCGAGATCAAACTCGGGCTGTCGCCCGCGACGATCAGCCCGTACGTCGTGCGCGCGATCGGCGAGCGCGCGGCGCGGCGCTACTTCCATACGGGGGAACGCTTCGGCGCGGAAGAGGGCCTTCGGCTGGGTCTTTTGACGATTCTTGCTTCCGCGGAGGATCTCGACCGCAAGATCGAGGAGCTCCTCGGGCATCTCACCCAGGGCGGGCCGGAGGCGCACCGCAAGATCAAGGATCTGATCGCCGCGGTGGCCCGCGGCGGGCCGGTGGGCGATGCGGTGATCGACGACACCGCGCGGCGAATTGCCGAGATCCGCGTCTCGCCCGAGGGACGCGAGGGCATCGCCTCGTTCCTCGATAAGCGCAAGCCGTCGTGGCTCGCGCCGAAGGGCTGAGCATGTTCGGCAAGATTCTAGTCGCCAACCGCGGCGAGATCGCCTGCCGGGTGATCGTCGCGGCGCGCGACCTCGGCATCCGCACGGTCGCCGTGTACTCGGAGGCCGACCGGGGCGCGCGCCACGTGGCGCTGGCCGACGAGGCGCGGCTGCTGGGGCCGGCGCCGGCGCGCGAAAGCTATCTCAACGCCGAGGCGATCCTCGGGGCGGCCCGCGCGAGCGGCGCGCAGGCGATCCATCCCGGCTACGGCTTCCTGTCCGAGAACGAAGCGTTCGCGCGCGCCTGCGGCGCCGCCGGCATCGTCTTCGTCGGCCCCTCGCCCGAAGCCATCGCGGCGATGGGCGACAAGGCGGCGGCGAAGCGCCTGATGCAGAAGGCGGGGGTACCGCTGGTGCCCGGCTATCACGGCGAGGCCCAGGACGCGGCGCTGCTCGCGGCCGAGGCGAAGAAGATCGGCTATCCCGTGCTGATCAAGGCCTCCGCGGGCGGCGGCGGCAAGGGCATGCGCGTCGTTCGCGCCGCGGCGGAGTTCGGCGCTGCGCTGGAATCCGCGCAGCGCGAGGCGCGTGCCGCCTTCGGCGACGCGCGCGTGCTGCTCGAGCGCTATCTCGAGCGGCCGCGCCACATCGAGGTGCAGGTGTTCGGCGACAGCCGCGGCAACGTGGTGCACCTGTTCGAGCGCGATTGCTCGGTGCAGCGCCGCCACCAGAAGGTGCTCGAAGAGGCGCCGGCGCCCGGCCTGTCGCCTGCGAGGCGGGACGAGATCGCGCAGGCCGCCATGGCCGCGGCGAAAGCGATCGCCTATACCGGCGCCGGAACGGTCGAATTCATCGCCGAGCAGGACGGCCGCTTCTACTTCATGGAGATGAACACGCGGCTGCAGGTAGAGCACCCGGTGACCGAGATGATCACGGGCATCGACCTGGTGAAGCTGCAGTTCGCCGTCGCCGCGGGCGAGGCGATTCCCTTTCGGCAGGATCAGATCCAAATGCGGGGCCACGCGGTGGAGGCGCGCATCTACGCCGAGAACCCGGCCAAGGGCTTCCTGCCCGCGACCGGCACGCTGCGCCGCCTGCGCGCGCCGCGCGGCGTCGAGTTCGGCCCGGCGGCGGCCCCCGTCCGGGTCGATTCGGGGGTACGCGAGGGCGACGCGATCACGCCCTACTACGACCCGATGATTGCGAAGCTGGTCGCCTGGGGCGAGGACCGCGCGGTCGCGGTCGGCCGCCTCCGCGCCGCACTGGCCGAGTACGAGATCGTGGGCGTGACCACCAACGTCGAGTTCCTCGCGCGAACGGTTGCCAGCCGCGCCTTTTCCGGCGCCGACCTCGACACCGGCCTGATCGAGCGCTGCCGCGCGGAGCTGTTCCCGGAAGACGCCGGCGCGAGCGCCGAAGACCTGGCTGCGGCGGCGCTCGCCGAGCTGCTCGCGGAGGAGGCGCAGGGGGCGGCGGCCGCGCAGGCCTCGGGCGACCCGCACTCGCCCTGGAACTGCGTCGACGGCTGGCGGCTGAACCTCGGCTCGCACCACGAGCTCGAATTCTCCGAGCGCGGCCGCTCGCACCGGGTGCGCGTCGATTTCACGCCGGCGGGCCTGACGATTCTCCTGAACGGCGAAGAGCATTCCCTGGCCGGCACCGAGGAGGACGGGACGCTCCGGGTCGCGTTCGGCGAGGCAACCTTCCAGGTGCGCGCGCTGCGCGACGGTGCCGACTGGCACCTGTTCCGCGGCGGCGCGCACCGGGTGCTGACCCTGCAGGGAGCGCACGGCGTCCCGGACGAGGAATCGCCCGCAGGCTCGCTCGCTGCGCCGATGCCGGGCAAAGTGCTGCAGGTGCTGGTGCGGCCGGGACAGCAGGTGGCGAAGGGCGCGCCGCTGGTGGTGCTCGAGGCGATGAAGATGGAGCACACTATCGCGGCGCCGCGCGACGGCCGCGTCGCCGAAATCCTCTACCAGCCGGGCGAGCAGGTGGCCGAAGGGGCCGAGCTGCTGCGCATGGAGGAAGCATGAGCCTGCCACGCAGAGTGAGAATCGTCGAGGTCGGGCCGCGCGACGGGCTGCAGAACGAGAAGGGCGAGCTGCCCACCGCGGTGAAGCTGGAGCTGATCGAGCGGCTCGCGGACGCAGGCCTGCCGGCGGTGGAGGCGACCGCGTTCGTCTCGCCGAAGTGGATCCCGCAGATGGCCGACCACACCGAGGTGCTCGAGCGCATCCGCAGGAGGCCGGGCGTCGCCTACCCGGTGCTGACGCCGAACCTGAAGGGCTTCGAGGCGGCGCGCGCCGCGGGCGCGACCGAGGTCGCGGTATTCGGCGCCGCGTCGGAGGCGTTCTCGAAGAAGAACATCAACTGCTCGATCGCGGAGTCGTTGGCCCGGTTCCAGCCCGTCGTCGAAAAGGCGCTCAAGAGCAACATCAGGGTCAGGGGCTACGTCTCGTGCGTTGTGGGCTGTCCCTACGAGGGCGAGGTACCGCCGCAGAAGGTCGCGGCAGTAGCGGGCGCGCTGGCTGACATGGGCTGCTACGAAGTGTCGCTCGGCGACACCATCGGCGTCGGCACGCCGGGCAGGATCAAGGCGATGATCGGGGCCTGCGCCGAGCGCGTGCCGGTCGAACGCCTCGCGGGCCACTACCACGACACCTACGGCCAGGCGCTCGCCAACATCTACGCCTCGATGGAGGAAGGCGTCGCGACGTTCGACGCCTCGGTGGCCGGCCTCGGCGGCTGCCCGTACGCCAAGGGGGCCTCGGGCAACGTCGCTACGGAGGACGTCGTCTACATGCTGCAGGGTCTCGGCATAGAGACCGGGGTCGACCTCGAAAAGCTGGTCGAAACAGGGGCCTGGATCTCGGCGGTCTTGCGTCGCGAATCGGGATCCAAGAGCGGCAAGGCGATCGCGGCAAAAAGAGCGCGATGATCTCGCCCTGCACCAAGGTCTGCGTGATGGACGCGGCCAACCGCTATTGCCGCGGCTGCCTGCGGACGCTGGACGAGATCGCGCGCTGGGGCGAGATGAGCGAGGCCGAACAGGCCGCGGTGCTCGCCCGGCTCCCGGCCCGGCGCTCAGAAGTCGCCGAAGCTCCCGCCCCGCCCCTTCCCTGAGACGAACCGCGCCGCGCCGGCGACGCCCTCGGCCTTGAGCGCGGGTATGCTGTTGCGCCACTCGCGGCGCATCGCGTCCTGCAGAGGCCTTCCCTCCTGCTGGTAGACCGAGCGCCGGTCCGCGCGCATGCAGGCGGGCGGGAAGCGGGCGATCTCGTGCGCGAGCGCCTCGGCGTGCCGGCGCGACTCCCCGTGCGGCGCGATGCGGTCGGCGAGCCCGATGCGCAAGGCCTCGGCCGCGTCGCACTTGCGCCCGGTGAGAATCAGGTCGAGCGCGCGGCCCCGTCCGACGATGCGGGGCAGCCGCACCGTGCCGCCGTCGATCAGCGGCACCCCCCAGCGGCGGCAGTAGACGCCGAAATAGGCGGATTCCTCCATCACCCGCAGGTCGCACCACAACGCGACCTCGAAGCCGCCGGCGACCGCGGGCCCGGCGATCGCCGCGATCACCGGCTTGTCCAGGGCGAGGCGCGTCGGCCCCATCGGCCCGCGCGGCGCCGGCGCCGCCGGATCGGCGGGAAAGTCGAGCGCGTCGATCGGCTCGCCGCGGGCCGCAAACTTGAGGTCGAAGCCGGCGCAGAACGCGCCGCCTTCGCCCCACAGCACGGCGACCGCCGCGCCGGGGTCGGCGTCGAACTCGAGAAACGCCTTCTCCAGCGCGGCCGCGCTCTCGGGATCCATCGCGTTCCTCGCCTCCGGGCGTGAATGAATCACGGTCCACACCTTGCCCTGCCTCTCGATTCGGACCGTCACGGGATCGCCCGCCCGCTGTCGCGCCACTTCACCGCGGCATGGAAGCCGTGCTTCGAGGCGTAGTCGCGGAACCAGACGCCTTCGGGCGAATGACGCGTGATGCCGTCGAACAGCGTGGCGATCATCTGCGTGCCGGCGAGGCCCATGTTGTCGTAGGCCTGGTTGATCATCAGCTTCTGCATCATCAGCTGGTTCTTCGGCACGCCGGCCATCCGCTTCGCGAGCGACTCGACGGTGCGATCGAGAATCTTCAGGGGTACGGCCTGGTACACCAGCCCCATCCGCTCTGCGGTCCTGCCGTCAACGGTGTCGCCGGTAAGCAGCATCCGCTTCGCCTTCTCGGCGCCGAGGCGATAGACCCACATCGCGGTGGTGGGGCAGCCCCAGACGCGCGCCGGCATGTAGCCGATCCGGGCATCCTCCTCCATGATCACGATATCGGCGCACAAGGCGATGTCGCTGCCGCCGGCGACCGCGTAGCCGTGGACCTTGCAGATCACCGGCTTGTAGCTGCGCCAGATCGAGAAGAAATCGTCGGTATTCGCCTTCATGCCGCGGTAGTCGCGCATCGGGTCCCAGGGCATTTCCTGGTTCCAGCGGTTGGCGCGGTCGCCCTCGGCGTACTGCTTCAGGTCGTAGCCGGCGCAGAATGCGCGCCCGGCGCCCGCAAGCACGATGACGTGGACCCGGTCATCCGCGTTCGCCTGCTCTACCGCGCGCCGGATCTCGCGCGGCATGCGGTCGTCGATCGCATTGAGCCGCGCCGGCCGGTTCAGCGTGATGCGCGCGATGCGGCCGGTCACCGAGTACTTGAGCGTCTTCAGTCGCATGGAATCCTCCTCGCGCTAGCATAGCAACCCATGAAGCGCGCCATCTGGTATTTCGATTTCGTCTCGCCCTTCGCGTACCTCTGCCTGCATCGCCTGAAGGAGCTGCCGCCGGCGCTCGCGCTCGAGTACCGCCCGGTGCTGTTCGCCGGACTGCTGAATCACTGGGGCCAGAAGGGGCCGGCGGAGCTCGCCACCAAGCGTCGCTATACATACCGCTGGAGCCACTGGTGGGCGCAGCGCCTCGGCATTCCATTCCGCTATCCCGCCGCGCACCCGTTCAATCCGCTGCGCCACCTGCGGCTCGCGATCGCCTGCGGCGCGACGCCCGCGGCGATCTGGAGGATTTTCGAGTCGATCTGGACTTCCGGCGCGGATGCCGCCGATCCGGACCGATTCGAGTCCCTGCTCGAGGGGTTCGGCTTGCGATCGTCCGACCTGGAGAAGGACGAGATAAAGGCAAGTCTTCGAGAGGGCACAGAAAGGGCGGCGGCAGGCGGCGTCTTCGGCGTGCCGACCTTCGAGGTCGACGGCGAGCTGTTCTGGGGTGCCGACTCGATCGAGTTCGTGAAGGACTTCCTCGAAGATCCCTCGGTGGTACGCAACGCGGAAGTGCGACGGCTGGACGGGCTGCCGGTCGCCGCCGCCCGCAAGGGCTAGCCGTACTTCCGCAGGTCCTCGATCACCTTGCCGTCGTTGGGCAGGGTCCCCGCGTCCACCAGCTCGACCTCGCCGCGCAGCTTGGTGAGCTCACGGATGCTCGCCGCGACCGCGGCGGCGAGCCCGGCGGGCCGCGCCTTCGCCTCGCAGCGCAGCGTCATGCGCTCGTTGCCCGTCTCGCCCTCCAGCACCAGCCGCAGCTTCAGGATTTCGGGATGACGGCGCGCCACCTCGGCCATCTGCTTCGGCGTCACGAACATCGCGCGTACCTTCGTGGACTGGTCCGCGCGGCCCATCCAGCCGCGGATGCGCGTATTCGTCCGGCCGCAAGGGCTGATGCCGGGCAGCACCGCCGAGAGGTCGCCCGTGGCGAAGCGCACCAGCGGGTAGTCCCGGTTGAAGGTGGTGATCACGACCTCGCCCACCTCCCCGGCCGGAACCGGGTCGCCGGTGCCGGGGCGCACGATCTCGAGCAGCAGTCCTTCGTCGAGGATCATGCCCTCGCACAGCGACCCATCCGGCGCGAGCGACTCGTAGGCGATCGATCCGAGGTCGGCGCTGCCGTAGCTCTGCGTCACGCGGATGCCACGCGCGAGCATCGCGCCGCGCAGCGCCGGCGGCAGGTATTCGGCGCCGACGTGCGCCTTCTTCAACGACGACACGTCCGCCTTCATCTCGTCCGCCTTCTCCATGATGAGCTTCAGGAACGAGGGCGTGCCGATATAGGCGCAGATCTGCAGGTCCCGGATCGCCGCCACCTGCAATTCGGTCTGGCCGACCCCGGCCGGCAGCACGGTGCAGCCGATCGCGCGCGCGCCGGACTCGAGCATCGAGCCCGCAGGAGTGAAGTGATAGGCGAAGGTGTTGGTGACGAGGTCGCCGGCGCGCAAGCCGCCGGCGAACAGCGCGCGCGCCGTGCGCCACCAGTTCGCGCCGCGGCCCTCCGGCTCGTAGATCGGCCCGGGCGACATGAACAGCTTGGCCATCGCCTCCACCGGCGTCGCGTTAAGGCCGCCGAACGGGCGCTGGCGCGCCTGCAACTCTCCGAGGTCGGACTTGCGGGTTACGGGAAGCGCGGCAAGCGCGGCCCGGCTCCTGATCCTTCCCGGCTTGACGCCCCGCAGGATCCCGGCGAATCCGGGGGCGCGGCGCATCGCGTGCGCGATCTGCCTCGGCAGGGCGGCCATCAGCGCCGCCTCTCGCGTCTTCGGCGAGCGCGTCTCGAGCCGGTCGAAGTAATCGCGCCTCTGCCGAATCAAAGCCAGCGCTTTCTCCGCCGGTACGACTTGACGTCGCGGAAGCTCTTGCGCCCGCCGGACGAGAAGCCGAGGTAGAACTCCTTCACGTCCTCGTTCTGCGCCAGCGCTGTCCCCTCGCCGTCCATCACCACGCGGCCGTTCTCCAGGATGTAGCCGTAGTCGGCGTACTTCAGCGCGATATTGGTGTTCTGCTCCGCGAGCAGGAAGCTCACGCGCTCCCGCTGGTTGAGGTTCTTCACGATCTCGAATATCTCTTCCACCAGCTGCGGCGCGAGCCCCATCGAGGGCTCGTCGAGCAGAATCATCTTCGGCCGCGCCATCAGCGCGCGCCCGATCGCGGTCATCTGCTGCTCGCCGCCCGAGGTGTAGCCCGAGAGCGACTTGCGCCGATCCTTGAGGCGCGGGAAGTTCCGGTATACGCGCTCGAGGTCTTCGTCGAGGGTGCTTGAGCCGCGCGTGTACGCGCCCGTCAGCAGGTTTTCCTCCACTGTGAGGTGCGGGAAGCAATGCCGCCCCTCCATCACCTGCACCACGCCCATCTTCACCAGCTGGTTCGGCGTCAGCCGGTCGACGCGCTGGCCCTGGAACTCGATCTGGCCCTTGGTGACCTCGCCGCGCTCGGCGCGCAGCAGGTTCGAGATGGCCTTCAGCGTCGTGGTCTTGCCCGCGCCGTTGGCGCCGAGCAGGGCCACGATCCGGCCTTCGGCGACCTCGAGCGACACGCCGCGCAGCACCAGGATGACGTGGTCGTAGATCACCTCGACATTGCGCACCGCGAGATGGGGCGCGGCTTGCGGGGCGCTTTGCGGGGCGGCGGCCATGGTCTCCTGAAATGAAACGGCCGCCCATGCGGGCGGCCGTCGAGTGCGCAGCTAGAGGATCACGTTTCCTTCGAGCAGTCGCGCGGCGTGATGCCTTTTTCCTTGGCGTACTTCGCCGCGTCCTCCTCCACTTTCTCGCGCACCAGCTTGCGGTCGGGCTCGATCCAGTCGGTCAGCACCTTCCACTTGGTGCCGTCCCACTGCTGGAACTTGACCAGCCCCGAGCCCTCGTGGTCGAAGCAGGAAACGTGGATCGGCGGCATCAGGCCGGTCGCCCCCAGCTCCTTCAGGCGCTTGGCGTCGAGGTTGAGGTGCTCGATGCCCCAGCGCATCTGCTCGCCGGTGATCGACTTGCCCTTGCCGTACTTCGCCTGCGCCAGGCGGATCGCCTCCACCGTGACGATGCCCGCCACCACGCCGCGCGTGTGGTAGATCGAGCCGAAGCGCGACTTGTCCTCGAATTCGCCCTTGCCCTTGGCGTAGACGTATTTCTGGATGTCCCGCATCACCGGGAAGTCGGCGCCGGGGGCGTTGAATCCCGCCGCGGTATAGCCCTTGGCGGCCGCGCCCGCCGGAATCACGTCCTCCTCGGCACCGGACCACCACACGCCGATCATCTTCTCGCGCGGGTAGCCGACCTTGGCGGCCGCCTTGATCGCCGTCGGGTTCATCACGCCCCAGCCCCACAGGATCACCCAGTCGGGCTTGATCTGGCGGATCTGCAGCCACTGCGCCTGCTGCTCGTTGCCGGGGTGCGGCACCGCGATCAGGTGCAGATCGTAGCCATACTCCTTCGCCATGTCGGTGAGGATGGGAATCGGCTCCTTGCCGTACGCCGAGTCGTGGTAGAGCAGCACCAGCTTCTTGCCCTTCCACTTGTCCATGCCGCCCATCTTCTGGCCCATGTACTTGATCATGACGGTCGCCTGCGACCAGTACGTGGTGATGAGCGGGAATACATACGGGAACACACGGCCGTCCGCCGCCGAGGTGCGCCCGTAGCCCATCGAGATGATGGGAATGTGGTCGGCGGTCGCCTTGTCGATCAGCGAGTAGGTGATGCCGGTCGAGAGCGGATGGATCACCGTGGCGCCGGTCGGCGGATGCTTCTTGACGCGCTCGTAGCACTCCACGCCGCGCGCGTTGTTGTACTCGGTCTCGCACTTCTCCCAGGTGAGCTTGACGCCGTTCACGCCGCCGTCGCGCTCGTTGATCATCTGCATGTAGTCGATGATGCCGCCGCCGAATCCCGAGCCTCCGGGGGCGTACGGCCCGACCCAGTAGAAATTGGCCGGCACGAACTGCTCGTTCTGCGCCGCGGCGGGTGCTGCCGCCAGGGCGGCCGCGAGCGCGGCGAACGCCAGAGTATTCCGTTTCATGGACTGTCCTCCTCCTCCAAAGGGCACGTTCCGAATAGCGGAACGGGCAGTATAGCCAATCTATTCCGGGTGTCTAGCGCCGCTTGCGCCTAGTGCGGGAAGGGCCAGAGCCGGAGCTTTTCCTTGGTGATCTGCCAGAGGCGTGCGAGGCCGTTCGGCTCGACGATCAGGAAGAAAATGATCAGCCCGCCGAAGATGATCGCCTGGGTATTCGACACGAGGGCGTGCGAGATTTCCAGGCTGAACGTGCCCGAGATCCAGTCCGAGACGGTGTTGAGGAAGATCGGCATCAGCGTAATGAACGCGGCGCCGAGGAACGACCCCAGGATCGAGCCGACGCCCCCGATGATGATCATGAACAGCACCTGGAACGAGAGATCGAGCGTGAACGCCTCCGGCTCGACCGTCCCCAGATAGCAGAAGGCGTACAGCGCGCCGGCTACGCCGCAGTAGAACGAGCTGATGGCGAAGGCGAGCAGCTTGGTCTTCATCATCGGGATGCCGATCACGCTCGCCGCCACGTCCATGTCGCGCACCGCCATGAAGGCGCGCCCGGTCTCGCTGCGCATCAGGTTCTTGGCGAGCAGCGCCATCACGGCGACGATCGCGAGCGTCAGCAGGTACTTGCCCGCGGCGTGCGCCACTGGGTAGCCGAGGATCACGATCTTCTGCGCCGTGATCACGCCGGAGGAGCTGTTGTTCGTGATCCACGGCACGCGGTTGATGGTCCACAGCACGAAGAACTGGCACGCCAGGGTCGCGACCGCGAGATAGAAGCCCTTGATGCGCAGGCTGGGCAGCCCGAACACGATCCCGACCACTGCGGCGCACAGGCCGCCGATGACGAAGGAGCCGATGATCGGGATGCCGGGGATGCGCAGCTGGGCGTTGTAGGCCATGAACGCGCCCACCGCCATGAACGCCGCGGTGCCGAGCGAGAGCTGGCCCGCGTAGCCGGTGAGGATGTTGAGGCCGAGCGCGGCGAGCGACAGGATCAGGAACGGCGTCAGGATCGCCTGCAGCCAGTACTGGTTGCCGATCAGCGGCACGACCACGAAGGCGACCGCCAGCAGCGCGGCCACGCCGACGCGGTCCTGCAGGATCGGGAAGATCTGCTGGTCCTGCGCGTAGCTCGACTTGAACTGGCCCGCCTCGCGATAGAGCATGCCTATACCCTGTCGATGATCTTCTCGCCGAACAGCCCCTGCGGCCGCACCAGCAGGAACGCGAGCGCCAGCACGTAGGGGAACCAGGACTCGATGCCGCCGCCGACGTAGGGGCCCAGATAGACCTCGGCGATCTTTTCCGAGGCGCCGATGATGAGGCCGCCGACGATCGCGCCGGGGATCGACTCGAAGCCGCCGAGAATCAGCACCGGCAGCGCCTTCAGCGCGACGAAGGTGAGCGAGTACTGCACGCCGTTACGCGCGCCCCACATCAGCCCGGCCACCAGCGCGACGAAGCCGGCTACCGCCCATACGATCATCCAGATGTGCTGCAGCGGGATGCCGATCGAGAGCGCCGCCTGGTGGTCGTCCGCCACCGCGCGCAGCGCGCGGCCGATGCGGGTCTTCTGGAAGAACACGGCGAGCCCCGCCACTAGCGCGCCGGCGACGAACGCGGCGAAGAAGTCGAGCTGGCTGATATTGATGTTCGCCTTCTGCGACAGCCAGTCGATCGGCACGTCCTGGATGCCGAGCTCCAGCCCGTGCGGCTGCGAGCCCCAGATCAGCTGCGAGATGCCCTCCAGCACGAACGATAGCCCGATCGTCGCCATGAACAGCGTGATCGGCGGCTGATTGACGAGCGGGCGCAGGACGATGCGCTCGGTCAGCACCCCGAGCACCACCATCACCGCGAGCGTGATGACGATCGCGACCCAGAAATTGATCCCGTCTTCCAGCAGCGAGACGAAGCACAGCGCGGCGAAGAACACCATCGAGCCCTGCGCGTAGTTGAACACGCCGGAGGCCTTGTAGATGAGGACGAAGCCCAGCGCGACCAGCGAGTACATGACGCCCGCGAGCAGCCCGCCTGCCAGCACCTCGATGAAGAAGCTCATCTAGTGAGTGACCCCCAGATAGGCGTCGATCACCGCCTGGTTGCCCCGGATCTCGGCCGGCGTGCCGTCGCCGATCTTGCGCCCATAGTCGAGCACCACGACGCGGTCCGAGATGTCCATCACCACTCCCATGTCGTGCTCGATCAGCACGATGGTCGTGCCGTAATGGTCGTTGACGTCGAGGATGAAGCGGCACATGTCCTGCTTCTCCTCCAGGTTCATGCCGGCCATCGGCTCGTCGAGCAGCAGGATGCGCGGCTCGGCGGCGAGCGCGCGCCCCAGCTCGACCCGCTTCTGCAGCCCGTAGGGCAGCCGCCCGACCGGGGTCCTGCGGATGTGCTGGATCTCGAGGAAGTCGATCACCTCCTCCACCGCGCGCCGGTGCGCCAGCTCCTCGCTCCGCGCGCGGCCGAACCAGAGCGCCTGCTCGAGGAAGCTGGTGCGCATCTTGAGGTTGCGGCCGGTCATGATGTTGTCGAGCGCGGTCATCCCCCGGAACAGCGCGATGTTCTGGAACGTGCGCGCGATGCCCAGCGCCGCCGCCTCGTGCGGATCCATGTCGGTGAATTCCTTTTTCCCGAGCCTTATCTTTCCCTTCTGCGGGTGGTACACGCCGTTCAGCACGTTGAGCATGGAGCTCTTGCCGGCGCCGTTCGGGCCGATGATCGCGCGCACCTCGTGCTCGCGCACGTCGAACGACACGTCCTGGAGAGCCTTGACGCCGCCGAAGGCGAGCGATACGCCCTCGACCGAAAGCACGACGTCGCCGACGCGCCGCCCGCCCGGCGCGGCGTGCGGCGCCGCCCCCTGCGCCTCCCCCGGCGGCGGCAGGCTCACGCCGCCTTCTTCGCCCCGGCGGGCGCGAACGTCCTCGCGTCCTCGATGCGCAGATCGGCCGAAATCTTGCCCGTGCGGCCGTCCTCGTACCTGACCTGCGCCTCCACGTGCACCGACTTGCGGCCGTCGTAGAGCGCCGCCACCAGCTCGGCGTACTTCTCGCCGATGAACCCCCGGCGCACCTTGCGCGTGCGCGTCAGCTCCTCGTCGTCGGGGTCGAGCTCCTTGTGCAGGATGAGAAACCGGTGGATCTGCGAATTCGCGAGCTCGGCCTCGGCCGCGAGGTCGGCATTGACCTGCTCGACGCATTCGCGCACCAGCGCGTAGACCTCGGCGTGCGAGGCGAGGTCGACATAGCCCGAATACGCCAGGTTGCGCTTCTCGGCCCAGTTGCCGACCGCGTCCATGTCCATGTTGATGAAAACGCACACCCGGTCCCGCCGGTCGCCGAAGGCGACCGCCTCCTTGACGTAGGGAAAGAACTTGAGCTTGTTCTCCAGGTACTTCGGCGCGAACAGCGTGCCGTCGGCGAGGCTGCCGACGTCCTTCACCCGGTCGATGATCTTGACGTGGCCCTCGGGATCGAAATAGCCGGCGTCGCCGGTGTGGAACCAGCCCTGCGCGTCCTTCGCCTCGGCCGTGGCCTGTGGGTTTTTGTAGTACTCCTTGAACAGGCCGGGCGAGCGGATCAGCAGCTCCCGCTCGGGGGTGAACTTCAGCTCGACGCCCTTCACCGCCGGGCCGACGGTGTCCGATTTCACCTGTCCGTTCGGCTGCACGCAGACGAACACGCTCGTCTCGGTGGAACCGTAGAGCTGCTTCAGGTTGATTCCGATCGAGCGATAGAACTTGAAAAGGTCCGGGCCGATCGCCTCGCCTGCGGTATAGGCGAGCCGGACGCGGCTCATGCCGAGCACGTTCCGGAGCGGGCCGTAGACGAGCAGGTCGCCCAGGGCGTAGAGCAGCCGGCCGCCGATGCCCACCGGCTTGCCGTCCAGCAGCATCCCGCCGACGCGCCGCGCGACTCCCATGAAGTAGCGGTACATGGCGCGCTTCAGGCGGCTCGCGTCCTCCATCCGGATCGACACCTGCGTGAGCAGCGCCTCGAGCACGCGCGGCGGCGCGAAATAGTAGGTCGGGCCGATCTCCCGCATGTCGCTCATCACGGTCTCGGCCGACTCCGGGCAGCAGATGCAGTAGCCGGTGACGAACGGCTGCGCGTACGAGAAGATGTTCTGGCCGATCCAGGCCGGCGGCAGGTAGGCGATCACGACGTCGGACTCGGACAGCGATTCCATTTCCGCGGCCGCCCGGGCGCGGTCGATCAGGCTGGCGTGCGTCAGCACCACGCCCTTCGGAACGCCCGTGGTGCCCGAGGTGAAGAACATCGCCGCGGCATCGGCGCCCGAGCCCTTGGCGATCTCGGTCTCGAGGAAGCCGGCGTCGCGCCGCATGGCGTCGTGACCGACCTCGATCAGGCGCTCGCAGCTCATCAGCTGCGGCTGCGTGTAGTTGCGCAGCCCGCGCGGGTCGTCGAAGTAGACGTGCCGGAGCGAGGGACACTGCGGCAGGATCTCGAGCAGCTTGTCGACCTGCTCCTGGTCCTCGGCCACGGCGTGCTCGATCTCGGCATTCTGGATCGGGAACACCATCTCCGCGGCGATCGCGTCCTGGTAGAGCGGGACTGGTATCCCGCCGAGGCATTGCGCCGCGCAGATCGCGGCGTAGACACGAGGCCGGTTGTCGCCGACGATCGCGAGGTGATCGCCGCGCTTGAAGCCACGCGCGGCGAGGCCGTTGGCCAGGGCACGCACCTCGTCGGCGAGCCGGTGCCAGCCCCAGGTCTGCCAGATGCCGAGGTCCTTCTCGCGGATCGCCGGACGGTCCGGACGCACCCTGGCGTGGTGCATCAGCAGCTTCGGGAACGTGTCCAAGCCGGAGAGATTTTCAGACATTGCTGTCCTCCTTCAAGGACTTGCTTGGCCCGTATTCTTACATACGGCTGAGTCGGGCGCGAAAGCCGCCCGAAGGGATGCTAGAGCTGCTCGGGCCAGGCGCGCGCAGTGTGCAGAACCCGCAGAATCTCCACGTCAGCCCCCCGTACCCGGTAGGCGATGATGTAAGGCAAATGTCCGATGACCAGCTCGCGCGTGCCGAGCACCCGGCCTGGGCGGCCGATCGCGGGATTTCGCGGCAGCAGGGTCTCGACCTGGTCGATCAGTTCCAGCACCACGCGAGCCGCAGCGGGCAGGCTGTCCTGCCCGATGTACAGCGCGATCTCGTCGAGGTCCCTTTCAGCGAGACGCGTCCAGCGCAGCCGCAAGCTTCTTCTCCCACTTCGCCTTCAGCCTGACGTGGTCGATCAGCCTGCCGCGATTCGCTTCCTGTACGCCCGTCTCGATGGCCGCGATCTGCCACTCGTTCAAGTCGAGGTATTGGCGCACCGCATCCGCGGCGAGCGCGGCACGGCTGCGCTCGGTCGCCTTGGCGAGCTTGTCGAGGCGCTTGCGGGTCGCCGGATCGAGTCTGAGGGTGACAGGCTCACTCATCGCAGTTCTCTTGTACACATTGTGTACATTCTCTCCCCAAGCTGCCGGTACGTCAACGCCGTAGTGGTTGCAGCCCGGCTCCGACCGGCTTGAGAACTCTCTCGACAAATTCCAGCGTGGCAAACATCCTTGCCTGGTTTCGGGGACACACAGACGCTGTCATCCACCAAATCCCTGCAGGAGAATTGCGAACCCAGCCGGTCCATGCGAAACCTCTCCGTACTGCTACAGGCTCGCGTGTTTCGTGATCCAGGATGATCGTTTCCCCGCCCGCGATGCCAAGTTCACGATCATGCGGGCGGACAATACCTCTCCACGTATAACCATATCTGCTCTGGCTCTGGCTCTGGCTCTGGCTCTGGCTCTGGCTCTGGCTCTGGCTCTGGCTCTGGCTCTGGCTCTGGCTCTGGCTCTGGCTCTGGCTCTGGCTCTGGCTCTCGCGCTCTCGCTCTGTGTTGTGCTCAAGCATGTAGTCGGTGGCGTGCTCGCGCGGCCGCATCTGAAGGATTCCATCTACGTTTCCCACCGTTCTGTAGATGAACTCCCCGGCCTCGGTGTCGCAGAGGTGCTTGAAATACTCCTTGCCCGTCATCCGCGGCCGGTAGCCGCTGTCTTTCGGCAACGAACTCGGGAGCTTGATCGACTGCGCAAATCCCCCTTCGGGCGTCGCGACCCACTCCTGCGGCACCGGCTCTGGCTGCCCGGCAACGGTCACGAACTTCGTGTGCTCCCAATCGCTAGGCTGCAGCTTTAGGCGCTCGCACTGCGCATCGCCCGGGGTAGGCGGGTGCTCTTTGCAGAAGGCCTGCTTTTCCTCCATGAAGCTCCTGAAGCGCTCGCCTACCGTGCCCGCACGTAAGTCGGCTAAGCTCGCGCAGGCCACGACGGCGAGCCCCACAGCGATGACTACGAGAAAACGGGAACGCATGCCTCGCATTTTCATCCGTGAACCGTACGTGCGCTCACAGGGTAAAACGAATCGGACGTCGAGATTAGGTTTGTGGCGGACCGCAAGCTAAGCTAGCCCCTGATCCGGCCGGCGTGGAGGGCGCCGTGACGCGCGAGATCGTCGAGACGCTGAAGCGGGTGCTGAAGGCGCGCGGCATGACCTATGCCGAGTTGGCGCGCGCCTTACGCGTGTCCACGCCCACCGTGAAGCGCATGTTCTCCGAGAAGAGCTTCACGCTCGAGCGGCTGGAGGCGATCCTCGGCGTGCTCGAGACCGACCTCTACGAGGTGGCGAAGCTCGCGCGCGAGGCGAACGGCGGCGGCAAGGGCGAGCTGTCGGTAGAGCAGGAGACCGCGCTCGCCAAGGACACGCGCCTGTTCTCCATCTTCTGGCTCGTCACCAACGAGTGGACGTTCGACGAGATCCTGGCGGAGTTCCGCGTCAGTGCGGCGCAGCTCACCGCCTACTACGCGCGGCTGGCGCGCCTGAGGCTGATCGACTGGCGCCCGGGCAACCGCACGCGCCTCACCGTGCCGAAACGCTACGTCTGGCGCCGCGGCGGACCGCTGCGCAAGGTCTACGGCGCGCGCGTCATCAACGAGTTCGTGCGCTCGCGGTTCGACTCGCCGGTCGACGCCTTCCATTTCGACGCCGTTGAGCTGACCCACGACTCCGCGCTCGTCGTCAAGCGCCGCCTCGAGCGCGTCGCCGCCGAGATCAACGCGCTGATCGAGGCCGACGCCGCCGCGCCTGCGAAAAAGCGCGTCGCGCTCGGCGTGCTGCTCGCTTTCCGCCCCTGGGCGAACTCGATCGTGCACACCCTGCGCGAGGACCCCGACGCGCTGAAGAAAGCCGGCCGCGCCTGAGCAGGCGTCGAGCCCGCGCTCAGCGCTTGCGTTCGAGGCGCAGCAGCGCGACCACCACTTCCATCACGAGGCGCCGGTGCCGCTCGTTCAACGCCTCGAATTTCCTGCCGAGCCAGCTCGCGTCGATGCTGTAGCCGGGCGCGTCCTGCCGTGCCTCGCTCCCCGGCCTGGCCCCCTTCGCCTCCGGTTCGCCGAACCTGAGCCAATGCGGCGAGGTTTCGAGCCACGCCGCGAGCACACGGACCTTGTCCTGCGACGGCAGCGCCCGCCCGGTGAGCCATTTGCGCACCGCCTGCGCGGTGACCGGGGTACCGTGGTATCTGAGGTTGAATTCGCGCGCGATCTCGGCCGGGCGGCTGAGGCCCGACTCGGCTCGTTTCAGACCGTCGCGCAGACGTCTGCTAAAGCCTTGTTTTTCATCGGATAGCGGCACCTCTGCAAAATAGCATCAAGGGCGGCGCGCAGCGGTTACCAGCGGTTATCATTCTTCGAAACCTACAGTAGCACTTGCTTGCTGGCGAGGGACGCATGGCGTGGCGCGACATCGGCCTGGCGGAGTTCATCGAGCGCATGCCGCTCGCCTTCGCCGTGACGCGCCTCGACGGCAGGCTCGAGTACGCCAATCCGCAGCTGCGGGCGCTGCTCGGCGCGAGCGGGCCCGACGGGTTGCTCGACCGGCCCCTGCCGCTTCGCCGCCTCGGCGGGCGGGCGCCTTCGCCGCTGGAAGACAAGCCGCGGCGCGCCGAATCGCTGCTCTGCGCGCAGGACGGCGAGCAGATCCAGGTGGCCGAGTCGGCCTGCCCGGTGCGCGACGCGCGCGGCGAGCTCGCCTACGTCATACACTTCTTCGAAGATCTGCGCGGGCAGAAGCGCGCCGAACAGCTCCGCGCACTCGCGCTCCACGACCCGCTCACCGGCCTGCCCAACCGCAACCTGCTGCACGATCGCCTGGCGCGCGCGCTGCTCGCGGCGCGGCGCAGTGGCGGCGGCTTCGCGCTGCTCTATATCGACATCGACAAGTTCAAGACCATCAACGACACGCGGGGACACGCCGCCGGCGACCTCGTGCTGCAGGAATTCGCGCGCCGCGCCTGTCGCGCGCTGCGCAAGAGCGACAGCATCGCGCGCCTCGGCGGCGACGAATTTGTCGTGATCCTGGAGGACACGCGCAGCCACGCCGCCGCCGCCGCGGTGGCGGAAAAGCTGTTCGCCGCGTGCCGCGGGCGATACGAGCTGAAGGACTGCAGCGTGCAGTTGACCTTCAGTCTCGGAATCGGCATCTATCCGGACGACGCGCGCGACGCGAGCGCGCTGCTCGATCACGCCGACAAGGCCATGTATCAGGCAAAATCCCAGGGCCGCAACTGCTACTCGCTCGTCCCGGCCCCGTATGGACTGGCGGCCGACGAAGGGTGACGGTCCTTCGGCCGCGATTCACATATTGCGACGGTACTGTCCTCCCACCTCGAACAGCGCGTGGGTGATCTGCCCCAGCGAGCAGACGCGCACCGCGTCCATCAGCACCGCGAACACGTTCTCGTCCCTGATGACCGCCGCGCGCAGCCGCTCGAGCATCGGACGGGCAAGAGAGGAATTGCGCTCCTGAAAGGCGCGCAGGCGCTTCAGCTGCGACTGCTTCTCTTCCTCGCTGGAGCGGATCAGCTCCAGCTTCGCCGGCAGCGCGTCGCCGCGCGGGTTGCGGAAGGTGTTGACGCCTACGATCGGGTACGAGCCGTCGTGCTTCTTGTGCTCGTAGACCATGGACTCTTCCTGGATCTTGCCGCGCTGGTAGCCGGTCTCCATCGCGCCGAGCACCCCGCCCCTCGCGCTGATCGCCTCGAACTCCTTCAGCACCGCTTCCTCGACCAGGTCGGTCAGCTCGTCGATGATGAACGAGCCCTGGTTCGGGTTCTCGTTCTTCGCCAGGCCCCACTCCTTGTTGATGATCAGTTGGATCGCCATCGCGCGCCGCACCGATTCCTCGGTGGGGGTGGTGATCGCCTCGTCGTAGGCGTTGGTGTGCAGCGAGTTCGTGTTGTCGTAGGTCGAGATCAGCGCCTGCAGCGTGGTCCGGATGTCGTTGAATGCGATCTCCTGCGCGTGCAGGCTGCGTCCGGAGGTCTGGGAGTGGAACTTGAGCTTCTGGCTGCGCCCGTTGGCGCCGTAGCGCTTCTGCATCGCTACCGCCCAGATGCGGCGCGCGACGCGCCCCAGCACTGCGTACTCGGGATCCATGCCGTAGCTGAAGAAGAACGACAGGTTCGGCGCGAAGTCGTCGACCTTCATGCCGCGCGCCAGGTAGGCCTCGACGAACGTGAAGCCGTTGGCGAGCGTGAAGGCGAGCTGGCTGATCGGGTTCGCGCCCGCCTCGGCGATGTGATAGCCCGAGATCGACACCGAGTAGAAGTTGCGTACCGCGTGCTCGATGAAGTACTCCTGGATGTCGCCCATCACCTTGAGCGAGAACTCGGTGGAGAAGATGCAGGTGTTCTGCCCCTGGTCTTCCTTCAGGATGTCCGCCTGCACCGTGCCGCGGACGCTCGAGAGCGTGTCCTTTCTTATTCTTGCGATCTCTTTTTCGCCGGGGGCTCGAGAATGCTCCTTCGAGAACTTCTCCAACTGCTGGTCGATGGCGGTATTGAAGAACATCGCCAGGAGGGTCGGCGCCGGCCCGTTGATGGTCATCGACACCGAGTTGTTCGGCGCGCACAGGTCGAACCCGGCGTACAGCACCTTCATGTCCTCCAGCGTCGCGATCGACACCCCGGAATTGCCCACCTTGCCGTAGATGTCCGGCCGCTCGTCGGGATCGAAGCCGTACAGCGTCACCGAGTCGAAGGCGGTGGAGAGACGCTTGGCCGGCATGTCCTTCGACAGCAGGTGGAAGCGCCGGTTGGTGCGGAAGGGGTCACCCTCGCCCGCGAACATGCGCGTCGGGTCCTCGTTCTCCCGCTTGAACGGGAAGACGCCCGCGGTGTAGGGAAACTCGCCCGGCAGGTTCTCGCGCAGCCGCCAGCGCAGGATCTCGCCCGGGTCCTCGTAGCGCGGCAGCGCCACCTTGGGCACCATGGTGCCCGAAAGCGAGGCGGTGGCAAGGCGCGTGCGGATCTCCTTGCCGCGCACCTTGACCGCCCTTTCCTCGCCGCGGTGCGCCTCGACGGTCGCCGGCCAGGTCTCGAGCAGCCGCCTCGAATGCGCGTCGAGCTCGCCCTCCTTCTTCTCGATCAGTGCTCCGAGCTCGGCGGGCGCCGCGGCGCCCAGCATCCGGCGCGCCGCAACCAGCTGCTCGCGCTCCCGCGCGGCGCGCGCCTGGTCCCGGGCGTGGCGGTGGTACTCGCGCACCGTCTCGGCAATCTCGGCGAGGTAGCGCGCGCGCATCGGCGGCACGACCGCGTGGATGTTGGAGGACGCCTTCGTCTTCGGGTCGGAAATCCGCCCTCCCGATGCCTTCAGTCCCTTCTGCTTCAGCTCCTCCAGCACCGCGAAATAGAGGGCCGTGACGCCGTCGTCGTTGAAGCGGGAAGCGATGGTGCCGTAAGCTGGCATCGCCTCGGGGCTCGTGCCGAAGCTCTCTCGGTTGCGCTGCAGCTGCTTGCGGACGTCGCGCAGCGCGTCTTCCGCGCCGCGGCGGTCGAACTTGTTGATCGCGACGAAGTCGGCATAGTCCAGCATGTCGATCTTCTCGAGCTGGCTCGCGGCGCCGAACTCCGGCGTCATGACGTAGAGCGAGCAATCGACCAGCTTGACGATCGCGCTGTCGCCCTGGCCGATGCCGGAGGTCTCCACGATCACCAGGTCGAAGCCGGCGGCGCGGCACGCGGCGATCGCCTCCGGCACGCAGGCGGCGATCTCGGCTTCCGAGGCGCGCGTCGCCAGCGACCGCATGAACACCCTGCTGCCGTGAATCGCGTTCATGCGGATGCGGTCGCCGAGCAGGGCGCCGCCCGTCTTGCGGCGCGAAGGATCGACCGCGAGGACGGCGATCGCGAGGCGGTCCTCCTGGTCGAGCCGGAAGCGCCGCACCAGCTCGTCGGTAAGCGAGCTCTTGCCCGAGCCGCCGGTGCCGGTAACGCCCAGCACGGGGACTTTGTGCTCTTCAGCCCTTTCCAGAATCCGCTTCTTCAGGCCGGGAGGACAGACCCCGAGCTCCAATGCGGAGATGACCTGCGCAAGAGACCTGCTATCCCCCGACTCGAGCTCCGTTGGCGCCTTCTCGACGGGACTGAAATCGCAGCGCGCCAGCATGTCGTTGATCATGCCCTGCAGGCCCATGCGCTGGCCGTCCTCGGGCGAGTAGATGCGCGCCACGCCGTAGTCCTGCAGTTCCCGGATCTCGTCGGCGACGATCACGCCGCCGCCGCCGCCGAAGACGCGGATGTGCGCGCCGCCGCGCGCCTTCAGCAGGTCGATCATGTACTTGAAGTACTCGAGGTGCCCGCCCTGATAGGAAGAGATCGCGATCCCCTGCACATCCTCTTCCAGCGCAGCCTTGACCACCTCGTCGACGGATCGGTTGTGGCCGAGGTGGATCACCTCGGCGCCGGAAGCCTGCAGGATCCGGCGCATGATGTTGATCGAGGCGTCGTGGCCGTCGAACAGGCTCGCCGCAGTGACGAAGCGGATCTTGTGCTTCGCCTTGTAGCGCAGGCTCTTCGATTCGGACAGGTCGGTCATGGATCGGCGATGCTAGTTTACGTTTACGTAAACGTCAACGGCCGCCGCTTGCTTCAGCGCAGCACGAACTCCCGCACGGCCGCGACCTGATCGTAGCTCATCAGTGCCGGCGCGTGGCCGGTGCCGGGGAGCTCGAGCACCTCTACCCCGGGCCGCAGCTCCTGCATCTGCGCCAGCGTCTCGCGCGACAGGACGTCGGACTCGGCACCCCTCAGGATCAGCGTCGGGCAGCGGATCTCGGCCCAAGTGCCCCACAGATCGATCCCGGCGAGGAAGTTCGGCCCCAGCGGGAACTCGGGGTCGGCATGCCCGCGCATGGTGTCGGCAATTCCCGGGTCGTAGCGCATGCGGTAGCGCCCGCCCTCGACCGGGACGACGCTGTGCTCGGCGAGGTGGCGCCATTGCGAGTCTTCCAGCGGGCCGAAGGCCGCGCAGGCCTCGCGCAGGTAGGCTTCCGCTTCCTCGACGCTGCGGTAGGTGCCGCCGCCCGCGACATAGCCCTTCAGCCGATAGAGCGCCGACCAGGGAATGAAGGCGCCGACGTCGTTCAGCACCAGGCGCCGGATCGGCGAGCCGCGCTTGGCGGCGAGCAGCATCCCGATCAGGCCGCCCATCGAGGTGCCGACCCAGTCGATGTGAGCCGGGCCGCGCCGCGCGCCACGGCTGCGAAGGGTGCCGAAATAGGCCGGCGGCGCGGGCGAGGTGATGCGCGCGATCAGCGCCGCGGCGTCGGCAAGATAGGTCGAGAAGCGGTAGTCGCCCTTGTCGGCCAGCCATTCGCTGTCGCCGCGGCCGGCAACGTCCATGCAGACGACGCGGCAGTCGCGCGCCAGGTCGGCGGCGAGGAAATCGAAGTCGCGCGCGTTGCGCGCCAGGCCGTGCACGCAAACCACCGCGTGGTCGGCGCCGTGGTTGCCCCAGTCCAGGTAGGCGACGCGGTGAAAGCCGCCCGGGGACAGGCCGAGGAACGATTCGCGCCGGAAGCTCACGCTCACCGCTCAAGCATAGGGCATGCCCGGGCAGGCCCGATGTAGCGATCAGTTGCGGTAGGACGTGTCCTTCGCGTCCACCAGCCTCTGCATCGCGGCGAACACGTCTTCGCAGGTCCGCTTCTCGCCCGGCCCCGACTCGCGCACCGTCTGCGCGAATACTTCCGGGCGGATCGGATTGAGCGCGCCCGCGGCGCTCGCGGCGATCTGCACGTCGCAGGCGCGCTGCAGCGTCCAGAGCATCATGAACGCCTCGGGCACCGACGGTCCCCAGGCGAGCAGCCCGTGGTTGCGCAGGATCACGGCCCGTTTTTCGCCAATGCTCGCCACCAGACGGTTCTTCTCGCCCGGCTCCACCGTGATGCCCTCGAAATCGTGGTAGGCGACGCCGCCGTGCAGCTGCGCGGCGTAGAAATTGGTCGCCGACAGCCCCTCCTTCAGGCTCGCCACCGCCATCCCAGTCGTGGTATGCGTGTGCATCACGCAGTGCGCCTCCGGGATGGCGGCATGGATCGCGCTGTGAATCACGAAGCCCGCCCGGTTCACCGGCCACCTCGTTTCGCGCACGGGATTTCCGTCCACATCGATCAGCACGAGGCTCGACGCGCAGACCTCGCGGTAGTGCAGCCCGAACGGATTTATCAGGAACAGCCTCTCCGGCCCCGGCACGCGCAGCGTGATGTGATTGAAGATCATCTCGGTCCATCCGAGATGGTCGAAGACGCGGTAGGCCGCGGCCAGGAGCACGCGGGACTCGCGCTCGGCCTGCGACATGGGAAGATCGCGCGGCTTGCGCGCGGCGCTTTCGAAGTAGATGGTCACGACCGGCCCCGCGGACGAAACGCACAGTCTAACCCCGCGCGCCCTCGCATCGGGGAATTGCATGCTGCGCTGCGACTGGCATAGGGTAGCCCTATGCGAGCCCTTGTTACGATCGTGTTGCTACTGGCGGCCTCGGGCGCCGCGGCGCAGCCGCACAGCGTGGTGGAGTGCCGCGAAGGCGGCGACTTCATCCGCAACGCTGCCCTGGCGCGCGACAACGGCGTCACGCGCGAGGCGTTCGTAGGCCGGCTGGAGCAGGACCTTGTCGCCATCCGCGCCTTCGCCCCGGAGCTGCGCTGGTTCGTGCACGACCCCGAGGACGAGCAGTTCCTGCGCGCCGAGGTAGAGGCCGTGTTCGACTCGCCGCTCCCGGCCGAGGAGCACCGCGCCGGCTTCATCGCGCGCTGCGCGGCCGCCGCGCACCTGCCGATCCGCAGCAGCTAGCGGAAAGCGAAGATCCGCTCCGCGTTGCGCCCGCGCACGCGCTCGCGCGCGCCCTCGGGCAGCCGGTCGACGCGCGCGAGGCAGCCGATCGGGTCGCCGATGGTGTGCGGATAGTCCGAGCCGTACAGCACGTTGCCGGTTCCGAACACGCGCAGCGCCATCGCAAGCGCGTCGTCGCCGAACACCACCGCGTCGGCGTAGATCCGGCGCGCATGCAGGCTCGGCCTCTCGCGCGTCTTCGTGCGGCACGCCGGGATGTGCTCGTAGCACTGGTCGAGCCTGCCGATCAGATAGGGCAGCGTCCCGCCGCCGTGGCTGGCAATGATCTTGAGGCGCTGGAAGCGGTCGAAAAAGCCGTCGTAGATCATGCGGGCCACCGCGAGCGTGGTGTCGGCAGTGAAGCCGATCGAGGCGACCAGCTGGAACTGCTGCATCTCCATCTCCGCGACGCCGGGCGGCGCAGTCGGGTGGATCAGCACGGGCAACGCCGCGACGTCGATCGCCTGCCAGATCTTCGCGAACGCCGGGTCGGTGAGCGGCCTGCCGCCGATGTTGGCAAGCACCATGACGCCGCAGGCGCCCGCCTTGAGGGCGCGCCTCAACTCGGCGAGCGCAGCCTTCTCGTGCTGCCAGGGCAACGAGCAGAACCACTGGATGCGGTCGGGCCAGGTCTTGCGCGCCCGCGCCATCTCGTCGTTCATGGTGCGCGCCGCCCTGAGGCTCACGGCCGCTCCGCCCCAGCAAACGTTCGGGCAGGTGAGGGATACCACCGCGACGTCGATGCCGACCCGGTCCATGTTGCGGATGCGCAGGTCCCAGTCGAACATCTCCGGGATCGGCGTCATGAACGGCGCGCCGTCGAGATGGACCGCGCGCAGCCCGCCGACCACGCTCTTCAGCGTGTAGCGCGGGCGGCCGTGCTTCTCCAGCAACTGCAGCCATTCGCAGTTGAGCATGTGGGTGTGGACGTCGACGACCGGTGCGGCGGCCATGCTTCCTCCTCGCGTTTTGGCAAGCGTAGAAGCTGGGCGCGCCGGATGCAATCGCATGTCGCAGATTCGAAATTGGGCCCTGCCGCATCCGGGCGGCGGGCCAGCCCGTAACGGCTGCAAGGCGCTGGGCCTGTAAGGCGGGCGCCGGGTGGCGCGACCCAAGGCGGGGCCCGGATCGGGCCTGCGTGACCTGACCAACCTTGTTCTGGAGGATTCATGGACGGAAAGCAGCTTGTGACGGCGGCGGTGGCGGGACTGTTCGCGCTCGGCGCGGCATCGGGCGCGCTCGCAGCCGACCCGAAGGGGATGGAGAAGTGCTTCGGCATCGCCAAGGCGGGCAAGAACGACTGCGGCAGCGACAAGACGGCGCACGCCTGCGCCGGGCAATCCAAGGTCGACAACGACCCGCACGACTTCAAATATGTGAAGACGGGCACCTGCAAGCAGATGGGCGGCACGATGGGGCCCATGGAGAAGAAGTCCTGACGCTCGGCGCCGGGGTGGGGCTGCGATCGCCCCACTACCGGGATTTCCTCGACGGGCGGCCGCCGGTCGGCTGGGTCGAGGCCCACAGCGAGAACTATTTCGGCGCCGGCGGCTGGGACCGGCACGTGCTGTCGCGCGTGCGCGAGCGCTACCCGGTCAGCCTGCACGGCGTGGGGCTCGGCCTCGGCTCGTCGTGCGAGCAGGAGGAAGCCCACCTTCGCCGGCTCCAGCGGCTGGTGGCCGAGTTCGACCCCGTGCTGGTCTCCGAGCACCTGTGCTGGTGCGCGACGCCCGAACGGCACCTCAACGATCTGCTGCCGCTCGCCTACACGGAGGAGGCGCTCGCGCTCGTCGCGCCGCGCGTCGAGCGGCTGCAGGAGCGGCTGCAGCGCCCGGTCCTGATCGAGAACGTCTCGACCTACGTCGAGTTCGCCGCGCGCGACATGGGCGAGGGCGAGTTCATCGCGCAGCTCGTCGCGCTGACGGGCTGCGGCGTGCTGCTGGACGTGAATAATCTCTACGTCAACCAGGTCAACCATGGCAATGACGCGCTCGCCGCGATGCAGGCGCTGCCGCGCGGATGCGTGAAGGAGATCCACCTCGCAGGGCATTTCAGGGGCGAGCATTGCCTGATCGATACCCATGGCGACCGCGTCGCCGATCCGGTGTGGCGGCTCTACGAGGCCGCGCTCGAGCGCTTCGGCGCGGTGCCTACGCTCATCGAGTGGGACACCGGCCTGCCGGCGCTCGACGTGCTCCTCGCGGAAGCTTCAAAAGCCCGGGCGCGGCTCGAGGCGCGGCATGCGCTCGCTGCCTGAGCTGCAGCAGGCGTTCGCAGGCGCGCTGATCGATGCGACGCGCGCCCCGGCGCTCTCGCCGATGCTGCGCGGCGCGGGCCCGATCGAACGCCTCGGCATCTATCGCGGCAACCTCTACGGCAACGCAACGAAGGCGCTCGGCGGCGCCTACCCGGTGGTGCGCGCGATCGTGGGCGAGGAGTTCTTCGAAGGGCTCGCGCGCGAGTACGCGCGGGCGCAGCCGTCGCGGAGCGGGGACCTCAATGCCTGCGGCGATCGGCTCGCCGAATTCGTCTCCGAGTTCCCGCATACGCGCGACCTGCCCTACCTGCCGGACGTGGCGCGCCTGGAGTGGCTCGCACACCTCGCCTACTACGCCGCGGATGCGCCTGCGTTCGACCCGGCCCGGCTCGCCGCAGTGCCGGCCGAACGGCAGGCGATGCTCCGCCCCCGGCTTGCGCCCGCCTGCGCGCTGATGGAGTCGCGCTGGCCCCTGGCGCGCATCTGGGAAGTGCATCAACCCGGCTTCGCCGGCTCGATCGAGGTCAACCTCGACAGCGGGCCCGATCGCGTGCTCGTGCATCGGCCGCAGTGGCGCGCCGAGGTGGCGACGCTCGCGCGCGGCGAGTTCCGCTTCCTCGCGGCTGCGCGCGACGGCGCTTCGCTCGGCGAGGCGCTGCGCGCGGCCGCCAACGCCGACCCGGCGTTCGACGCCGGAAACGCGCTGGCCCCCTG
The DNA here is from genome assembly GCA_035500055.1 of Burkholderiales bacterium. GTDB lineage: Bacteria > Pseudomonadota > Gammaproteobacteria > Burkholderiales > SG8-39 > RBG-16-66-20. Next base: position 14,183 of record DATJXO010000065.1, on the reverse strand, counting down.
GGTTTCCCTGGGTGCCATCGTCGCGCTCGACTAGGAAAGAGGGGCATCGCCATGAGGCAACGCTTCGTCGCGCTCGCCGAGCGCGCAATCGGCTGGCTCGGCTGGCCTTCGCACCTGCTCGCACTGGCCATCCGCCTCCACGTCGCGAACGTGTTCTGGAAATCCGGCCTCACCAAGATCGACGATTGGGACAAGACCGTGTTCCTGTTCCAGGAGGAATATCACGTGCCGCTGCTGCCGCCCGAGCTCGCAGCGGCGCTCGGCACCTTCGGCGAGCTGTTCTTTCCGGTGCTGCTCGTGCTCGGCCTCGCAACGCGCTTCGCCGCCGCCTCGCTCTTCGTAGTGAACGTCGTGGCAGTCGTCAGCTACTGGCACGCGCTTGGCGGCAACGAAGCGGCGCTCTCCGGCCACTTCTACTGGGGTGCGCTGCTGCTGGTACTGCTCGCCTACGGGCCGGGCAAGCTTTCGCTGGACTATCCGCTCTGGCGCTGGCTGCGCCGCCCGCCCGGCTGACCTATCGCGCGAGCCCGTCGAGGATCGGGCATTCCGGCCGCTCGTCTCCGTGGCAATGCTCGGCGAGCCGCTGCAGCGTTCGCTTCATCGCCTCGAGCTCGGCAATGCGCGCATCCAGCTCGGCGACATGCGCGAGCGCCAGCTCCTTCACCTTGCGGCTCGGCCGGCGCTGGTTACGCCACAGTCCGAGCAGCAGCTCGATCTGCTTGATGGGGAACCCGAGCGCGCGCGCCTGGCGTATGAAGCGCAGCGTGTGCACGTCGGCGCTCGTATAGGTCCGGTATCCGGCTAGCGTGCGCCTCGCCGGCGAGATCAGGCCGATGCTTTCGTAGTGGCGGATCATCTTCGGCGATACGCCGGAGCCGCGCGCCGCTCCGCCGATGTTCATCTCTACATCGCCCATGCGTCCGTCCTCTCCGGGTTTCACGCCTCGAGCAGCCCGGGCGCCGGGGCGTCGCCCTGTCCCCGCTCGCGCGGCGACGCTCCGCCGCCGGGCGGCGCGCCGCGCCAGCGGCGCAGCCCTAGGGCGTTGGCAACCACGCTCACGCTTGAGAGCGCCATCGCGCCGCCGGCGATGAGCGGGTTGAGGAAACCGAGCGCGGCCAGCGGAATGCCGATCACGTTGTAGAAGAACGCCCAGAACAATCCTTGCAGGATCTTGCGGTAGGTGCGGCGCGAGATGTCGATCGCGTCGGCGATGAGCCGCGGGTCGCCGCGCATCAGCGTGATGCCCGCCGTGTGCATCGCGACGTCGGTCCCGGTGGCCATCGCGATGCCGACGTCCGCAGCGGCCAGCGCGGGCGCGTCGTTGATGCCGTCGCCGACCATCGCGACCACCGCGCCGGGGCCGCGCCGGGCGGCCAGCTCCTGCGCTTTCTCCTCGGGAAGTACGCCCGCCCTTACCGCGTCGATCCCGAGAGCCGCCGCCGCGGCGCGCGCGGCATCCTCGTTGTCGCCAGTGAGCATGAGGGTCTTCACTCCTAGCCGGCGCAGTTGCGCGACCGCTTGTTCCGCTCCCGGCTTCACGGTGTCGCCGAAGGCGAGCAGCGCCACCAAGTTCCGCACGCCGCCCTGCTCGGCGGCGAGCCAGGATACCGTGCGGCCCTCGCGCGCGAGCGCGCGCTCGCGCGCGGCGAGTGCGCCCGTGTCGACGCCGAGCTCGCGCATCAGGCACGAGCTGCCCAGGTAGAGGACCCGGCCTTCCACGCTCGCCTGCACGCCGCGCCCCGCAAGCGCCTTGGTTTCGCGGGCGGGGAGCGGCACAACACCTTTCGCTTCGGCCGACGCCGTCACGGCCCGGGCGAGCGGATGGTTGCTGCCCGCTTGGAGCGCGGCGGCGAGCCGCAGCGCCGCCCGCGAGTCGCCGGCGACCGCATCCAGCGCCACAAGCGCGGGCCGCCCCTCGGTGAGGGTGCCAGTCTTGTCGAACGCCACCGTGGTGATCGAATGCGCGATCTCAAGCGCCTGCGCGTCCTTGATGAGGATGCCGCGCCGCGCCGCGACACCGGTCCCGGCCATGATCGCCGTGGGCGTCGCGAGGCCGAGCGCGCACGGGCACGCGATGACCAGCACCGCGACCGCATTCAGGAGCGCGGCGGCCCAGCTCCCGGTGCTGAGTCCCCACGCCGCCAGCGTCGCCAGCGCGACCAGGAGCACGAGCGGCACGAACACGGCGCTTACCTTGTCGACCACGCGCTGGATCGGAGCCTTCGCGGCCTGAGCGTCCTCGACCAGACGGATGATGCGCGCGAGCATCGTTTCCGAGCCTATCGCGCGCGTTTCCACGACCAGCAGGCCGTCGGCGTTGATCGAGCCGCCGGTGACGCGCGCGCCTCGCGCCTTCGCGACCGGCAAGCTTTCGCCGGTCAGCAGGGACTCGTCGACATGGCTCCGACCCTCGCGCACTTCGCCATCCACGGGCACGCGTTCGCCGGGACGAACGATCACGAGATCCCCGAGGCGGACCTCGGCGAGCGGCACCTCGGCCTCGCGGCCGTCGCGGCGCACGCGCGCCCGCTCGGGCCGCAGCTGGTTGAGCGCCCGGATCGCCTCGGTGGTCCTCTTCTTGGCGCGCGCCTCGAGCCACTTGCCGAGCAGGATGAAGGTGATCAGTGCCGCCGAGGTCTCGAAATACAGGTGGCCGCCGCCCCAGAACAGCTCGTAGACCGACAGCCCGTAGGCCGCGCTCGTGCCGAGCGCGACCAGAAGGTCCATGTTGCCGCTCCGCGCCTTCGCCGCCCCCCAGCCGGCGCGATAGAAGCGCGCGCCGAGCCAGAACTGCACCAACGAGGCGAGCGCGAGCTGCAGCCGCCCCGGCAGCGTCCAGTGCACGCCGAGCGCCTCGGCCGCCATCGGCACGACGAGCGGCACGGCGAGCAGCGCCGCGGCGGCGACTGGCCACCAGTCCGGGAGCGCGCCGCGGGCCGGCGCCTCTCGCTTCGCTTCCTCGATCGCGGCTGCGCCGTACCCTGCATCCTCGACCGCGTGCTTCAGCGCTTCGAGCTCGGTGCCGGGGCGCGCAACCACGTCGGCACGCTCGGTGGCGAGGTTGACCGACGCCGAAACCACCCCGGGCGCCCGGGCGAGCGCCTTCTCCACCCGCGCCACGCAGGACGCGCAAGTCATGCCGGAGATCTGAAGCCGGATGTCCACTGTTGAAGTTTGAACCTTCCAATAATGGGAAGGTCAAGCTTGACTTTACCATCGCTGGAAGGTTTAGGCTTTTTCCATTGCCTCCAAGGAGAATGCCGTGATCGAGTTGAGCGTGACGAACATGACCTGCGGCCACTGCGTCAGCGCGGTGACCAGGGCGCTGAAGGCGGTGGACCCGGAAGCAAGGGTCGACATCGACCTCGAGTCCAAGCGCGTGCGCATCGAGACGCGCAAGCCGCTCGGCGCGCTGACCAAGGCGCTCGAGCAGGCGGGCTACCCCGCCGGCTGAAGCGTCCTCGCGGCGAGGAGATCCGCGGGCGGCCAGAGTCGCCGTCGCCGGAGTTCTTTACCGCGGTCTCGGCAACGAACGGCCCAGGTCGCGCAGAATCTCGCGCGCGCAGTTGTGCCCCGGGGCGCCGGTAACGCCGCCGCCGGGGTGTGCGCCGGCGCCGCAGAGATAGAGGCCCTTTATCGGGGTTCGGTAGCTGGCGTATCCAAGCAGCGGCCGGGCCGACCAGAGCTGGTCGAGCGACAGCACGCCGTGGAAGATGTCGCCGCCGGTGAGCCCGAAGTCGCGCTCGAGGTCGGCGGGCGAGAGCGCCGAGTGCGCGATCACGCTCGCGCGGAATCCGGGCGCCTGCTCCTCGACAACCTCGAAGATGCGCTCGACCGCCTCGGCCTTGCGAGTCCCCCAGTCCGCCTCCGGCGCGAAGTGCTGGCAGAACAGGCTCGCCACGTGCGCGCCCCTGGGCGCGAGCGAGTCATCCAGGGTGCTCGGAATCACCATCTCGACGATCGGCCGCCGCGCGATTCCGTGCTCTCGCGCATCGAGGTAGGCGCGATCCATGTATTCGAGCGAGGGCGCAAGGATGATGCCCGAGGCGAGGTGCGGCCCCGGCTCGCGCAGGCAGGCGAAGCGCGGCAGCGCCGAAAGCGCGACGTTCATGCGAAAGCTCGCCGAGCCGCACTTGTAGCGCTCGATGCGCTCGCGGAAGTCACGGTCGAGCAGCGCGCCGTCCACCAGCCTCAGGAAAAGGCGCTTCGGATCGACGTTGGCCGCAATCGTGCGGCCGGCGACCTCGCGGCCGTCCTCCAGGCGTACGGACCCCGGTGCGATCGACGCCACCGGCGCGTTGCACTCGAGATCGACGCCGAGCCGCCGCGCCTCCGCGGCAAGTGCCTCGCTGATCGCGCCCATGCCGCCGATCGCGTGGCCCCATAGGCCGCGCTCGCCGTTCACCTCGCCGAAGCAGTGGTGCAGCAGTACGTAGGCAGTCCCCGGGTGATACGGGCTCGCGAAGTTGCCGACTACGGCGTCGAACGCGAACACCGCCTTCACCGCCCCCGACTCGAACCAGTCCCCCAGCCAGTCGGCCGCACTGCGCGTAAAGAGTCCCAGCAGGTCGCGCTGCAGCTCGATCGGCTTCCTGCGCAGCCGGTTTCCGAAGCGCAAGGCCCTGATCGCGTCCCGCCATCCGCCGCCCACGTTCGGCGGCGTCTCCAACACGGCGGCGCGCAGCACCTCCGCTACCTGCTCGAGCGTTTCCCAGTAGGACGGCAGGCGCTTCGCGTCGCGCGCGGAGAATTTCGCGAACTCGGCCTGCGTCGCCTCCAGCCCGCCGCCCACTTTGAGGTAGCCGTTCTGCAACGGCAGGAAATTCGAGATCGGCCGCTCGACGATGCGCAGGCCATGCTCTGTCAGACGCAACTCGCGAATCACCTTCGGCTGCAGCAGGCTCACCGTGTAGGCGGCGGCCGAATTGCGGAACCCGGGATGAAATTCTTCGGTCACCGAGGCACCGCCGACCACCGCGCGCCGCTCTAGCACTTTCACCTTGAGCCCCGCTTTCGCGAGGTAGCAGGCGCAGACGAGGCCGTTGTGGCCGGCGCCGACGACGACGGCGTCCCAGCTCATCTCGCGGGCCTATTCGACCGTGACGGACTTTGCGAGGTTGCGCGGCTTGTCGACGTCCGTGCCGCGCGCGAGCGCCGTATGGTAGGCGAGCAGCTGCAGCGGAACAACGTGCAGGATCGGCGACAGCGGTCCCGCAGGCTCGGCGAGTTTGATAACGTGAACCCCCTCGCCCGGCGCAATGCGGCTGCCGACGTCCGCGAACACGAACAGCTCGCCGCCGCGTGCGCGTACCTCCTGCAGGTTCGATCTGAGCTTCTCGATCAGCTGGTCGCTGGGCGCGATCGCGATCACCGGCATGCTCTTGTCCACCAGCGCGAGGGGGCCGTGCTTGAGCTCCCCCGCCGCGTACGCCTCGGCGTGGATGTAGGAGATTTCCTTGAGCTTCAGCGCGCCCTCCATCGCGATCGGCCAGTGGATGCCGCGGCCGAGGAACAGCGCATGTTCCCTGGTCGCGAAGCGCTTTGCCCAGACGCGCACTTCCTCCTCGGCGCCGAGTACCCGCGTCATCGCGGCCGGCAGGTGCCGCAGCGCCTTCAGGTAGGCCCGCTCCGTCGCCGAATCCAGCCGTCCGCGCGCGCGCGCGGTGACCAGCGCGAGCAGGAACAGGGCTGCGAGCTGGGTGGTGAACGCCTTGGTGGAGGCGACGCCGATTTCCGGGCCGGCACGCGTGAGGAAGCGAAGCTTGGAGGCGCGCACCAGCGAGCTCTCCGGCACGTTGCAGATCGACAGCGTCGACTGATAACCCAGCTCCTTGGCGTGCTCCAGCGCTGCCAGCGTGTCGGCGGTCTCGCCGGACTGCGAAATCGTGATGAACAGGCCCTTCGGATCGGGGACCGATTGGCGGTAGCGGTACTCGCTCGCGATCTCGGCGCGCGTCGGGATGCCGGCGATGGCTTCCAGCCAGTAGCGCGCGATGAGCGCCGCGTTGTAGCTCGTACCGCAGGCGACGATGTGCACCGATGTCGCATTCTTCAGCAGGTCGCCCGCCTCGGCGCCGAACAGCCCGGCCTGCAGAGAGCTCGCGCCCAGCACCGTTTCCAGCGTGTTGGCGATCGCCACCGGCTGCTCGAAGATTTCCTTCTGCATGAAATGCCGATAGGGGCCGAGCTCGGCAGCCTGCGCGGACTGCTCGGAGACGTGGACCTTGCGCTCGGCCGGCTGGCCATCGGCGTCGACGATGCGGTAGCTGTCCGGCTTTATCTCCGCGCAATCGCCGTCGTCCAGATAGATGACGCGGCGCGTCACCTGCAACAGTGCGGATACGTCGGAAGCCGCGAAGTTCTCGCCCTCGCCGAGGCCGAGAAGGATTGGCGCCCCCTTCTTGGCGAGGACCACGGTGTCGGGCGCGTCGGCCGAGGCGACCGCGATTGCGAACGCGCCCTCCAGCTCGGCCACCGCCCGCACCGCAGCAGCAAACAGGTCCTTGCTCTCTTTGCGGTAGTGCTCGATGAGGTGCGCGATCACCTCGGTATCGGTCTCGGAGGTGAACTTGTAGCCCTCCGCCCTGAGGCGCGCGCGGATCGCGTCGTGGTTCTCGATGATTCCGTTGTGCACCACCGCGAGGCCGCCCGAGATATGCGGGTGCGCGTTGGCCTCCGAGGGGGCGCCGTGCGTAGCCCAGCGCGTGTGGGCGATGCCGGTCGCGCCGGCGAGCCCTTCCTTGGCGATCTGCTCGGCCAGCGCCGCGACCCGGCCCAGCGCCCGCACGCGTTTCAACCCCCGGTCGCTGACGGCGACACCCGCGGAATCGTAGCCGCGGTACTCGAGCCTTCGCAGGCCCTCGACCAGGACCGGCACGATGTCGCGCCGCGCGGCGGCGCCGACGATTCCGCACATGGCTAGCTTTTCCTCGGTGGCGTCCAGCGCGGGACGGTCACCTGCCTTGCCCGCGCCAGCGTGAGCTTGCCGGCGGGTGTGTCCTTGCTGATGGTGGAGCCCGCGCCGATGTAGGACCCCCTGGCGATGCGAACGGGGGCGACCAGGGTCGCGTCGGAGCCGATGAAGCAGTCGTCCTCGATCACCGTGCGGTGCTTGGCGGCGCCGTCGTAGTTGCAGGTGATCGTGCCGGCCCCGATATTGACTCGTGCGCCGACTTCCGAATCGCCTACGTACGCGAGATGGTTCGCCTTCGATCCCTTGCCGAGGCGGCTTGCCTTTACCTCGACGAAGTTGCCCACATGCACTTCATCGTCGAGCCGGGCTCCGGGGCGCAGGCGCGCGTACGGCCCGATTCGCGCCCGCGCGCCGACGTCGGCGTCCTGCAGGTGCGAAAAGGCGAGGATCTCGGAGTCCGCAGCCACGTTGACATTCTTCAGGACGCAGTTCGGGCCGATGCGTACCCGGTCGCCCAGCCTGACCCTGCCCTCGAAGACGCAGTTGACGTCGATCGCAACGTCGCGCCCGCATTCCATCTCGCCGCGCACGTCGACGCGCCAGAGGTCGGCGAGCGCGACGCCCGCCTCGAGCAGCTTCCTCGCCTGCGCATTCTGGTAGGCGCGCTCGAGCAGGGCGAGCTCCTCGCGGGAGTTCACCCCCGCGACCTCCCAGCGGTCGCTAGCCTTGACTGCGCTGACCGGCGCGCCCGCGGCCGCGGCGATGCCGATCACATCCGTCAGGTAGTACTCTTTCTGCGCGTTGCGGTTGGCGACCTTGGCCAGCCAGCCCGCGAGGCGCGAGCAATTGCCTGCGAGAAACCCCGCATACCATTCGCGGATCGAGCGTTCGCCCCTTGAGGCGTCCTTTTCCTCGACGATGCGACGTACGCGCCCCTTGGCGTCGCGCACTACGCGGCCGTAGCCGGTTGCCGGCGACAGGTCGCTCGTCGCGACGGCAAGACCCTTGCCGGCCGACTTGACGAGCTTGCGCAGCATCTCGCCGCGCACCAGCGGCACGTCGCCGTTCAGCACCAGCACAGTGCTTGAGCGAGGTACGCGGGGCAGCGCCTGCAACAGCGCGTGCCCCGTGCCGAGCCGCCGCGCCTGCTCGACCCACTCGACCTGCGCGCCCACGAACGCAGCCTTGACCGCCTCGCCGCCGTGGCCATGGACGACGTGGATCTTCTCGGGCTTGAGCGTCTGCGCCGCCGCGATCACGTGCGCGAGCAGTGGGCGGCCGCCGAGGACGTGCAGCACCTTGGGCAGCGTCGAGTGCATGCGCTTGCCCTTGCCGGCGGCGAGGATGACGACGTGAAGCGGCATTCGGGATCGGGGTCGCAATTCTAGCATCCGGCCGGCCGGAACTCCTTGAAACTTAGTGGGAAACGGGAATAGACTACTTTTCACATTTCCGTCATGAATCTCGACCGGGACTATTTCGAGATGTGCTTCCGGCTGCTCGCGGCGCTTGCCGCCGGCGGCATCATCGGCCTCGAGCGCAGCTACCGCGGCCGCGCCGCAGGCTTTCGCACGCATGCTCTGGTCTGCGTCGCCTCCGCGCTGCTGATGCTCGTCACGGTGTACGAGTCGCTCTGGTTCGCCGGCGCCGCGGCGCGCACCAGCCTCGACCCGACCCGCATGGCACAGGGAATCATGACGGGCATCGGCTTCCTCGGCGCGGGCGTGATCGTCAAGGAGGGCCTCACCGTGCGCGGCCTGACGACCGCGGCCTCGATCTGGATGACCGCCGCGATCGGCATCCTGACCGGCATCGGCTTCTATTTCCCCGCCGGCATCGCCGCCGTGCTTGCGCTCGGCACGCTGTCCGTGTTCCGCTGGATCGAAGGCCGCATGCCCTCGGAGTTCTACGCCAACTTTCTGGTCCGTTTCCCGCGCAACGACGTGATGCCGGAGGCTGCGCTGCGCCAGCTCGTGGCCGAGCACGGCTTCAGCGTCGCCAACATGAGCTACCGCATAGCCGGCCAAGGGAGGGAGTTCGAGTACCAGATGGTGCTGCGCACGCTGCACGCCGCCAACGTGCAGAATTTCTCGGCGCGGCTCGCCTCCGAGCCGACGGTGACCGAATTCCGCATCGCCCCTACCGGCGATTGAGCCGCGCTAGCGCGGCAGCTCGGAGAACCCCATGAGGAACTCGTCCACCGCGCGCGCGCACTGGCGCCCTTCGCGGATCGCCCAGACCACGAGCGACTGCCCGCGGCGCATGTCGCCGGCGGCGAAGACCTTGGGCGCGCTGGTCGCGTAGCCTCCGGGGCCGTCGGCCGCCGCCTTGGCGTTGCCGCGAGCATCCCTGGCGACGCCGAACTCTTCCAGCAAGGCCTGCGCCGGCGATACGAACCCCATCGCCAGCAGCACCAGGTCCGCCGGCATCTCGAACTCGCTGCCGGGAATCTCGCTCGGCTTGCCGTTCTTCCACTCGAGGCGGATCGCCTTAAGCTTCTTCACCTTGCCGCCCTCGCCGACGAAAGCCTTGGTGGCGATCGACCAGTCGCGCTCGACGCCCTCCTCGTGCGACGAGGAGGTTCGCAGGCGCGTCGGCCAATAGGGCCAGACCGGGTTGCGCTCTACGTCGGGCGGCATCGGCAGCAGCTCAAAGTTGCTCACCGTCGCCGCCCCGTGCCGGTTCGAGGTGCCGATGCAGTCGGAACCGGTATCGCCGCCCCCGATCACTACGACGTGCTTGCCCTTCGCCGAAAGCTCGGGCACGCCGTCGTCGCCGGCGACGCGCTTGTTCTGCAGCGGCAAGAACTCCATGGCGAAGCGCACGCCCTCGAGCTCCCGCCCCGGCACCGGCAGGTCGCGCGGCACCTCGGCACCCCCGGAAAGCACCACGGCGTCGAACTCGGCGAGCAGTTGCGCCGCCGGCAACGCCTGCCCGGACCAGTCCGCGACGCCCTGCCCGGCGCCCGCCTTGCCGATCCTCACTCCGGTACGGAACACCACGCCCTCTCCGGCCATTTGCTCGAGGCGCCGGTCGATCACCTTCTTCTCCAGCTTGAAGTCCGGAATGCCATAGCGGAGCAGTCCGCCGATGCGGTCGTTCTTCTCGAACACCGTGACCGCATGCCCGGCGCGCGCGAGTTGCTGCGCGCAGGCCAGGCCCGCGGGACCCGAGCCGACCACCGCCACTGACTTGCCGCTCCGGGGCGCAGCCTGTAGCGGGGCGATCCAGCCCTCTTCCCAAGCCTTGTCGCTGATCGCGTGCTCGATGGACTTGATGCCGACCGGGTCCTCGTTGATCCGCAGCACGCACGCCTCCTCGCACGGCGCCGGGCAGACTCGGCCGGTGAACTCCGGGAAGTTGTTGGTGGAGTGCAGCGTCTCGATCGCGCGCCGCCAGTCGCCGCGGTAGACGAGATCGTTCCAGTCGGGAATGATGTTGTTGACCGGACAGCCCTGCATGCAGAACGGGATGCCGCAGTCCATGCAGCGCGCGCCCTGGCCCTTGGCCTCGTCGTCTGACAGCCGCAGGTAGAACTCCCGGTAGTGGCGCTTGCGCGCCTCGGGCGCCTCGTGCGGCTCCTCCAGGCGCTCGTATTCCAGGAATCCCGTGACCTTGCCCATGCCGCTACGCCGCGAGGCGCTTGTGCTTGGCGGCGAGCTCGCCGAGGGCGCGCCGATATTCGTTCGGGAAAACCTTGACGAACCTCGCTCGGTACTCGGGCCAGCGCTCCAAAACCTGGCGCGCCCGCGCGCTGCCGGTGAAGCGCGCGTGGCGCTCGATCAACCGTCGCGCAATCGCCTCGTCGCTCTCGCTCTTGTGCCAGAGCGCGCGCTCGAGCCGCGCCTCTTGCTCGGATTCGGCGGCCAGAGGCTCGAGAGCCACCATCGCCGGGTTGCAGCGCTTCACGAATGTCCCGTCCTCGTCGAGCACGTAGGCGATGCCGCCCGACATCCCGGCCCCGAAATTGCGCCCGGTGGTGCCGAGCACCACCACCGTGCCCCCGGTCATGTACTCGCAGGCGTGATCGCCGACACCCTCCACCACTGCCTCGGCGCCGGAATTGCGCACCGCGAAGCGCTCGCCCGCGACCCCGCGGAAGTACGCCTCGCCCTGGATGGCGCCGTACAGCACCACGTTGCCGGTAATGATGTTCTCCGTGGGCTCGCCGCGGAACTTGGGCGAGGGCTGTACGGTGATCCGCCCGCCTGAGAGCCCCTTGCCGCAGTAGTCGTTGGTGTCGCCGATCAGGTCGAGCCATACCCCGTGCGCGAGGAAGGCGCCGAAGCTCTGCCCCGCGGAACCCGCCAGCCGCACGTGGATGGTCTCGTCGGGCAGGCCGTCGTGGCCATAACGCTCAGCGATTCTGCCCGAGAGCATCGCGCCGACCGTGCGGTTGATGTTGCGAATCGGCGTCTCGATCACCACTTTCTCCCGGCCCTCCAGCGCTGGGAGCGCCAGCTCGATCAGTCGGTTGTCGAGCGCCTTGCCGAGGCCGTGGTCCTGCGCCTCGCCGTGGTAGCGCGCGACTTCCTTCGGCATATTCGGCATCTGGAAGACGCGAGAGAAATCGAGCCCCTTCGCCTTCCAGTGCGCGATGCCTTTCCTCATGTCGAGCAGGTCGGTGCGTCCGATCAGATCGTTCAGCTTGCGCACCCCGAGCCGAGCCATCAACTCGCGCACTTCCTCCGCGACGAAGAAGAAGTAGTTGACCACGTGCTCGGGCTTGCCCTCGAACTTGCGGCGCAGCACGGGGTCCTGGGTCGCCACGCCCACGGGGCAGGTGTTGAGGTGGCACTTGCGCATCATGATGCAGCCTTCCACCACCAGCGGCGCGGTGGCGAAGCCGAATTCGTCCGCCCCCAGCAGTGCGCCGATGACCACGTCGCGCCCGGTCTTCATCTGGCCGTCGACCTGCACCGAGATTCTGCCGCGAAGCCGGTTCAGCACCAGCGTCTGCTGCGTCTCGGCGAGGCCCAGCTCCCAGGGCGTCCCGGCGTGCAGGATCGAGGACCAGGGCGAGGCGCCGGTGCCGCCGTCGTGCCCTGCGATGGTGACGTGGTCCGACTTCGCCTTGGAGACGCCGGCGGCGATCGTGCCGACGCCGATCTCGGACACCAGCTTCACGCTCACCCACGCGTTCGGGTTCACGTTCTTCAGGTCGTGGATCAGCTGCGCGATGTCCTCGATCGAGTAGATGTCGTGGTGCGGCGGCGGGGAGATCAGCTCGACGCCCGGCGTCGAGTAGCGCAGTTCCGCGATGTACTCGGAGACCTTGCGTCCCGGCAGCTGGCCGCCCTCGCCGGGCTTGGCGCCCTGCGCGATCTTGATCTGCAGCATCTGCGCATTGGCCAGGTATTCGGCCGTGACGCCGAAGCGCCCCGAGGCCACCTGCTTGATCTTGGAGTTGAGCGAGTCACCTTCGTGCAGCGGGATGTCCACCTCGACGCGGTCACGCCCCAGGCGCGACATCAGTGACTCGCCCGCCTTTACCGGCGCGTAGCGCTTGCGGTCCTCGCCGCCTTCGCCCGTATTCGACCGTCCGCCGAGCCGGTTCATCGCGATCGCGAGCACCGTGTGCGCCTCTGTCGAGATCGAGCCAAGCGACATGGCGCCCGTCGAGAAGCGCTTGACGATCTCGGCCGCGGGCTCGACTCCCTCGATCGGCACCGGCTTGCAGCGCTCGAACTGGAACTCGAACAGGCCGCGTAGCGTCAGGTGCCGGCGCGACTGGTCGTTGATCAGTTGCGCGTACTCTCGGTAGGTCGTCGCCGAGTTCTGGCGCGTGGCATGCTGCAGCTTGGCGATCGCGTCCGGAGTCCAGGCATGCTCCTCGCCGCGCACGCGCCAGGCGTACTCGCCGCCGGCGTCGAGCATCGCGGCGAGCACCGGGTCGCGCTCGTCGAACGCGGCGCGATGGATGCGGATCGCCTCCTCGGCGACGTCGAACACGCCGATCCCCTCGACCGAGGAGCTGGTGCCGGCGAAGTACTTGTCCACCAGCGAGCGCGCCAGCCCTACCACCTCGAAGATCTGCGCGCCGGTGTAGGACATGTAGGTCGAAATGCCCATCTTGGACATCACCTTCTTCAGGCCCTTGCCGATTGCCTTGACGAAGTTCTTGATCGCCTTGCTGCCCTCGACAGGATCCCCAGCCTGCGCCAGCAGCGTCTCGAGCGCCAGGTACGGATGCACCGCCTCGGCGCCGTAGCCGCCGAGCAGGGCGAAGTGGTGCACCTCGCGCGCGCTCCCGGTCTCGACCGCGAGGCCCGTGCTGGTGCGCAGCCCCTTGCTTACCAGGTGCTGGTGGATCGCGGAGAGCGCGAGTAGCGCCGGGATTGCGACCCGCTCCCGGCTCACCTGCCGGTCCGAAACCACGATGATCGAGTAGCCCGAGCGCACCGCGTCCTCGGCTTGCGCGCACAGCGACGCCAGCCGCGCCTCGATCGCCTCCTTGCCCCAGGCGACCGGATAGGTAATATCGAGCTCCTCCGAGCGGAACTTGCCGCCGGTGTAGCGCTCGATGTAGCGGATTTTCTCCATCTCGAAGAAATCGAGCACCGGTTGGCCCACCTCGAGTCGCAGCGGCGGGTTCATCTCGTCGATCCCGAGCAGGTTCGGCTTCGGGCCGATGAACGACACCAGCGAGGTGACCAGTTCCTCGCGGATCGGGTCGATCGCGGGGTTGGTCACCTGCGCGAAGAGCTGCTGGAAGTAGTGGTACAGCGTCTTGTTCTTCTTCGACAGCACCGCCAGCGCAGCGTCGTTGCCCATCGAGCCGATCGGCTCCTCGCCGCTCGCAGCCATCGGCAGCAGCTGGAACTTGACATCCTCCTGCGTGTACGCGAACGCCTGCTGCCGGTCGAGCAGCGGCACAGAGGACTTGAGCGGGGCGGTTTTCTCGGATTCGACTTCGTCGAGCTTGACGCGGATCCGATCGATCCATTCGGCGTACGGGCGCGCCGCGGCGAGCTGATCCTTGAGCTCCTTGTCGTCGATGATCCGGCCGCGCTCCAGGTCGACCAGGAACATCTTGCCGGGCTGCAGCCGCCATTTCTTCACGATCCGCTCCTCGGGCACCGGCAGGCAGCCGCATTCCGACCCCATGATCACGAGGTCGTCGTCTGTGACGATGTAGCGCGAGGGCCGTAGGCCGTTCCTGTCGAGCGTCGCGCCGATCTGGCGGCCGTCGGTGAACGCGATCGACGCCGGCCCGTCCCAGGGCTCCATCATGGCGGCGTGGTACTCGTAGAACGCCCGCCGCATCGGG